>QIGO01000140.1 GCA_003230015.1 Alphaproteobacteria bacterium | reverse complement strand
CATCGGGGGCGACGAGTTCGGCACGGCGGATGGAGCGGTTGATGTGGCGTTTTGTCAGACCGGTTCGCTCAGCCGTCTCGGAAGCAAAACCCCTTTCATATTGCGGTTTGGCAGCAAGGCTCATCGTGGGTAGGCGGGTTCTTTCGCGTTTGGCCTCGAATATCTGCTTGCGGCGCGAGGTGCTCGGCGCGCTCGCCCTCGCTGAGCTCGGCGCGCATGAGGTTTTCATCGATTTCCCAGAGGATGCGTTCGTACTCGTCGAGGCTGTCGACGAGGATGGCGTCGATCTCGGGCCAGCCGAGTTTGCGGCAGGCTTCCAACCGGTGGAGGCCGGCGACAAGGTTGTAATTCTCGCCGTCCGGGTTCTCATGGACGGAGATCGGCGTGAGCAAACCAATTTCGGAGATGGATTCAATGAGAGAGTCAACCTGGGACTCTCTGAACTGGCGCAGACGCTCACCCACGATGACGCGCTCCAATGGCACTTTACGAGCGATGATATTGGCGTCGTCCATTACGGCAGGATCCTGGTTAACGAAGTGTGAGTGATCCGCAGTTTCTCATATGCGCCGAGTCGTGGATATGTCCTCGCCCCGTGCCGCTGGTGTTCTAAACCTGTACTAATCCCACATATTGATCTGGATCAATGCGCCAAAATTCAGGCAGCGTAGTGACAAGGCTCACGATAGCGGTTAGTCCGCTGTTCACGTGAGGATCGCGCCGAATTACCGCAAGGAAAAGGTAAAGGAGGCGGGCTTTGACGATGACGACTGAGTGGCGCGCTGGGACGGCCGGCGCTAACGGTATTCGGGGTTGTCGATAGCGAGTCTTTCGGCCGTTGCCTGGCGCAAATAGGTGAGCAAGGCGGTGCGTTGCGCGCCCGGGTCATCGAACCGGCCGGCGCGGATTTCGGTGGCGAGGCGCTGCAGGGTGGTTGCGCCGGGCGTTTGGGTTTGAGGATAGATCTCAGACAGGCCGGTATCGATAATTTGTCCGTTCGCCGCGGCCGCGATGTCACGAATCGCGATGGCGAGAGCCAGTGCGACATGCTCACCTTGAGTGCGGGCGGCGGCGGGTAATTGGGGCAAAATGACCTCGACAAGCGTATCCCGGGCGGCGGACAGCAGGGTCGTTGCGTCGGGTTGGGTTGGCATCAGGCGCCTCCTGTCATGGCGAGTATCTCATGCTCCAATTGAGCGAGGCGGCGGCCAAGAAGGGCGAATTCCAGGCGTGGCTCGGCGCCGCTGAGGTGGCGGTCGGACTGCTGGAGGGCGATCAAAGCCCAACGAATATGGGCGGCCAATTCCCAAAATTCGACGCGGCCGGGGTCAATGGGCAGGCCGCCGGCTTGCTCGTAGCCGGTGAAAAAGACAGCGCGGGAGGCAAGACCCCCCGCCGCCCTTCGGGGTGCGCCGAAGCGCCAGCATTTGGCGCAGAACCAGCCGATATCCTCATGGGGATCGCTCCAGCCGGCGAATTCCCAGTCGAGAATGGCGACAAGACCGCCCTCGTCCACCAAATAATTGCCGGTGCGGAAGTCGCGGTGGCAGAATGCCCAGAGAGGCAGTGTCGGCCGGTTACGCTCAAGATGGCGTAATCCCCACTCGAGCACAGGGTGAGCGGACGGGCGTTGGTCGAGCTGGTCATAACATGTCTGGATGAACCGGAGGGCGGGATCATCGGACAGTGCGGGGCGCCGGATCGCCGGTGGCTGCATGGTGTGTATTTTGGCCAGTGACGATGCCAGAGCCAGGGCAAGCGAGGGGTGGTCGATGCCCGTGGCCCCAGGCTCCAGTATCAGCCTTGGCTCGGCTGTCCCGGCGCAATGGCGCATGAGGTAGAATGGCTTGGCCATGATCGTGCTCTGGGGAGCGAACCATAGGGGTTCAGGCACGGCAATGGCGGTCTGCCACGCCGATCGATGGACAGCGAACTCTTGGTCCAAGGGGATGGTCGCGGGTAAATCGGAGGGGCCAGGCGTGCGCAATACAAATATGTGACTGCCCGCCATGGGGCCGCCGCGGATGTTGGCAGCGATGGCCCAACTTTGCTTAACGGCACCGCCCGCAAGGCGCTGGATATTGCCTATTTTGGCGTTTCGGGCTCTGGATTCGGTGGCGATGAAGGCTGCCAGCGCGGCTTCGTTCAATCGGTCGCCCTCCTCGATACAGTGCCACCCTGCACGGTGCCACCCTGCCCTTTTCGCTCCTTTGCCGGGGGAGCGGGGTCGCGGAAAAACCACAGGGAGATGACCAGGGTCAGAAGTGCTGTCGCCGCGGCCTCGCGCCAGCGTCCGTAGATGATGGCCAGAGTAAGAACGCCAGCCTGCAGCATGATGAAACTCGCCGCCTGGTTGACGAGATAGCAGATTAGCCTGACCCAGCGCCAGCGGGCACGCCAGACGCCGGTGAAGGTGAAAACGAAAACCACCAGCCAGGCAAAAAACAGGGTCAAGTTGACCGGGTTATCAGGATCGAACCGGCCGACCAAATCGCCGGCGAATTGGATGGCACTGTTCATCCGCTGTTCTCCTCTGGCGGCAAATTCGGCGAGCAATATGGCCAAAGTTGGGCGCGCGAAATAGATGCTCTTGCCTTAGCGGGGTTATCGCTCCAACTATCCAGCATGCATGTTGATATCTATGCCGATGTGGTGTGCCCATGGTGTTTTCTCGGTAAACGGCGCCTGGAGAGGGCACTGGGGGCGCGGCCGGCACTGACTTTCTCGCTGCGCTGGCGACCGTTTCAGCTCGATCCGGACGTGCCGCCCGAAGGCGTCGCGTACGATGCCTATGTGGCGATGAAATTCGGCAGTTTGGTAAGGGCGCGGCGGTATTATGAGGCGCTGGACGAGGCCGGGCGGGAGGATGCGATCGGGTTTCGGTTCGATCTCATTAAACGCGTGCCAAACAGCCTGGCGGCATTGCGGCTTATCCGCTTTGGTGCTGCGGCGGGTATTCATGCGCCGCTGGTCGACGCGCTGTACCGGGCTTTTTTTACGGCGGGCGTCGATATAGGCGACAGAGACAGGCTGGTGGAAATCGCTGTCGCCTGCGGTCTCGACGCGCGAAGCACCGCGGCATATCTGGATTCCGGGGCCGGGGTCGCGGAAGTGCATGCCGAGGACCTGCGGGCACGGCGCATGGGCATCGATGGGGTGCCCTGGTTCGTGGTGAATGGTGAATACGCCATTGCCGGTGCCCAGGAAAGTGAAGCGTTTCTGCCGTTGCTGGATCTGGCAGCGATCGAGGCAGACGCGGCTTAATCCCGAGCGCCGGTTTTGCGAACCCAAGGCCGAGGACTTTGAGCGGATTAAGGCGCTGTCCTTCCGCCACCTGCTGTCGGCGCACGGCACACCGATTCGCGATCAAGCGTATGAAAAGCTCTGCGCGACGTTGGCGCGCGAGTTCGGGGTGTGAATTCAGGTGCTTGCTAGGGGTGAAATCATGCATTGATCCAGATCAATGCAATTCGATCCGATTGCTGCGAGGGTGTTGATGCTTGTGTAACCGATTTCACGGTGCAACATCGACGATGGCTGAGGCAGCGAAACCGGAGTCCCGACATTTCACATTGCGGCCGGGTTTCGCGGTTTTTGTCGGGCTCTTTGTCCTTACGCTTTATTTTCTCTGGGCGGCCTACGGTGCGGCGCCCACAAGTCTGAGTTTTCTGGCCGAGGAGTCGGCCGGGCCCGCGCCCGTCACGCCGATGGCGGGTATGGACGTGCAGAGCGCGTCGGTTGAAAACATGGCGCAGGACGGTGGTGGCGCGATGACGCCGGATGAATTCGAGGAAATAACGCTCAAATTCGTCGAAGATCTCAGCCTCCCGGACGGCAGTGTCCAGCCCACCCGCGAGTGGACGGAGGCGATGGAGGCGGCGCGCGGGGACGGTGCGCAGGAAGAGATGGATGCCGCCGGGCCGGCCGATGCCGAAGAACCCATCGACGTCTACCTGATGGCGATGCGGTTCTCCTATGAGCCCCGCGTACTGCGCCTAGACCGTAATGTCCCTTACCGTTTCCGCATGATGTCGATGGACGTGAACCACGGTGCCAGCATTCGCGCCGGCTTTGCCGGGCACATCATGCGGCGGCCGGCAATGGTGTTGACGGAAATGGTGATGACCTTCTCCGAACGCGGGGAGTTCATGATCTATTGCACGGTCTATTGCGGCGCGGGCCATGACCAGATGAAGGGAAAGATCATTGTGGAATGAAGGGGCCTGAGCATTGACCAAGACAAAGAGCAAGCTGATCGCCGGCACCAGGAACTTGAACCCGGGTGACAAAAACCTGTTGCTGGCATTTTTTTCGATCGCCGTGCTTGCGCTGGCCCTCGGTATCGTCTTCGCAACCATGACGGCGGCGGGACGAACCGGTCTTTTCGGGATAGAGTCGGCAACAGCCTACAGGATGCTGGGGCTGCACGGTGTCACGATATTTTTCTACTGGTTGTATTTCGTCCAAGCCGGTTTCGTGCTGCTTCTCGCCGCGGTCTATACCGAGGGCGCGGGTGAGGTTGCGTTACGTCCGCTGGCCTGGCTCGGCTTCGTCACGATGCTGGCCGGAATGGTGTCGAGCGAGTCGAGCTACTTTGGCGGAACAATACTGCTCTATGACGGCAACCCGAGTCTTTTGATCGACGATCCGTCCGAGGGGCGCTTCTTCTATCTGGGCTATGTATTGCTCAGTGCAGGCCTGGCGATGGTGGCAACCTGTGCCATCGCGACCGCGGTGCGCCCGAAATTCCGCGGCGTCATCGAAAGCTGGACGCCGATCAGTTTCGCGGCCGTGGCGTGGAGCGGCCTGCTCCTCGTGGCGGCGGTTGCCGGGGCGAACGCCTTCCTGCCGCCGTTGTTCTGGACCCTGGGCTTGCGGGAATCCGTCGCCGGTTATGCCATGAGCTGGAGTGTGCTGTTCCACAACATGCATTACCTGCCGCTGATGGCGACCGTCGTTCTCTGGTATGTGCTGATGGAGAATGTCACCGGGATGCAGTCGGTGTTCGGACCCAAATTCTCGAAGATCGTTTTCGCCATCTACATGATCTTCGTGCCGCCGACCTCGCTCTATCACATGTTCCTCGAACCCGATCTGGCGGAGGCGGTCCGCGTCGTTGGGTCCCTGCTGTCGCTGTTCATCGCCGTGCCGACCATCCTGGTCTTCGTCGTCATCGTTGCGTCATTGGAATCGTACGCCCGCGCGCAGGGCGGACGTGGCCTGTTCGGGTGGATCAAACTGCTGCCGTGGCGCAATCCGGTGATGGCCGCGGTCGGTATGGCGGCGGTGAATATGGCGCTCGGCGGGGTTTTCTCCATGGTGCTGATCCAGGAGAGACTCGCGGTTCTGTTGAGCGATACATTCTACGTGCCCGGCTATTTTCACTTTTTGACCGTTGGCGGTATATCGCTGACCTTCATCGCGGCGCTGATCTACGTGATCCCGTCGCTGACCGGGCACCGGTGCTGGCGGCCCGCCGTGCTGGCGAGGCTGCCATACATCCTGACGATCGGACTGGGCCTATTCGGCGCGGGCGGCATCGCGGCGGGTTATCACGGGGTGCCGAGGCGCATTTTCGAGCTAGCTTATCATGTCGACGATCCGGTGGAGCATATCGACGCTCCCTTCGTCTGGGGAACCATGATGGGCGTGATCGGCGCCGGGTCGCTGCTGATGGCGGCCGTGCTCGCCATCTATGTCTACGCGCTGCTGCGGATGCTGTTCTCGCAAAACCGCGAAATCGGCGTCGATGTGGCTAGTCTCTATGTGGTCTCGTGGAGCGGTTCGGCCGCCACGAGAGAGCGCGCATGGGTTGGGCCATTGTCCATTTTAGCCATGGTGGCGGCGATGTATGGCTTCACAGCGCTGAGTTTCGAGATTCTGCAACGTGTGCCGATCCTGGTCGGTGCCGCTGGGCACTGAGTGGGCCGTAGGGAGAATGAATCAATGAAGCGGCTGGACACCGTTCTTCTGGGGATCGTATTTATCGTCTGGAGCGCGCTTGCGCTGATGTACGCGACGGTTCCGATGATCCAGATGGCGACAGCGTTTCGTGTCTGGGGATTCGGGGCGATGTTGTTCCTGGTGTTGGCAATTCTAGCCGCGGGTGCAAAACGCGGCAGCAAGTAGGGCGCGGCAGGTTTCATCTTCGTCTACTCCGCGGCCTGGGCGGAATTGCCGGCAAGTTGGCCTAGTTTGGTCATTAAACGCCGGATGCCTTGGAGACGCTGTTTCTCGTCGACCCAGTCGCGGCGGTAGACGAGTTTGTGGTCGGGGCGGAGTTTGACGGTGCCGGCTTGGCTGGTGATGAATGCCACTAAGGCCGCGGGGTCGGCAAAGCTGTTATCGCGGAAGGTCACAACCGCTCCTTTGGGGCCGGCATCGAGTTTTTCGACGCCGGCGCTGCGGCAAAGCTGTTTGAGGCCGACGATGGAGAGCAGGTTCTCGACCTCGGATGGCAGAGGGCCGAAGCGGTCGATCATCTCGGCGGCAAAACTATCCAATTCGGCCGCGTCGACGAGGTTGGCGATGCGGCGGTAGAGGCCGAGGCGGACGCTGAGGTCCTGCACATAGGGTTCGGGGATTAAGACCGGCGTGCCGACCGCAATGGTTGGCGTCCATGCCGGCTTGGCATCGCCGGGCTCGGCCGCGCCGGCGTCGCGGGCGGCGGCGACAGCCTCTTCGAGCATCTGCTGGTAGAGCTCGACACCGACCTCCTTGATGTGGCCGGATTGTTCATCGCCGAGCAGATTGCCGGCACCGCGAATATCAAGGTCGTGACTGGCCAGGGAGAAGCCGGCGCCCAGGGTGTCCAGGGTCTGCATGACATCGAGGCGTTTGCGGGCGGATTCGCTCAAAGGGCGGTCGGTGGGCAGCGTCAGGTAAGCATAGGCGCGGGTCTTCGAGCGCCCTACCCTGCCGCGAAGCTGATAAAGCTGGGCGAGGCCGAACATATCGGCGCGGTGGATCACAATGGTGTTGGCGGTTGGAATGTCGAGGCCGGACTCGACGATGTTGGTGCTCAGCAGCACTTGGAACTGGCCTTCGTAAAAGGCGCCCATGACCGATTCCAGTTCAGCAGCGGGAAGCTGGCCGTGGGCGACGGCAATCTTGACCTCGGGCACCAGCGTCTGCAGGCGCTCGCGCAGGGCGGCGATATCCTGCAGACGCGGGCAAACGTAGAAAATCTGACCGCCGCGAAAATGCTCGCGCATGATGGCTTCGCGGATGATTACCGGGTCGTAGGGCAAGATGAAAGTGCGCACAGCGAGGCGGTCGACCGGCGGGGTGGCGATCAGGCTTAGTTCGCGGACGCCGGTAAGAGCCAATTGCAAGGTGCGCGGGATTGGCGTGGCCGTAAGGGTCAGCACGTGCACGTCGTTACGAAGCTGTTTCAGGCGTTCTTTTTGGCTGACGCCAAAATGTTGTTCTTCGTCGACAACAAGAAGCGCCAAGTCTCTGAATTTGATCGATTTCGCCAGAAGCGTGTGGGTGCCGATGACAATATCGACCCGGCCGTTGGCCAGCCCTTCCCTGGTGGCCTTGGCATCCTTGGCGGCGACCAGGCGCGACAGCTGGGCGATCTGGATCGGCAAGCCGGCGAAACGCTCGGTAAATGTCCGGTAATGCTGGCGGGCGAGCAGCGTGGTGGGGACGACGATTGCAACCTGCTGGCCGGTCATGGCGGTGACGAAGGCGGCGCGCAGGGCAACCTCGGTCTTGCCAAAACCGACATCGCCGCAAATAAGGCGATCCATGGGGCGGCCGGATGCGAGGTCGTCCAGAGTCTCGCCGATGGCGCGGTCCTGATCATCGGTCTCCGGGAATGGGAAACGGGCGACGAACTCCTCATAGAGACCGGCCTGGGGTGTCAGCCGGGGGCCTTGGCGAAGCTGGCGGGCGGCGGCGACTTGCAGGAGTTTGCGGGCGATATCGCGGATGCGCTGCTTGACCTGGGCCTTGCGGGCCTGCCAGCCCGAACCGCCGAGGCGGTCGAGGGGAACGCCGCTGTCTTCGGAGCCAAAACGCGACAATATTTCGAGGTTCTCGACCGGCAGAAAGAGCTTGTCGTTGCCGGCGTAGACCAGGCGCAGGCAATCATGGGGGGCGCCGCTGATGTCGAGAGTCTCGAGGCCTTCATAACGGCCGATGCCGTGGTCGGCATGGACGACGAGATCACCCTGGTTGAGGCTGGAGACTTCGGAGATGAAATCGTCGGCACGGCGGGTGCGGCGGGGGCGGCGCGCCAGGCGGTCGCCGAGGATATCGCGCTCGGTGAGAACGGTCAGGCCCTTGAGCGTGAAGCCGGTCTCGATGCCCAAGGTGGCGATGGCGACGGTTTGTATGGACAGGGCGTTGGCCTCGCGCCAGCCCGCGACTTCCGTCACCGGCTCAATATCATGGTCCTGCATGAGGCGCTTGAGGCGGTCACTGGAGCCGGCACTGTAGGCGGTAACAAGGATGCGCTGGTGCTTTCGGCGTTCATTCCTAAAACGCTCGCGGACGGTGTCGAACAGATTGACGTCCGGGCGGCTGCGCGCGTCGGTGAAATCGGCGGCGCGCCGGCCGCCGAGATCGCATATCCCGTCCTGGCCCTGGGGTGCCGCGAAACCGGAGAAGATGCCGGCGGGGCGGCGGCCGAGCAGGGCCGACCATTCTTCGGCGGCCAAGTATAAGGCATTTGGTGCCAACGGGTTATAAACCATCCCTTCGAGAGTGGTATCACGCCCTCTCTTGCGCTCGGCAATGGTTCGGCGGGCTTCGTAGTAATCCTGGATCAGATCGAGCCGGGTGGCGAGCGCGTCATCGCACTGGTCATCCAACAGGATGGCGGCGTCGGCCGGTAGGTAGTCGAAAAGGGTGTCGAGGTGGGGGTAGAATAACGGCAGCCAATGTTCCATGCCGGGGTGGCGGCTGCCGGCACTGACCGTTTCATAGAGGATATCGTCATCGCGAACGGCGCCGAATTGCTCGCGATAATGTTTGCGGAACCGCCCGACGGCGTCATCGTCGAGCAGTATTTCGCTGGCCGGTACGAGGGTGAGTGTGTCGTATGTCCCGGTGGTGCGTTGACTGAGGGCGTCGAAGCCGCGCAATCCGTCCAGGTCATCGCCGAAAAAATCAAGCCGAACGGGCTCACCTTGCCCTGGTGGAAAAACATCGACAATGCCGCCGCGGACAGCAAATTCACCAGGCTCGCGCACCGTGGCGGCGCGGCGGTAACCGCCACCGAGGAGGAAATTGCTCAGGCGTTCCAGGGGTAGTTGGCTGCCTTTTGCGAGATCCAATCGCGCGGCGGCCAGGGTATCGCGCGGCGGCACGCGCTGGAGAACGGCGCTGACAGTGGTCAGGATGGCGCGGGGCCGGTCGCCCGGGCCGCCGGCGAGCCGGGTGAGTGCTGCCAGGCGCCGGGCGGCGACGTCGGCGTGGGGCGGTACGCGGTCATAGGGCAGGCAATCCCATGCCGGCAGGGTGATAATTTCGGCGTCAGGCGCGAAGAAGCTCAGAGCTTCGGCGGCACGGGCCATGCGGGTTTCTTCACGGGCGACAAAAAACAAAGGGGCGCCAACGGCCAATATCTCGGCCATGGCGAGGGCGTCACAGCCCTCCGGAGCGCCGGTGAGCCGGGTCAGGCCGTTGGTGGAGAGGGCGGCGGCAAGATTGGGTAAAAGGCTATTGGCGGTCATCGCAGCGCTTTAGCAATCCGATGATTTCATTGTCCCATTGTTCGGGTACCGGCCTGCGGCCGCTGATCCACATGAAAAGATCGGGATCCTCGGCCTCGAGCAGTTTTTCGTAGAGGTCGAATTGGGCCGGGGTCAGATTTGGCAAGTGGCGCTCGACAAAGCGGCCGAGCAAAACATCGAGTTCCTTGGTCCCGGTGTATTTGCTGCGGTAGACAAGCCGCTTGGTGCGTGGGTCGTTGAGATCTGGCATGGGCTCTGGACCGGGGGTTGGACAAGGGCTCGCGGAGGGCTCGCCTGGTTTGATTTTGTAGGATATAGGACTTGACGCCAACGCTGTCAGCAATCCATTCGATGGGCAGGCCCATGCGCCCTGAAATCCTGTTTCCGCTCTTCGCCCCGGTTACCAGCTTGCCCGGGGTCGGGCCACGGATCGCCAAGTTCATCGCGCGTGTCGCGGGGGGCCATGTGGTGGACCTGTGTTGGCATCTGCCGACAGGACTAATCGACAGGCGCTATGCGCCGAAAATCGGCGAGGCCGTGGCAGGGCGGGTGGTGACGCTGATGGTGACTGTCGATGAACATAGGCCGCCGCCGACGCGGAGCGGGCGGGCGCCCTACCGGGTCACCTGCTCGGACGATACGGGCAGTATTCAACTGGTGTTCTTCCATGGCCGTGGCGACTATTTGAAGAAGATTCTGCCACAAGGTGCGGCCCGGGTGGTCAGCGGTACCCTCGAGCGGTTCGGCAATGATCTGCAGATGACCCATCCGGACTTCATCGCGACACCGCAAGAGTTGGCGAAAGTGCAGATCGTGCAGCCGGTGTACGGTCTGACCGGCGGGCTCAGCCTTAAAATCATGGGTAAAGCCATAGAAGCCGCGTTGGCGCGGGCGCCGGACCTGCCGGAGTGGCAGAATAAGGCCTTCAAGGCGCGCGAAGGATGGCCCGGGTGGCGGGCGTCGCTGCTGGCGGCGCATCGGCCACGGGATCTCGTGGATCTGGAACCCGCCACCATGGCCCGCCGGCGCCTGGCCTATGATGAGTTGCTGGCAAGCCAATTGGCGATCGCCCTGGTGCGCGCCAAAATGAGGGTGCGCAAGGGCCGGGCGATCAAAGGCAGCGGCGACTTGCGGAAATTGGCGCTGAGCGCCCTGCCCTTCGCGCTGACCGGCAGCCAGAACAAGGCGCTGGCGGAGATCGACGGCGATATGGGGTCGGACAAACGCATGCTGCGCTTGCTGCAGGGGGATGTGGGCAGCGGCAAAACCGTGGTGGCGTTCCTGGCGATGTTGAGCGCGGTGGAGAGCGGCGCGCAAGCGGTGCTGATGGCGCCGACGGATATCCTGGCGCGGCAGCATTATGAAACCATCGCGCCGCTGGCGGCGGCCGTGGGTATTGAAGTGGCGCGCCTTACCGGGCGTCATCGGGGGTCGGCGCGGGAGACCCAACTGCAAGGGCTGGCAAATGGCGAGTTGGCGCTGGCGGTGGGGACGCATGCGCTGTTTCAGGCAGATGTGGTGTTCGCCGATCTGGCGCTCGCGGTGATCGACGAACAGCACCGGTTCGGGGTGCATCAAAGGATGCTGCTGGCCGACAAAGGCAAGGCCGTGGATATGCTGGTGATGACGGCGACACCGATCCCGCGCACCCTGATGCTGGCGGCCTATGGGGATCTGGATGAATCCCGGTTGACGGAAAAACCGCCGGGACGGCAGCCGGTGGATACCAGGGCGATGCCGCTGGAGAGGCTCGACGAGGTGGTCGATGCCGTCGGGCGGGCCATGGACGGTGGGGCCAAGGTTTTCTGGGTGTGCCCCCTGGTGGAAGAGAGCGAGGACAGCGATCTGGCCGCGGTAACCGAACGCCATGCGACCCTGAAAGCGCGTTATGGCGAGCGGGTGGGCGTCGTCCATGGCCGGCTGAAAGGGCCGGAAAAAGACAAAGTCATGGACGAATTCGCCACTGGCGGGGTCGATTTGCTGGTGGCGACGACGGTCATCGAGGTGGGGGTCGATATACCCGAAGCCACCGTGATGGTGGTGGAAGACGCCGAGCGCTTCGGTCTGGCACAGTTGCATCAGCTGCGCGGCCGGATCGGGCGCGGCGACAAGCCGGCAACCTGCCTGTTGCTCTATGCCACACCGATTGGCGCCACGGCAAAGGCCCGGCTCAGCATTCTGCGGGAAACCGAGGATGGTTTCGTTATTGCCGAGCAAGACCTGAAATTGCGCGGCGCGGGCGATGTGCTGGGGACCAAACAGTCCGGCCTGCCGGGGTTTCGGCTGGCGGATCTGGCGGTGCATGCCGATTTGCTGGCAACCGCGCGGGACGATGCCCGGCTGATCGTGGAGACAGATCCGGATCTGGCGGGCACACGCGGGGAAGCGTTGCGGATCCTGCTGTATCTGTTCGAGCGAGACGCGGCGATCCTAACGGCGCGCGCCGGATAGATCTAAGCCTGGTCCCGCTTGAGTTTCTTCATTGCCG
>QIGO01000053.1 GCA_003230015.1 Alphaproteobacteria bacterium | reverse complement strand
AACGACAAAAACAAGAGTAGATCCGACCAGGATCTACGAGACGGCCGCGAATTGCGGCCCGCCGGCCCTCCGGCGCGCCCGTGCAGGCGTGAACCGCAGGTCCACTGCCGTGAACGACAAAAACAAGAACGGCCGCGAATTGCGGCCCGCCGGCCCTCCGGCGCGCCCGTGCAGGCGTGGACCGCAGGTCCACTGCCGTGAACGACAAAAACAAGAGTAGATCCGACCAGGATCTACGAGACGGCCGCAAGCGGCCCGCCGGCAGCCCGGCGTCGCCCGCGCAGGCGTGGACCGCAGGTCCACTGCCGTGAGCGAATCAGACTCTTCCCGCGACCAAGACTCTCCACCGCCCTCATAAACAAAATTTTAGCAAATTCGGCCATACCCTCCACGCTGGAGAAATGGCCCTGGCACATGACCATAAACGCCGCCCCGCGGCGGCCCGGCACGCGGTGCGGACCACCACATCTGCCCCATCGGCCCCCCCACGTCTGCCATTAACCAAGAATTCCCCGGCCTCGATGCTTGAGCAGAGCCTGATCCCCCCGAATATGGGTCTGCGCACGGTCATTCAGCATCTCGACACCAACGACCCTAAGATCGGTTTGGTCGTCGATGACCGCCGCATCCTCCTCGGTACTGTCACCGACGGCGACATCCGGCGTGCCATCCTGCGCGGTCTGGCCTTGGATGCCCCGGTCACGGAGGTTATGAACCCGCGGCCCCGTGTGCTGCCTTTCGGCCAGGACCGCGGCGAGATACTGGTCTACCTGCAGCATCAGAAACTCAAACATTTGCCCATCGTCGACTTCGCCAATCGCGCCGTCGATTTGATCACCCTGGACGAGTTGCTGCTGCCCAGCATCCGCGACAATTGGGTTGTCGTCATGGCCGGCGGCAAAGGCATGCGCCTGCGCCCCCTGACCGAGAACACCCCCAAGCCGATGCTCGACGTCGGCGGCCGGCCCATATTGGAGACCATCGTTCGCCGTTGTATCGCCGCCGGTTTCAACAAGTTTTTCATGTCGGTGAATTACCAGGCCGATGTCATCAAGGATCATTTCGGCGACGGCGGCAGCCTTGGCGCCACCATCGAGTATCTCCAGGAAGAAGAACCCCTGGGCACCGCCGGCCCTCTTTCGTTGCTGCCTGACATCGGCGCGGCACCCATTGTCGTGATGAATGGCGACATCCTCACCAAGGTCGATCCCGGTCAGGTCGTCGCCTATCACCAGGATAACGGCGCCATGGCCACCATGGCCGTGCGCGAATATGAGATTCAGGTGCCCTACGGAGTCATCGATCTCAACAACAACCAGATCAGCAACATTCGCGAGAAGCCCGTAGAGCGCTATTTTATCAATGCCGGCATCTACGCCCTCGACCCCGCGGCGACGAAGCATTTGCCGGCCGGCGGCGCTTTCGACATGCCCAACCTGTTCGACCGGCTACGCACCGCCGGCCACAAGACCCTGGCCTATCCCATCCGCGAATATTGGATGGACATCGGCCAAATGGACGATTATCAACGCGCCAACATCGAATTCGCCGAGATTTTCTGAAACCCCCGTGCCAGGCACGAACCACACCCAAAACCCCGCGAGGACAATACGCCCCGAGTGGATCCGGCCAGGATCCACGAGACGGCCGCGAATTGCGGCCCGCCGCCCCTGCGGCGCACCCGCGTAGGCGTGAACCGCAGGTTCACTGCCGTGAGCGATACAGACGCTATAAAGCGGATCTTCGATCCGCTTTATAGCTGCCAGCGTCGCAGACCGCCGGGCAACACCAGTTCACGCCACATTCCTTTGACATCCGCAACCAGGCCATTGGCCGTCAGCAACCGCGCCATATCTGCGCGACTCAGTTGCCGATAGACATCATGAGGCACCGCGCCGACCACCGCGTCATAACCCGTCAATATTTGCAGTTCCGGTTGCAACGCCAAATTGTAGAGCGCCCTCGCCTCGGCCCCGTTGGCGTGCGGATCATGCACATCCACGTCATGGCCGCGTTGTTTGAGACCGCGCACGATATCGATGACTTTGGAGTTGCGCAGGTCCGGCACATTCTCCTTGAAAGTCAGGCCGAGCACCAGCACCCGGCTCGGCCCCGTTAGTTCCTGGGCGACACCCGCCGCCACATAGTCGCCCATGCCATCATTGATCCGCCGGCCGGCCAGGATAATCTCCGGATCATGATCCATTTGTCTGGCCAGATGGGCCAGATAATAGGGGTCGACACCAATGCAATGGCCCCCCACCAGCCCCGGACGAAACGGCAAAAAATTCCACTTCGTTTCCGCCGCCTCCAGCACGTCGTAGATGCTCAAGCCGCAACGGCCCAGGATCATCGCCACTTCGTTGACAAAGGCGATATTGATGTCGCGCTGCGCGTTTTCGATGACTTTGGCCGCCTCGGCGGTCTTGATATCCCGTGCCCGAAATACATTGCCGTTGGTAAGCCGGCCATAAATGTCCAGCAGCCGTTCGGTTATGGCGTCATTTTGCCCGGCCACGACTTTGGTGATGCGCTCGATGGAATGTTCTTTGTCGCCGGGATTTATGCGTTCGGGCGAATAACCCAGGAAAAAATCCTCGCCGCAAATGAGACCTGAAACTTCGGCCAGCGCCGGGCCGCAGATTTCCTCGGTGACCCCGGGATAGACTGTCGACTCATAAACCACGATGGCGCCGCGCCCCATCGCTTCGCCAACAATGCGCGTGGCGGCCAGGACCGCCCCCAAGTCGGGCTCTTTGTCGTCTCCGACAGGCGTCGGCACCGCAACGATAAAAACATCGCTATCGCCGATATCCCCGGCCGCATCGCTCAACCGCAAGCCACTATTTTGCAGCACCGCCTCGTCTATTTCGTTGGTGCGGTCCCGCCCCCCACGCAATTCCGCGACCCTTTCTTGGTCCACATCGAAGCCGGTGACAGGGAAATGCCGCGCCAGCCCAACCGCCAGCGGCAGGCCCACATAACCGAGACCGACAACCGTGATCCTAGGCTCTTCCTGCAACGACCGACTCTCCCTGATTGCCCGCCCCACGGCCTGGCGCGACAGCATTTAGCCTAGTTGCCCACACTTCGCCATAGGCATTGCCAGGGCTCTTCGTTACTCTTCGCCACAATCGACAAAAACCGCCGACGAGAGAATGCTCCGAAAGATCGTCATCTTCGCCGCCAAGCTTGGCATCTCCGGCGGCCTGCTTTTTGTTTTGTCCCGCGGCATCGATATCGCCGAAATCGGCCGGCGCATCAGCCATGCCGATCCGCTGTGGGTGGGCCTGGCGCTGCTCATGCTGGTTGTCCAGCTTGGTCTCCTCGCCGCCCGTTGGCGCCTGATCACCCAAGTGATCGACAATGGTTTGGCCCGCGCCGACGCGGTCAAATTCACCATGGTCGGCCTGTTTTTCAATCAGACCTTGCCCTCGATTGTCGGTGGCGACGCCTTTCGCATGTGGTTGGCATCGCGCACCGCCGCGACGCGCACCGGCGCCATCCATGGCGTCTTGCTCGACCGCTTCGCCGGTTTGTTCGGTCTCGTGTTGCTCTCCCTCATCAGCTTGCCGGCCTTGTTCCGCCTGCTGCCGGAGGGACCGGCGAAATGGACCATCCTGGCGATGGTTTGCATCGGATTTGCCGGCACCGCGATATTGCTCATTCTTGGCGGCAACGCCGGCATGCGTTTTCGCAAATGGATGCCTCTGCGCCTCATCATCGACCTCAGCCGCGATCTCCGCAGAATTTCATTGGCGCGCCGGTCGGTGCTGCCGTTGCTGGCCATGTCCACGACCATTCATCTCCTCACCGTCGCCGTCATCGCCATTCTCGGCAAAGCCATCGGCACGGCGATAACCTGGGAGCAGGCGCTTGTCGTCGTCCCCCCCATGTTGCTCATCTCCAGCGCCCCCGTCACCATTGCCGGCTGGGGCGTGCGCGAGGGGGTGATGGTTTTCGCCCTTGGCGCCATGGGTCTTGCGGCGTCCGAAGCCATCGGCCTGTCCGTACTTTACGGCCTCAGTTTGGTCGCCGTTGGTCTGCCCGGCGGGCCGGCCTGGCTGCTGTGCGGTGGCTCCAAAAAGCTGCGCGCCGACGGCCTCAAGCTCTCGACCCAAGACGGGTCGGAACCCTGACCCATGCGCCGCCTGGCCAGTCGCCTTTACGATTTGCCGCCGCGCGAGGTTGTTCATCAGATCCGCCGCCGCATTCCATTATTGCGGGAATCCCAGGAGGATCTCCATCGCCTGCTCAACGGCGGCAAGATGCGGCCCGGCCGCCCCTATGACTTTCTCTCTCGCTATCAGGCGATCATTCGCCGCCGCCATGCCTGGCCCCCTATCGACTTCGCCGGCGCCCATGTCATCGAGCTGGGCTGCGGCCCTTTGCTTGGCTGGGGACCCATGGCGGTTTTCCTCGGCTGCGCGCGCTTTGTCGCAGTTGAGCCCGGCTACAACCCGGCGATCCCCCGCGACCCCCGTATCGTCGAGCGCTATTTCCGCCCCATGTTTAAGGATCTCAGCGCCATTTACGGCGAGCGTCTCACCTTCGACGCATTCCTGGCGGCCATGGAGCAGCGTATCGAACCGGTAACGGCAAAATTCCTCGCCAGCGACCTCACCGGCCCATTCGATCTTTCTCTATCCAACTCCTGCCTCGAGCATATTTTCCCCCTCGCCCCATCCTTGCAAAAACTTGGCGAGCTCAGCGCCCCCGGCGCCCGCTTTCTTCATCTGGTCGATTTTGGCAACCACCGCGACAAAGCGCGCCCTTTTGCCGGCCTTTACGATCGCGAGCCCGCCGCCTACATCGCCCGCCATGGCCAGACCATCAATCTCCATCGCCCCCCTGACATTCTGGCCATGTTCCACGCCGCCGGGCTGGCCGCTGCCCTGTTGCCCTATTATTCCGCCGCCGAGAGCCATAGCGGTCCGCTCAACCCCTACTGGCGCCAGCGCTACGACGACGATGCGCTATTCCTCAAGGCCGGCTTGTTCGCCGGGCCCGTGGCGAACCCGCCCCCGCTTGCCGCCCCTTGACGTTCACCTAATGAACACCGTAAGTTCACCCCTTGAACGCGAACCGTTTTCCTCGATCCACGAGCTTTTGGCGACGAATATGGGCTTGGCGGACAGACCGAACGACAGCGAACAGACCCTCGACCTGCTCGGTGCGGTGGCGCACGACGCCCATGTGTCCCAGCGCCGGCTGTCCACCTCCCTTGGCGTTGCCCTTGGTCTTACCAACGCCCTGGTCAAACGCTGCGTCCGCAAGGGGCTGATCAAGGTCAAGACCATACCCGCTGGCCGCTACGGCTATTATCTGACGCCGCGCGGCTTTACCGAAAAGAGCCGCCTGACCGCCGAATATCTCAAAATCTCATTCGACTTCTTCCGCCGCGCCCGCGACGAGACCAACGATTTGCTGGCCTCCGCGGCACGCCGGGGCTGGCGCCGTGTCGCTCTGGCCGGCACCGGAGAAATGGCGGAGATCGCCATCTTGGCGGCCCGCGAGACCGGCGTCGAGTTGGTTGCCATTCTCGACCCCGCTGACAATCGGCCCGGTTTCAGTGGTCTCCCGGTGATCGCGTCATTGGCCGAACTGGGCGCTGTGGATGCCATCTTGTTGACCGACATTCGCCACCCCCAGCAGGTCTTCGATAGTTTGCAAAAAGACTTCCCTGACGAGCGCATTCTCGTTCCCGCGGTGATGCGAATTATGCGACAACCCAAACAACAAACGAATTGAGGGCCGTCTGATGCGGTGGTATGTGGCCCAAACCCAGCCTGGCCGCGAGCAGCGCGCGCTGCTCAACCTGACGCGGCAGAATTTTGAGGCTTACCTGCCGCGTTGGCGCAAGCGCCGCAGCCACGCCCGCAAGATCGACACGGTTCTAGCACCTTTGTTCCCGCGTTATATCTTTGTTGCCCTCGACCTCGACAATATGAGCTGGCGTTCGGTCAATGGCACTTTCGGCGTCAGCCACCTGATCGCCCATGGTGAGCGGCCCACACCGGTACCCGAAGGCGTCATCGAGGCCATACAATCCCGCGAAGGCCCTGACGGCGCGGTGAAACCGCAACTCGCCCCCCTGCGCCGCGGCGATCCCTTGCGTATTCTCGACGGCGCTTTCACCGACTGCCTGAGCCGCTTCGAAAACATGGCTGAAAACGAGCGTGTCACCGTATTGCTCGATCTTCTTGGCCGCTCGGTTCGTGTTACCCTGCCCACACATGCAGTCAGCCCGGCTTGATCCCATGACCACGCAGCCCGTTATCGTCAGCGCCTTGCTCGCCGCCATCCGCGCCGACCAGTCGATCCCCGAAGATGACCGGGATTTCAACCCCTCGGTCGATTTGTTCGACTATGGCTATCTCGATTCTTTCGGTGTTGTCAGTTTGATCGCCCGCGTCTCCGAGTCTTTCGGCGTCGACCTGTCGCGCCTCGACTTCTACCAACCCGAATACCGCAACATCGCCGGCATCGCCGCCTATATCGGCGCCAACAGGGCGCCGTAATGGCCACCGAAATCGCCGTTAACGTCGCCGTCCCTAGCACTGGCATCCCCCAGATTCTTTACGCCGCCGCTTTCATCGACCCGGCCGTCGAGAACGTCGCCTTGCGCGATGGCGCCTGGGTTTTTTCCCTCGCCCAGCCGGTGTCCGAACAACGCCTGAGCCAGGGCCTCACCCGTTTGGTCGAACGATTTCAGCAGGCCGAGGACGACACCGGGCAGGCGATTTTTCAACTCGCCCCCGAAACCGCGCTGGCGGCTCGGGGTGCGCCCCCCGCCACCCGCGAAATCCATCCCGGCTTGTTTGTCTATGGCGAGCCGGTCAGCACATTTCTGCGCTTCCTCGACAGCGCCATATTGTCTCGTTTCGCCGCCCCCTTCGCCGCGGTGGAAGAGGTCTATCCCAACTGCATTCCCGCCGCCAGTTTGAACGCCGCCCATCATCTCGGTTCATTTCCCGAACATCTGCATTTTCTCACCCACCTGCGCGAGGATCTCGACCTGCTCGATGATTTTTCCGCCCGCGCCGCCGCCAGCGACGAGACCATCGTCCCCGAACTCAGCCATGTCAGCCGCCTGCAACTGGTGCAGAATCCGTCCACTTGTTACCATTGTTACGCCGCCCGCCGTGATGGCCAGGTCGCTACCGACATGGCCATCACCGCCGTCACCCGCTGCCATCGGTTCGAGGCCGCCAATCACCGCCAGCTTGGCCGCCTGCTCGAATTCACCCTGCGCGAAGTCATCTTCCTCGGCGCCCCGGATTATATCCGCGCCACCCGCGAGCAAAGCCTGCGTCTTGTCGAACTGCTGGCCACCGACTGGCGGCTTTATGGCGAACTGGTGCCGGCCAACGACCCCTTCTTCAGCGCCGATTTCGCCACCAAGGCAAACCAGCAGCGCCGCCTGGCGATGAAATTCGAATATGCCATGATCATTCCCGGGCAGGACCGCAAGCTTGCGATCATGTCGTCCAATCTTCACGGCCCGACATTCTCCAAGGCTTTCAACATCAAGCGCGGCGAACGGGCCATCAATTCCGGCTGCCTCGGTTTTGGCATTGAGCGTTTGGCCCTGGCCATCATCGCCCAGCATGGCAGCGACCCGGCCCAATGGCCGCCCCGGCTGGCCCAGGATTTTGCCCGATGGCGGCAGACCGACCCCCTCGCGGCCGAGTGACACCGCCTCAAACCGCCGACCTGCTGGCGCCCGGCATCCGTCGGGCCGGCATTGACGACGCCGAGTTGATCGCGAACTGGCTCACCCAGCCAGCCATCACCCGCCACCTCTCCTCCAACCTGCGCGGCGCCGACATGACCCCCGCCCTCGTCCGCGCCGCCCTGCGCCGCCGCGACCAGCTATGGACCCTGTTCATGGACCGGGCCAAAAAACCACTCGGTCTTATTGCCCTCGACCAGATCGATGCGGTCGACAGTCTGGCCAATCTCTGGTACCTGCTCGGCACACCGGCCCTGGCCCGTCAGGGCCTCACCAGCAACGCCTTGCGCCACCTGTTGAACGCCAATCCCATGCAGCTCGCCACCGTCACAGCCTGGACCGGCGCCCCCAACCAAGCCTCCCAGCGCTGTTTGCTGAAGGCCGGCTTTCAACAAATCGGCCGCATCACCGGCGCCTTCGTCATCGACGGCCGGCGCCATGACCGGCTGTTATTCGAAAAGCTGTTGCAGCCGGCGTGAGCGTCACTTCTTTTCCTTTCATTGTTTCGGTTCTGCTGCTCGCCGGACTGTACAGCGCCATCCCGCCGGCCCTGCGCCCCTGGTTGCTCCTCGTCGCCAGCCTCGCCTATTACGGCAGTTACAATTGGGCTTTTGTGCCTTTGCTTCTGGCGGTCATCGCCGCCACTTACTTCGCCGGACTGACCCTAGCCAAAAAAGATAGCAAGCAACCGGCCTTGACCGCGTTCTGGATCCTCGTCATCGGCGCGCCGCTGCTGTTCTACAAATATCTCATCGTCTGGTTCGAGACTTTACGGCTGACGGTGATCCCCGTTTCCAACCTCGATTTCGGCGGTTTTGGCTCGGTTCTCATCCCCCTCGGCCTGTCTTTTTTCACCTTCCAATGTGTCGGTTATGTCATCGACGTCAATCGCGGCACCCACCAGCCCGAGCGCGCGCCTTGGCGCCTCGCCCTGTTTGTCTCGTTTTTCCCCCAATTGCTTGCCGGCCCCATCGAACGCTTCCAATCCCTGTCGCCCCAGCTAAACGCCGTCCGCCGCCCCTCGCCCGAAATGGTGCTCGATGGCTTGCTGTTACTGTTTTACGGGTTGTTTCTCAAAGGCGCCGTCGGCGACCGCCTTGGGACCACTGTCGATTTCCTGTTCGCCGAACCGGCGAATATTGGCGCCGCCGCCGCCGCCACGGCCTTTTATGCCTTTGCCCTGCAACTCTTTGCCGATTTTGCCGGTTATTCTCTCATCGCCCTGGGCGCCGCCTCTTTGTTCGGCATCACCCTCACCCGCAACTTCAAACAGCCCTATTTCTCCGCCAACATCGTCGATTTCTGGCAACGCTGGCACATCAGCCTGACCCGCTGGATCGGTGACTATCTCTATCGCCCCCTGGGCATTTTTATGCTCGGCGTCAAACCCCTGCCGCGTTTTTTGCAGGAGGCCCTCACCATCCTCGCGGTCTGGCTCGTGCTCGGGCTGTGGCATGGCGCGGTTTGGAATTTCATCGTCTTTGGCCTCATCCAGGCCATCTTGATCATCGGCTACAGCCGCTGGTCGCGCGGCCGCCGCGGCAAGCCGGGCATCGTCGCCCAGGCACTCGGCATGTTGGTGACCTTCAACATCATCGTCCTCGCTTTCGGTCTTATCCGTGCCCCGGACTTGACCGCCTATGGCCAATTGCTGCATGCCATCTTGTCGGGAGCCGACGGTGTGGTACAGATTGTCGACCGCAAGATCACTTTTCTGGTGGTTGTCGCCATGGTCGCTGTGGAGGCTGCGCGCCGTTTTGCGCCGCGTCTGCATCTGGCCCACGGCGTCTGGCCCCGGGCCCTGGCCATCACCACGCTGATCATTCTTTTTGGTTTATTTGGCAATGACGCGAACCGCTCCTTCATCTATTTCCGCTTCTAGCCTCGCCAAGGCGCTGCTCGCCATCACGGTGCTGGTGCTGCTGATCGATCAGTTCGGCGGCCTTTTCCTGCGCGCCATCTATCCCCAATCCACCATTTCCGCCATCGGCCGCATCGCCCAGGCAGCGCCAGCCACCCTGATACTCGGCAGTTCCACCGCCAAACAAGCCATCGATCCCGCCGCCTTTTTGCCCGCCACCTATAACGCCGCCGAGAATGGCCAAAGTCTGTTCCACGCCGTCGCCATGTTGCGCAACCTGCCGCCCATGACGAACCTGCAACGAGTCGTCATCGGCCTCGACCCCGACGACCTCGTCAGCGGTTACAAAAGCGGCAATGTCGCCCGTCTTTGGCGTCTTGCACCTTTGGCCTACAAGGACCGGCTGCTGCGCCAATGGCTTGGTCAGGCCGACCCCCTGGTCGATATCAAATTTCTCTCCGGCCTCTTCCCTTACCGCCGCATCGCCCCTTCGGTAATCGACCAATGGCTGCGTCCACGCACCAACGGCAACGGCTACCAGGCCCTCGAGGGCGAGATGGACGACCCGCTAAAACTCCGGTCGCCGAGCGCGCCCGCGGTCATTGCCCCCGAGTCCGCCGATCTCCTGGCCGCCCTGGCCGAGGCCGCCGGCCGCCGCAACATCCAGATCGTCACCGTGGCAACGCCCCTGGCTGGATATCTGCGCGAGCAGGACCCGCTCTTTGCCCCGGCTTTTCAGGCTGTGCGCACCGCCCTTGCCGGCACCGATTCTTGCGACCTCACCACCTACACCGCCCCTTGGCTGGAGAGCTTTATCCGCGAGCCGAGCAATTTTTGGGACGGGCCTCACCTCAATCGCCAAGGCGCCATCGCCTACTCCACGGCCTTGGCTGAGGTGATACGCAGCGAATGCCCGCGCCCGCGCGGCAGCGGGTGAACGGCGCCTACTACCAACACCGTGGGTCGAGCAATTCGGGCGGCAGCTCCTCGCCCAGCGCCCGCGCCGCCGCAATCACTTCCCCCGGCACCTCAAGGCGCGCCGCCGCAAGATTCTCGCTCAATTCCGGCGCCGAGGTAACGCCGATCACCGCACTACCCAGGCCTCGTTCCGCCAGCACGCTGGCCAGCGCCACCGCCGCCACGGAGACACCGGCCTCCGCCGCCAGAGAAGCGAGCGCCAGCACGGGCTTGCGTAACACCGACAAGGACGGCGGCAGCGCCTCCGGCTCGCCCAGCAGCACGCCCTGCAGGAATACACTACGGGCAAAAAACACAACCCCCTGGGCGGCGCATCGCTCGATGACGCCGGCGCGCACCAGGCGCCGGTCGAACACACTGCATGGCGCCTGCACGATCCCCACACCGGGAACCTCGAGCGCGCGCTCGACTTCCTCGCCCGTGTAGGCCGAGACACCGAAAACACCGATACGCCCCGCTTCTACCAAGTCCCGTAGGCCGCGCACCACCCCCGGCTTGGTGATGTCAGCGGCCGCATGCACCAGGTAGCCGTCGATGCGCTCGACACCCAGCACCCGGCAGCTGCTCTCGAACTGGCTATGCACGAATGCCTCGGCGGCGTCATCGTCGCCATCCAGACGCCGTAATTTGCTGACGATCAAGGGCGCCGCGGCATCGTCCGATCCACTTCGGTCTGCGAGCCAGGCGCCGATGGCGGCCTCGGCACCGCCATAGGCCCGCGCGGTATCGAAGCATGAGACATCGCCCGCCCAAGCCAGCCTGAGGATTCGCCCCGTCTCCCCCATGTCCGGCGGCTGGCTCGGCCGCACGCGGCCATAGGGCATGCCCAGCTGCACACTGCCCAATGTAATCGGCGAGAGTTGTTCGGCCAAGCGCGACATTGGGCCTAAACATAGCGCTGATGCCCCTATCAGGCCACTCCCAGGGTCCCGATCGGTCGCGTTCAGCCCGTGAACAAATACCTTGACTCAGCGTTCGCGGCGTGAACAATCCCCTCGTTCGCAGACAGGTTGGTGGCGTCGATTCACCCGCACTGCGGTAGCATGTCTTCAGTCAGCCCGGATAGCCGCGACAAGGGCCGGTCGTCGCCGCATGGCAAGATTGTGGAAGGCCAAATTCCTCTCATGGTTGTTTCATCCCACGCCGCCCGGGGGTTGGCCGCTGAAATCGGTATTCCCGAGGCCGCTCTGGCCAGGCCCATCGTCTGTGTCCAAGGCCTGGGTTTCGTCGGCGCCGCGATGAGCGCGGTGATCGCGTCCGCTCGCGACGACCGGGACCAGCCGGTATACACCGTTGTCGGCGTCGACCTGGACACCGAGCCCGGCCGCGCCCGGGCCGACTCCCTCTCACGCGGCCGGCTTCCTTTCGTCTGTCTTGACGAAAAGATGTCACAGGCCGTGACCACCGCGCACCAGGCAGGAAACTTGTTTGCCACGGTCGACGCCCGGGCCTACGCGCTTGCCGCCACGACGGTTGTCGACATCGCCGTCGATGTCGACGCATCCGGCCCCATCCCCAGTGCCGACTTGGCGCCGTTCAGAGAGGCGATCCAGACACTTGGCTCGACCATGCAGCCCGGCTCCCTCATCCTCGTCGAAAGCAC
>QIGO01000086.1 GCA_003230015.1 Alphaproteobacteria bacterium | reverse complement strand
GGCGCTGGAACACGGCATGGCGTTGCCGGGACCGGCCCTGGCCAGAGAGGCCGGCGTGAGCAGCGGGGTGATCGCCGGGCTGGTGAAAGCGGGCGCGTTGGAGGCGGTAGCCTTGCCGCCGGCGGGGGCGTTTTCGAACCCGGATCCGGCGGCGGGCGGGGTGGCGCTATCGGACGAACAAGGGTTAGCGGCGGCGGCCCTGGTGGCGAAAGTGCAAGACGCGGCGTTCAGCGTCACGCTGCTGGACGGGGTTACGGGGTCGGGCAAGACGGAGGTCTATTTCGAGGCGATCGCGGCGGCGCTGGCGGCGGGAAAACAAGCGCTGGTGCTGCTGCCGGAAATCGCGCTGACGCCGCAATGGCTGGAGCGTTTTGGGCGGCGCTTCGGGGCGGCGCCGGCAGTGTGGCATTCGGATCTGGGGCAAGCCTTGCGGCGGCAAACCTGGCGGGCGGTGGCACTGGGGGAGGTGCGGATTGTCGTCGGGGCGCGGTCGGCGCTGTTTCTGCCTTTTTGCCAACTCGGCCTGGTGGTGGTGGATGAAGAACATGAGACGGCGTTCAAGCAAGAGGACGGGGTTGCCTATCAGGGCCGCAACATGGCCGTGGTCAGGGCCCGGCTGGGGGAATTTGCGGCGATCCTGGCCTCGGCAACACCATCGCTGGAGACCATCGCCAATGTCGAGCGGGGGCGATACGGGGCGGTGCATCTGCCGAACCGCCATGGCGATGCCGAGCTGGCGGACGTCGCGGCGCTGGATATGCGGGCGCAAGCGCCGCCGCGCGGGCGGTTCCTTTCGCCGGTGCTGATGACGGCGGTGGCGGAAACCCTGGAGCGGGGCGAGCAGTCATTGCTGTTCCTCAACCGCCGCGGGTATGCGCCGCTGACTCTCTGCCGGCGCTGCGGCTTCCGGCTGCAGTGCGGCAATTGCACGGCATGGCTGGTGGAACATAGATTCCGGCGGCAATTGCAGTGCCATCATTGCGGCCATGCAACGGTGCCGCCGACGCAATGCCCCGAATGCGAAGCCGAAGACAGCCTGGTGGCTTGCGGTCCGGGGGTCGAGCGCATCGCCGAGGAGGTGGCGGCACTGTTACCCCAGGCGCGGCTGCTGATCGTGACCAGCGACACGGTGCGGGGACCCAAGGCGGTGGCCGAGCTGATCGCCACGGTGCTGGACCATGAGGTGGATGTGCTGATCGGGACGCAGTTGCTGGCCAAGGGACATCATTTTCCCGATCTGACTCTGGTTGGCGTGGTCGACGCGGATCTTGGCCTGTCAGGCGGGGATCTGCGGGCGGGGGAGCGAACCTACCAAATGCTGCATCAGGTGGCGGGGCGGGCGGGCCGGGGCGGCCGGCCGGGCCGGGTACTGCTGCAAAGCTATATGCCCGAACATCCGGTGATGCAGGCGCTGGTCAATGGCGGGCGCGACGATTTCATGGCGCTGGAGCTGGCGGCGCGGGCGGCCGGCGGGTGGCCGCCCTATGGGCGGCTGGCGGCACTGGTAGTGTCGGGACCGGACGGGCCGATGGTGGAGCGGGTCGCAGCGGCGCTGGGCCGGGTGGGCCCGCGGGGGGGCGGCATCCAAGTGCTGGGTCCGGCGCCGGCGCCGCTGGCCATATTGCGTGGGCGGCACCGGCGCCGGCTGTTGCTCAAAGTCGCCGAAGGGGTGGCGATCCAAGGGGTGCTGCGGGGGTGGCTCGATGGCGTGCCGGTGCCCAGCACGGTGCGGGTACAGGTGGATGTGGACCCTTACAGTTTTGTCTGAATGGCGCCGGCGGGCCGGCGTGAACCGAACTTAATCGGTGGGGCCGCGCTTTTCCTGGAATAAAGCCCAGCCCTGCCGCGTTGGTAATTACATGACGTGAAGCAAGGGGAGCTCATTATGCCAAAGGACGATGGATCCATCGGCGGAACGCCGGATCTGCATGAATTTTTCGCCAAGGACCCGGTCGAAGCCGACCGCGCCTTTTTCGGCCGGAAGACCTTTCCCGACCGCCGGGGCTTTCTCAAAGGCGCCGGTCTGGCGACGATGACGGCGATGGTCGGGGCGGCCATCCCGTTCCACCGCAACATGCCCGGGGGGCTTATACCGGCGGCTTTCGCCAGTGAGGATGTCCTGATTGGCAAGGACGGATTGACATTGTTGAATGACCGGCCGATCAACGCCGAGACGCCGCCGCATCTGCTGGATGATGCGATCACGCCGACGGCGCGGCATTTCATCCGCAATAACGGCATTCCGCCGGACGATATGGATGCCGATAGCTGGACGCTGACAATCGACGGTTTCGTCGACAACCCGATGACCTATTCCATTGCCGACCTGAAGTCGAAATTCGAAGTCGTTACCAGAGTGCTGGCTGTCGAATGCGGCGGCAATGGCAGGGCCTTCTTCGATCCGCCGGCCAGTGGCAACCAATGGACTTTTGGGGCGGTCGCCTGTTCGCAATGGACGGGGGTCCGGCTGAAAGATGTGCTGGAGGCCGCCGGGGTGCAATCGAATGTCATCTATACCGCCCATTACGGTACCGATACGCATCTCTCGGGTGATCCGGAGAAAACACCGCTCTCGCGCGGCGTGCCGATCGCCAAGGCGCTGACCGACAATGTGCTGATCGCTTTTGGCCAGAACGGCGAGGACTTGCACCCGATGAACGGCGCACCGCTGAGGCTGGTGGTGCCGGGTTGGCCCGGTTCCTGTTCGCAGAAATGGCTCAATCGCATCCAACTGCGCGACATCGTCCATGACGGGGCGAAGATGACCGGAAAATCCTATCGCGTGCCGAACCGCAAGGTCGCGGCGGGAGAGGAAGTCGAGACCAAGGATTTTGTCATAATCGAGCAGATGCCGGTGAAATCGCTGATCACCAACCCCGCGACCGGCGCGGACACAGGTCGCTCAGTGGAGATCCGGGGCCATGCCTGGTCGGGCGACCGGACAATCTCGGCGGTCGATGTCTCCTATGATTTCGGCGCCAGCTGGATGGCGGCCCATCTCGATGCGCCGGCCGATGACGGCGCCTGGCAAAATTTCAACGCCAATGTGGCGCTGCCGGCGGCCGGTTATTATGAGATCTGGGCGCGCGCGACCGACAGTGCCGGGGTGATGCAGCCCCACGCCATCGACTGGAACCCGAAAGGCTATCTCAACAACACCATGCATCGCGTGGCCCTGCGCGTCACCTGACCGCACGGTGCCGGAACGGGGCGGGCCGCTTGCGGCTCGCCCCGTATTCCGTCCAATCGGGAGTTTCGATGGTTAAACACGTCTTTACCGGCCTGGCGGCCGCCCTATTGCTGAGCGGCAGCAATATGGTGCTGGCCAAGGAGGACGCGCAGACCGCACCGGAGGCGGAATTCGGCGCTCTGGTCACCGCCGCGGGTGCCGAGGAGACCTATGCCTATTGCGCCGCCTGCCACTCAGAGCGGCTGGTGGCACAACAGGGACTAACGCGGACGCGCTGGGCGGAGTTGGTTGACTGGATGGTCGATGAGCAAGGCATGAGCGAGATCGACGAACCCGATCTGGGTGGGATTCTCGACTATCTCGCGCTTAACTACGGGCCGGACCGGCCGAACTTTCCCAAACCCTGACGACGACTCCGGGACGTGGCTAGGCTGATCGCGCTTGTCTCACACGCAGGGCTGGGCGTTTTCGGTGGTGGTGTTCATGGCGAGGCGAAGCCTGTCGCGGCCGTCGAGGCGTAGGCTCTCGGCTTGGGCATAACCGAGGATGGCATCGAAGCGGTCCCGGTCCATGCCGCCGGCGAGCAGGTAGAAGTGGATGGCGCCGACACTCCATTGCGCGTTGAGTCCCTGGACATCGGCCGGCGACGGGTTGGCGTCGTTGGGCTGGGCCTCGATGGCGACGACAGTCACCCGACAGCCGCGACGGCCACGATAATGCATCGCGACCACATCGCGACCCTGGCGGCGCGTGGTCTTGACATCGGCCAAAGTCAGCCGCGAGGGGGTGAGGTCCAACACGGCGACATCGCCAATGCGGGCGGTGGAGACACTGCGCACGGCGGCGTTTTCCGACAGCACGTAGCTGTTGGCCGAAAGGGCGGCGTGTAGCTCACCGGGTGCGTTGCGCCAATCGGTGAACAAGGCCTGCCGGCCGAGCAGCCCGCCGGCCAGCAAAAGCAGTGCCAGCGAAGCCGCTATCGCCAGGCGCCGGCGGCGCCGGGGCGGGGCCGGCCGAGGCCGGATTGCTTGGGCGTCCGGCATCCGCGACAGGGCCTCTTTAACAGCACGGATTTCGGCCAATGAAGCGGCGAGGGCGGCGTCATGGGTCAAGCGCTGGGCAATTTCCGCCGTGTCGGCGGCCGGAAGCTCGCCGTCGGCATAGGCGTTGATTAGCTGCCAGTCGCGCTCGCTCAGCTTCACCATACCGGCTCGATCATCCTTTGCGATTCCTTATGGCGTGAATATTCGATTCACCCATGCGTGCGATCATCGCCCGGCGCGCGCGGCTCGTCCGGCTCATGACGGTACCAACCGGAATATCGATGGCCGAGGCGGCCTGGGCATAGGTCAGTCCCAATATATCTACCAAACACAAAATTTCACGGTCCCGTGGCTCGAGCTTGTTGTAGGCCTGCCGCACCATCAACGCCTCGACGGGATCGTCGAAGGACATTGGCCCGACGTCAGATAAACGGTTGTGAGCGATGGAAAATTCCCGGCGCACACGCTCTTTTCTTTTGCGGTCGATAAAGAGATTCTTGATGATGCGAAACATCCAAGGGCGCAGATCGGCCAATTGCCTCGGCGGCGAGGCGGACTGGAGCGCGCGTACCACCGCGTCGTGGGCGAGATCTTCGGCCTCGCCCCTGTCGAGGGTCAAGCTGGTGGCGAAAGCCAACAGTTCGGGCCGTAAAACCGTCAGTTTGCGGCTAAGCCGCATAATACCTCACATTCTTGATGGTCGAGAGCGATCCCGGAGCAACCACAAGTGGCATAACTCTACAACACACCGGCGCGCTTTGGGGTGTTGCCACGGCCGCCTGCCGGCGCATTGACAGTAACTCGGCTGGCGTAGCGGCATCTTGCCCCTGCCGGAGAAGTTCGGCACATGGCCTAGTGTGCGGCGTTTTGCCACAAGATCGCGACCGCCTCGGCGGAGAGGTCCTGGCCGACACGCCGGGCTAAATAGTCAGCCAGGTCCGGGTCGTGCCGCCGTAACCAAATAGCGGATTTTTTGTGTAGAATTTTCTGCTGGGATGCGTGCGCCATGATAATGTCGCGGGAGAGACGCAGATCGCCGATGTCCAGCAAGATCAGGCGGCCCTTGGCGTAGCCGTAATTATTGTGAAAATTGAGCGTTTGTTCGGCGATGCCCAGGGCCCAGAGTTGGCGGACCAGGGTGACGACATCGTCAATGACGCGGCGCGCGGCGGGTCCGTCGCCGGCGGCTTGGTGGCGCATCAAGGCGGCGTCGACACGCTCGGCGCGATGCTGCACGACCAGGGGCTCGCGGTTGGGGTCGATAGCGGCGGCGCCGCCGCTGTCGATTATCGGCAGGTGCTTGTGAGGATTGGGGAAATGCAGGGCTACGAGGCCGCTTTCATGGCGCAAGTATCGCTCGGCGAGGCGGAAACTGGCGAGCGTGGCGGCGCGGATCTGGGCGGCGATTTCGGCGTCGCTGCCGCCCAGGGACCGGGCCCAAGACAAGTCGGTGAGGGCGTGGCCGTCGCTGGCGTGCCAGGCGATGATATCGGCGGCGGAGGCGAGGGTCTTGAGCACGTAACGGCCATCGGCCGAGGCATAGACTTGGACACTGCCGCCGCGGGCGAGATGGCGATAGGGTTGAGCCAGAATGGTGGGCAGGGAAATCAAGGCGTTGGCCGGCCGGCGGGTCGCTCAGTCATGGCGCGAGTGTGGCGCCGCCGGGGTCGGCGCGCAATGCCGGGGACGTCGCCGGCGGTGCCGTCTTGCAACCAGGGTAACCATATGTTACCAAGCGCCTGCCTCACGGGCGCGGCTCAAAAAGCGCCCTGGGTAGTCTTGAATTCAGGTTCAAATTCAAAGACTTAAATCGTTTTAGCGCTTAGTCGGGGGGGCTGCCGCAGGTGGCGACCGGGGCCGGAGTGATCGGCGGCTTAGCTGGCCGATATGCGACCGCTTTGTATGACTTGGCCGATGAGGCCAAGATACTCGACGTTGTGGCGGGCGATCTCGGCGCGCTACAGAGTTTGATCGCGGAAAACAAAGATTTGGCGCGCCTGGTGGACAGCCCGCTGGTGCGTCGGGATGCGCAGGCGGCGGCGATGGAAGCGATGCTGGCGAAGGCCGGCGTCAACGATCTGACGCGGCGCTTCGTCGGCGTGGTGACGGGCAATGGGCGGTTGAAGGCCCTGCCGGCGATCATTGCGGCCTATCAGGCGGAGTTGGCGCGACGGCGTGGCGAGATTGCCGCGGAAGTCATCTCCGCGCGGCCATTGGACGAGAGTCAGAAAACAACGGTCGCCGAAGCCCTGCGGGCGTCGGCGGGGGGCAAGGTCGCGGTGGAAGTCAAAGTAGATCCCAGTCTGATCGGCGGACTGGTGGTGCGGGTGGGTTCGCGAATGGTAGATTCTTCGGTCCGGTCAAAATTGCAACGCCTGCAGTTGGCCATGAAGGGGGCTCAATAATGGATATCCGCGCGGCGGAAATCTCGGCGATCCTGAAAGAGCAGATCGCCGGTTTCGATACCGAGTCCGATGTCGCCGAGGTGGGGCAGGTGCTGTCCGTCGGCGATGGCGTGGCGCGGGTGTACGGCTTGGACAATGTCCAGGCCGGCGAGATGGTGGAATTCCCCGGTGGCATCCAGGGCATGGCGCTCAATCTCGAAGTCGATAATGTCGGCGTGGTGATTTTCGGCAGCGACCGCGACATCAAGGAAGGCGACACGGTCAAGCGCACCGGACGCATCGTCGATGCCCCGGTGGGCAAGGCCTTGCTGGGCCGCGTGGTGGATGCGCTGGGCAATCCCATCGACGGCGCCGGGGCGATCGAGACCAGCGAGCGGCGGCTGGTCGAGGTCAAGGCGCCGGGCATCATGCCGCGGCGCTCGGTGTTCGAACCGATGCAAACCGGGCTGAAGGCGCTTGACGCCCTAGTGCCCATCGGCCGGGGCCAGCGCGAGCTGATCATCGGTGACCGCCAGACCGGCAAGACGGCGGTGGCCATCGATACCATCATCAACCAGAAAACCATCAATGAGAGCGGCGACGAGTCGAAAAAGCTCTATTGCATTTATGTGGCCATCGGGCAGAAACGCTCGACGGTTGCCCAGGTGGTCAAAACATTGGCCGACGAAGGTGCTCTCGATTACACGATCGTGGTCGCGGCGACAGCGTCGGAGCCGGCGCCGCTGCAGTTCCTGGCACCCTATACGGCGTGCGCGATCGGCGAATATTTTCGCGATAACGGTATGCACGCCGTGATCATCTACGACGATCTGTCCAAACAGGCGACCGCCTACCGTCAGATGTCGCTGCTGCTGCGCCGGCCGCCGGGGCGTGAAGCCTATCCGGGCGACGTCTTCTATATCCACTCGCGGCTGCTGGAACGGGCGGCGAAAATGAATGACGATCATGGCGGCGGGTCGCTGACCGCCCTGCCGGTGATCGAAACCCAGGCCAACGATGTCTCGGCCTATATCCCGACCAATGTGATCTCGATTACCGATGGCCAGATCTTCCTGGAAACCGACCTGTTCTACAAAGGTGTGCGGCCGGCGATCAATGTGGGCCTGTCGGTGAGCCGGGTGGGATCGGCGGCGCAGACCAAGTCGATGAAACAAGTGGCCGGCTCGATCAAGCTGGAATTGGCGCAATACCGGGAGATGGAGGCGTTCTCACAATTTGCCTCGGACCTGGACGCGGTGACGCAACGGCTGCTGGCGCGCGGCGCGCGGCTGACGGAGCTGCTGAAACAACCGCAATATCGGCCGATGCCGCTGGAAGAACAGGTGGTGGCGATCTTCTGCGGTGTGCGCGGTTTCCTCGACAGTGTCGATGTGGGCCGTATCAACGAATATGAGAGCCGGCTGCTGGACCATATCCGCAGCCAGCATGGCGATGTTTTGGAAAGTTTGCGCGAAGAGGGTGAGATATCGGATGCCACGGAAACCCGGCTCAAGGGCATCGTAGAGGCCTTCACCAAAGCTTTTGCCTGATTGCGGCGCGATAACAGGCTCATAAAATATGCCCAGCCTTAAGGAACTGCGGGTCCGTATCACCAGCGTGAAGTCGACGCAGCGGATCACGTCGGCGATGAAAATGGTGGCGGCGGCGAAGCTGCGGCGGGCGCAAGAGCGGGCCGAAGAAGCGCGTCCGTTCGCCGAACGCATGGAACGGGTGCTGGCGGCGGTCGCCAGCAGTGTCACCGATGGTGCGGGGGCGCCGCCGCTGCTGGCCGGCACGGGTAAAGAGCAGACCCATCTTATCGTGCTGGTGAGTTCCGACCGCGGATTGTGCGGCGGTTTCAATACCAACCTGGTACGCTTCGTGCGCAAACATGCGCGGCAGTTGATCCGCGAAGGCAAGACAGTGCAGCTGTTCTGTGTCGGCCGAAAGGGCTATGGGCAGCTGCGCGGCGAGTTCGGCGACAATGTGATCGAGGTTCGCGAGGACGTTACCAAACCGGCCCCAAGCTTCGGCCCGGCGCGGGATATCGCCATGCAGTTGGCCTCGATGTATGAGGACGGCGCCTTCGATGTCTGCACGGTGGTCTACAACAAGTTCGTATCGGTGATGACGCAGAATGTGACCCCGCTGCAGCTTATTCCGTTCGCGATCGAGGATACCAAGGACGGGGCCGGCGCGGTGGCGACACCGGCCGGGCGGGCGGTCTACGAGTATGAGCCGTCCGAAGAAGAGATCCTGGCAGAATTGTTGCCGCGTAACCTGGCCGTGCAAATGTATCGCGCGATCCTTGAGTCCTTCGCATCGGAACAGGCCTCGCGGATGACGGCGATGGACAACGCGACACGAAATGCCGGCGATCTGATCAACGAACTGACGATGAACTACAACCGGACCCGGCAGGCGTTCATCACTAAAGAGCTTATTGAAATCATCTCCGGGGCCGAGGCCCTTTGAGCGCGCGGCGGCGCAGGGAGCAGTTAGATGGCTAAGAATGTTGGCGGTAAGGTCAGCCAAGTGACCGGTGCCGTGGTTGACGTGCAGTTCGAAGGCGATCTGCCACGAATCCTAAACGCGCTGTATATCGAGCGTGACGGCGGCCGGATGGTGCTGGAGGTGGCCCAACATCTGGGTGAGCATACCGTGCGCTGTATCGCCATGGATATTACCGAAGGCCTGGTACGCGGGGTGTCGGTGGTGGATTCCGGGGAGCCGATCATGGTGCCGGTGGGACCGGAAACCTTGGGCCGGATCATGAATGTGGTGGGCGAGCCGATCGATGAGCGGGGCGAGATCGGGGCCAAGCAGACGCTGCCAATTCATCGCGATGCGCCGGACTTTATCGACCAGTCGACGGAATCCGAGCAGTTGCTCACCGGCATCAAGGTCATAGACCTGCTGACACCCTACGCCAAGGGCGGCAAGATCGGCCTGTTCGGCGGCGCGGGCGTGGGCAAGACGGTTATTATCCAGGAACTAATCAACAATATCGCCAAGGCCCATGGCGGGTATTCGGTGTTTGCCGGTGTCGGCGAACGTACCCGTGAGGGCAACGATCTTTATTACGAGATGATCGATTCGGGTGTCATCAATGTCGACGGTGACGATTCGAAGGTGGCGCTGGTGTTTGGCCAGATGAACGAGCCGCCAGGCGCGCGGGCGCGGGTGGGCCTGACCGGATTGACCCTGGCGGAGTATTTCCGCGATGAAGAAGGCCAAGACGTGCTGTTCTTCGTCGACAATATCTTTCGTTTTACGCAAGCGGGTTCCGAGGTTTCGGCGCTGTTGGGCCGGATCCCGTCGGCGGTGGGCTATCAGCCGACCCTGGGTACCGACCTGGGCGCCCTGCAGGAGCGCATTACCTCGACCCGGAAAGGGTCGATCACCTCGGTGCAAGCGATCTATGTGCCGGCGGACGATCTTACCGACCCCGCGCCGGCAACGACCTTTGCCCATCTCGACGCGACGACGGTGTTGAATCGCAAGATCTCCGAGCTTGGTATCTATCCGGCGGTGGATCCGCTCGACTCGACCAGCCGTATTCTCGACCCGCGCGTTGTCGGCGAAGAACATTACAATACGGCTCGTGAAGTCCAGCGCATCCTGCAATCCTACAAGTCCCTGCAGGAGATTATCGCCATTCTGGGCATGGATGAATTGAGCGAAGACGACAAGCTGACAGTGGCGCGGGCGCGTAAAATGCAGCGTTTCCTGAGCCAGCCCTTCCATGTCGCCGAGGCCTTTACCAACACGCCGGGCAAACTGGTATCCCTGGAAGATACAATAAAAGGCTTTAAGGGGATCATCGCCGGTGAGTATGATGATCTGCCCGAGGTTGCCTTCTATATGGTCGGTGGTATCGACGAGGCGGTGGCGAAGGCGCAACGCATGGCGGCCGAGGCCGCCTAGATTCTGCTTTCTGGAGCAAACTGAATGGCCGATGGCAGAGTCGATTTCGAATTAGTGTCGCCCGAAGCCTTGTTGTTGTCCGAGGAAGTCGAGATGGTCGTCGTACCCGGCGATGAAGGCGATTTCGGCGTCTTGCCCGGGCATGCGCCGATGATCTCGACCATAAGGGCGGGGGTGATCCATGTGTTCGCCGGCGGTTCCGTGCAAAAGCGGATCTTCGTGGCCGGCGGTTTCGCCGAAGTGACGCCGGAGCGCTGTACGGTGCTGGCCGAAGAAGCAATGGTGGTGGGTGAAATCGACCGGGATGCGGTGGAACAGGAACTGAAAGATCTGTCCGAAGATGCCGATGACGCGGCAGACGAGACAGAGCGGGAGATCTCCCGGGCGCGCCTGCAAGTTGCCCGGGCCAAACTGAAAGCAATAGAAGAGCCTCTCTATCAGTAAGTTGTTTGGCTAGAGCGGCTGCCTGCACCTCTTACTGAGTGCCTACGCCGGGGTATTTGATTGCCTTGCGCTGGCGCACTAGATTCCTATATAGCTGCCTGATATGTCTGTGCTCACGGATCGGAGAGGCATGGCTAAGCGTCGCGCTCATTGGGCCTTGGACGACATACCTTGGGAGGCATTCGACCCAAGCAAAGTCGATGCGGCCGCGCTCGCGGTGGTCAAGGCGGCGTCGCTGGTGGAATATAACGGTGGCAGCTATGCCGTTTATCTTTGCGATGTTTTCCATGACGACCCGGTTTTTCAGGCTGACGCCAGAAGATGGGCGAAAGAAGAACAACAACATGGCGAGGCGCTGGCGCGGTGGGCTGCCCTGGCCGACCCGGGTTATGACTTCGAGACCAGCTTCAGGCAGTTTGCCAAGCAACAGCAATTGCCGAAAAAACCGGATCGCTCGGTGCGCGGATCGCGCTGCGGCGAACTGGTCGCACGGTGTATGGTCGAAGTGGGTACGTCCTCCTACTATCTGGCCATCGGCGAGGCCTCTGGGGAGCCGGTTCTGAAAGCGATCTGCCGGTATCTGGCGGCGGACGAATTGCGCCACTACAAATTGTTCTATACGCATTTGAAGAGATATCAGAAGCTCGAAGGGGTGGGCTTTTGGCGCCGTCTCATCGTGGCCTTGGGGAGAATCGGCGAAACCGAAGACGATGAGCTTGCCTACGCGTATTACGCGGCAAATTTACGCCAGGGTGCGTATGACCGGCGGCGTGCTAACCGGGCCTATATGCGGCGAGCCTACTCATTCTATCGGCCCCATCATGTGGAGCGGGGCACGGCAATGATCTTCAAAGTCCTCGGCCTGCCTCCCAATGGCTGGCTGTGCGGCGTTGCCGCCAGATTGGGTTGCTGGTTCGTGCGCAATCGCACGCGGCGGCTGGTTAGTTCATAGCGGGCCGGCGGCCCGCTATGGGGTTTCTTAGCTCACGGCAGTGAACCTTTGGTTCACGCCTCCGCGTGGGCGCCGGAGGGCCGGCGGGCCGCAATGGGGTTTTTGTAGCTCACGGCAGT
>QIGO01000020.1 GCA_003230015.1 Alphaproteobacteria bacterium | reverse complement strand
ACCAGAACATCCACGCGCACATGGGCGCCGAGGCTAAGGACCCAGGGGGCGGCCAAAAATGTCGAGACAAAAAGCACATATTCGGCGACTTCGATCAGCCAGGGCAGATTTCCCCAGCCGAGATTCCGCAGAACCACGTCGAGTGTCACCGTCAGGGCGATCAACCCCAACGCGACGCCGGCTAACAGGCCCAATGCGGCCAGAAATTTGTGGAAGTAGCCCTGTAGCGCCCTCAGCGTACCGCTCCGACAAAGCGGCGCCGGCCCGATGGTGCCCGGGCCGGCGCGTGGTCCGAATTCAGAAGATCGCTAGTCGGCAAGGAGTTCCTTGAGCTTGGGCCCGTGCTCGGGGCTGGCCTCGATGATCGCTTTCCAACCTTCCTCATAGGCGGCGTCGAGATATCTGCGGCCCTCGGCGCCGTCGAAGTTGATCGCCACGATGCCCTCACCGGCCTGGCGCAGGGACTCCGAACGATTGAGGGCGAGATCCTCGGCGTCGCCCGTCTGCTCCATCCATGCGGCCGCGTCCTGGAGAATTTGGCGTTTTTCATCGTCGAGGTCATTCCAGGTGTCGAGATTGACAAGGACCTCCACAGCCGCCGAATAGAATCCGGGGTCGACCCGGAATTTGGTCACTTCGCCCCAGCCGAGATCGAAAATTCCCTGAATGGGCCAGCCGTAACCGTCGACCACGCCGCGCTCCAAGGCCGTGAATACTTCGCCGGGCGCGGTGCGTACCGCCGTGGCGCCCAAGGAGGCGAAAAAGGCGCGGTAAATCGGCGTCACCCGTATTTTCATGTCAGTCAGGTCGCGCGCCTCGATGAGCTTATTCGTATAAAGATGGAAGGGCACCTTGGCCTTGCTGCGGCCGAGGAAGTAGGCGTTGACCTTCTCGTTGTGGAGGTTGTTGAAATAGTCCCAGACGGGGCCGGGCTTGATCTCGTTGAGAGAATTTTCAAGCATTTTCAAGGCGTCGGCCTCGGGCATGAGATTGGTATAGAAGGCGCCCGGTAAATTACCGATGTCGACGACGCCGGTGCGGATGGCGTTGCCCAACTCGAAGGGGCTCATGACCTTGCCGCCGCCGCCGAGATAATCGATCTGGATGACCCCCTTGCCCTGCTCGTTCACGCGATCGATCAAGCGTTCGAAGTTTTTGGAAAAATTGGTGCCCTCGGCGAAGGCACTGACGGCTTTTATGGTGACTTCCGCCGCGTTGACGCTGCTTGCCACAAACAAGATAGCCGCGGCGGCGGCCGCCGTTAGAAGATGGCGCATGATTTTCCTCCCCATGTCTCGCGCGGCTCGTTGCGCCGGCCGCGCGGTGGGTAGAATAGCGCAGTATGCCAAGGCGCTGCCAAAAAAAAGCGCGGTAGCGGCGGGCCGTGAACCGGCTAACCGTCAAGGGCAAAGGTCTCGCAATTGGGGAAGGCAGCATGGCGGCTCTCCGGAAGAGCCGCCATTACCACCGGCTTAAGACGCTTCGTATCGTACTTTTAGGCCAAGCAATTCTCTGTCCATGGATCGGAGACCGTCTTGCCAGACTTGTGCGGGCATGCCGGGGAAACGCGTTAACGTCCAGAGAATGTCGACGCCATCGCCGTTTCTGAGTACGCGCACAGGAAGCGGGTCGCCAAATTCCGCGCCGGCAGGTGCAAGGAACAAGTCGAGTATTCCCTGGTCGGGATGGGATTCGATTTTGAACTGTATCTTGCCGCCCATCATGGGGACGTTCGCGGTGACGCTGCCGCCCGTACCGGGCTCGGCCTTGCCGGAAAAGAACTCCGTTGCCCATTCAGGGTGAGTCATCGGGTCGCCCAGGTCGGCCATTACGATTTCGAAGGCTGCGTCAATACTTACGGTTAAGGTCTTGGTCTCATTTAACATCGAAGATGCCCTCTCAATGTGTCAGTGTACTTGACACTATAAATTCGACGCAGTAGTGTGTCAATATAGTTGACGGATCGAGTTGCTATGAAAAAAACGAAAATTCCCTTGGGACAGCTTTTGTTGCGGGGATACCGCTGGTGCGATCAAGGGTTGCGACGGGAACTCTCCGAGCGGGGGTGGCCGGATATCACGCCGAGCCAATCGACCTTAATGGCGCATGTTCGCAGCGAGGGGATCCGGATCACGGAATTGGCGCGCCGTATGGGGGTTACACGGCAGGCAGCGCATCATCTGGTGCAAGAACTCCATCAAAACGGCTTTGTCGTCATACACGATGATCCGAGCAATTTGAGCGCCAAACTTGTGGTGCTGTCACCGGACGGCGAAATAATCGTGCGCGACGCCCTCGCCATTTATGTGGAACTAGAGCGGGCTCTGAGCGGGAAAATTGGGGCCAAGGCGGTCAAGGATTTACGGGCGTCGCTTGAGTCCGATTGGGGTTCTCCCCTTGTTTAGTAGGTTGGACTAGGGTCAGAACCTATGAAAACACATAATGCTGAATGACCACTAAATCTGAATATAAACTCACCTTCGCGCGATTGCCTGACATTGCGCCAGATGAGATCATTGCACATATGTCTGACGCCCGCGTTGCGGAACACATGCCTTTGCTCACATCTAAATGGGATCTGGAAACCCTTGCCAAATTTGTTGCCGCTAAAGAGGAGTACTGGAGCCGCGATGGACTTGGTTATTGGGCGATCCTCTGCGACGACGCCTATGTCGGATGGGGCGGATTTCAGAAGGAAGGCGACGAGTGGGATTTCGGGTTGGTGTTGAAGCCAAGTTATTTTGGGCTCGGCGCGAGTATACTCAAGAAGGCAATTGAGTTTGCCCTGGCCGATGAGCGAATTCCTTTTGTGACATTGCTCTTGCCACCATCGCGTAAAAATCTCGGGGGCCTGGAGAAGCTTGGAGCCAAGTTTGTCGAAGAGGTCGACTACGATGGTGCCCAATTTCTGAAATATCGCCTAGCCACGGAATGACCGGCAGTCGGCGCGAAACTTTGGCACCTGGTCGTGTTCCAGAGCTCAGCCACAGCACACTGGCCTTACCCATCAACCGAATTCGCTACTAGGTTCGCCGGTCTCCAGAAGTCGCATGAATGCCCGGGTCGCCCGCCTCTCTGCCATTGGTGTTCAGCGTCATCGCCTATGGGATAAGACTGTAAGGTTTGATAAGGGAGGATTTCTGGCTCATCGTAACCATTGAGGCGTGACGATGAGATAGAAAACCTTGGTGGCAGCGTATCGCCCCTCCCTATGACAGATGCTCTCACACATTCCAGTCGGCAAATTACATCGCTGCAACCATCATCTTCTGGTTATGAGTCCTGACACTAGATATCCGCGTAGATATGGGTTTCTGCTTTGGCGCCGGGATGGGTAACCGCGCCTTTTTTGGCGGGGCCGACGGTTTGGGCGTATTTCCATAGCGTGCCGGACTGGAAGTCGTTGGTGCGCGGCTGCCATGCCTTGCGGCGTTGCGCCAATTCCTGTTCGGACAGTTCCACGTCCAGGGTTCCGGCTGTCGCGTCTATGGCAATTATGTCGCCGTCGCGAAGTAGGCCGATTGGGCCGCCTTCGGCGGCTTCGGGGCCGACATGGCCGACGCAGAAACCCCGGGTACCGCCGGAGAAGCGGCCGTCGGTGACGAGAGCCACTTTTTCGCCCATGCCCTGGCCATAGATGGCGCCGGTGGTGGCGAGCATTTCGCGCATGCCGGGGCCGCCCTTGGGGCCCTCGTAGCGGATTACGAAGACGTCGCCTTCGTCGTATTTGCGGTCGAGGACGGCTTTCAGGGCATCTTCCTCACAATCGAAAACCCGCGCCGGGCCGGTAAACTGCAAGCGTTTGAGGCCGGCGACTTTTACAATGGCACTTTGCGGGGCGAGATTGCCCTTGAGGCCAACGACGCCGCCGGTGGCGCTGAGAGCGCGGCTGGTGGGGTAGATGACGTCCTGGTCCTCGGGGAACACTGTGTCGGCGTGGTTTTCGGCCAGGGTTTTGCCGGTTATGGTCATACAATCGCCGTGCAGGTAGCCGCCGTCGAGCAACGCCTTGATCAAAACCGGGACGCCGCCGATGTCGTATAGATCCTTGGCCAAATATTTGCCGCCGGGCTGAAGGTCGGCGATGTAGGGCGTGCGGCTGAAAATCTCGGCGACGTCTTCAAGATCGAAATCGACGCCAATTTCATTGGCCATGGCCGGCAGGTGGAGGGCGGCGTTGGTGGACCCGCCGGAGGCGGCGACGACAATGGCGGCGTTTTCCAGGGACTTGCGGGTGACGATGTCGCGTGGCCGCAGGTTCCATTCGAGCAGTTTCATCACCGCCTCGCCGGCCTGCTCGCAAAAAATGTCACGGCTTTCGAAGACCGCCGGCGGCATGGTCGATCCGGGCAGCGCCAAGCCGATGGCCTCGGACACGCAGGCCATGGTGTTGGCCGTGTAGTGGCCGGCGCAAGAGCCGGCGGATGGACAGGCGACCATTTCCAACTGCTCGAGGTCCTCGTCGGACATGTTGCCGGCGGCATTGGCGCCGACACCCTCGAAAACGCTGACGATGGTCACGTCCTTATCCTGGAACCTGCCGGGCAAGATGGAGCCGCCGTAGATGAACACCGAAGGCACGTTGAGGCGCAGCATGGCCATCATCAGGCCGGGCAGGGATTTGTCGCAACCGGCGAGGCCGACAAGAGCGTCGTAACAATGGCCGCGCATGGTGAGCTCAGTGGAATCGGCGATAATCTCGCGGCTGACCAAGGATGCCTTCATGCCGGCATGGCCCATGGCGATGGCATCGGTGACAGTGATGGTGGTGAATTCGCGCGGTGTGCCGCCGGCATTGTGGACACCGCGTTTGGCGGCCTGGGCCTGGCGGGACAGGGAGATGTTACAGGGTGCGGCCTCGTTCCAAGTGCTGACGACGCCGACAAAGGGGCGGGCAATCTGCTCGCGCGACAACCCCATGGCGTAATAAAAAGCGCGGTGAGGTGCGCTGGTGGCGCCGACGGAAACATGCCGGCTGGGTAATTTGTCTTTGTTGATAGGGGTATCCGGCATGTCTTTCCTCCGACGCTTTTAGGCCGCCTCCAGGCGCTGCAAGGCGGCCTGGAGTTTGCTCTGAGCCGCCTGGGCGGCGGCGCGGCGTTCGTTTTGTTGTTCAATGACTTGCGCCGGGGCCTTAGCGAGAAAACCGGCGTTCGCGAGTTTCTTGTCTATCTTGGCGATATCGGATTCCAGCCGATTGATTTCCTTTGCTAATCTGGCTTTCTCGGCACCCAAATCCATGACGTCGCGCAACGGCAGCGCGATGGTCGCCTCGTCAAGGACGATCTGGATGGCGCCGGCCGGGATATCCTGACTCAGGTTCACCTCGCTGAGACGCGCCAGGCGCAGGATCTGCGCGCGGTTTTTTTCCAAGCGGTCGCGGGCCTGCGGGGTGGCGTCGCGCATGACGGCCGGTATCTTTGCGCCCGCCGGCACGTTGACTTCGGCGCGGGCGGTGCGGACGGCGGAAACGAAACGGATAACCCAGTCCATTTCCGCCCCGGCGTCGGCGTCGACGAGGTCATTGTCTTGCGCGGGCCAAGGAGAGGCGATCAGCAACCGGTTTTCGGCACCGTGGAAATGCTGCCAAAGCTCCTCGGTCACGAAGGGCATGAACGGGTGGAGAAGTTTTAGAATGTTCTGCATGACCCAGGCGGCGGTGGCCCTGGTCTCGGCCTTGAGGGCCTCATCGTCACCGAGAAGCAGCGGTTTGACCAACTCCAGGTACCAGTCGCAGAAGCTGTGCCAGACGAAGTGATAGACGGCGTTGGCGGCAACATCGAATTTGTATTCGTCCAGTGCCGCGGTGACCTCGGCATTGGTTGTTGTCAGGGCGCCGATGATCCAGCGGTTGACCTCGCCCTTGGCCGAAGCGGGATCGAAGTCCCGAGCCGGCGCGCATTCGTTCATCTGGCAGAAACGCGCGGCATTCCAAAGTTTGGTGGCGAAGTTGCGGTAGCCCTCGACACGCTGGCGGGAAAGCTTGATGTCGTTGCGGCCGAGCGCGGACATGGAGGCCATGGTAAACCGCAGGGCATCACCGCCGTATTTGTCAATTAACTCCAAGGGATCGATGACGTTGCCCTTGGATTTGGACATCTTCTGGCCCTTCTCATCGCGCACCAGGGCGTTGATGTAGACCGTGTGGAAGGGCACCTCATCCATGAAGTGAAGGCCCATCATCATCATCCTGGCGACCCAGAAGAAAATGATGTCAAAACCCGTGACCAGGGTGCTGGTGGGGTAGTAGCGCTTGAGCTCAGGCGTCTGCTCGGGCCAGCCGAGGGTGGAGAAGGGCCAAAGTGCCGACGAGAACCAGGTGTCCAAGACATCGGGATCGCGGGTTAACTCTGTTTCTCTGCCGTAATGGGTGTAGGCCGCGTCCAGGGCATCCTGTTGGGACAATTCGACAAAGATATGGCCATCGGGGCCATACCAGGCCGGGATCCGGTGCCCCCACCAGAGTTGGCGGGAGATACACCAGGGCTGAATGTTGCGCATCCATTCGAAGTAGGTCTTGGACCAGTTCTCGGGCACGAATTTCGTGCGTCCCTGCTCTACCGCGGCAATCGCCGGCCGGGCCATGGTTTTGGCATCGACATACCATTGGTCGGTGAGCCAGGGTTCGATGACCACTTCGGAGCGGTCGCCGTAGGGCACCATGTGAGTATGGTTTTCGATTTTCTCCAGCAGGCCCTCGGCCTCGATGGCCGCGACGACCTGCTTGCGGGCGGCAAAACGGTCGAGCCCGCGAAAGGCCGGCGGGGCGTTGTCGTTGATCGCCGCGTTGGCATCGAGAATATTTACCAGTTCGAGATCGTGGCGGCGGCCGACCTCGAAGTCGTTGAAATCGTGGGCCGGGGTGATCTTGACGGCGCCGGACCCTTGCTCGGGGTCGGCATATTCGTCGGCGACGATCTTAATGCGGCGGCCGACCAAGGGCAGGATGGCGTATTTGCCGATCAGGTCACGGTAGCGGTCGTCATCGGGGTGAACCGCAACCGCGGTGTCGCCCAGCATGGTCTCCGGCCGGGTGGTGGCGACGACAATGAAGCGGCCGGGCTGGTGCTCTATGGGGTAGCGGAAGTACCAGAGGCTGGACTGGATCTCACGGGGCTGAACTTCCAGGTCGGAAATCGCGGTGTGCAGCTTCGGGTCCCAGTTGACCAGGCGTTTGTCTTTATAAATCAATCCCTGGCGGTGCAGATCGACGAAGACTTTCAGGACGGCGCTGCTCAGGCCCTCGTCCATGGTGAAGCGATCGCGCGACCAGTCGCAGGAGGCGCCGAGACGCTTCAACTGGCCGTTGATCTTGCCGCCGGATTCAGCCTTCCATTGCCAGACGCGCTCGACGAAATTCTCACGGCCGAGATCATGGCGGGTCTTGCCCTGCTCGCCCAACTGGCGCTCGACGACCATCTGGGTGGCGATGCCGGCGTGATCTGTACCGGGCTGCCACAATGTGTCACGGCCGCGCATGCGGGCAAAGCGGATCAGCACGTCCTGGAGCGTGTTGTTCAGGGCATGGCCGAAATGGAGGACGCCGGTGACATTGGGCGGGGGAATGACGATGCAATAAGGGTCGGCGTCAGGAGTGGCGCCGGCGCCGGCCTTAAAGGCACCGTTCTGTTCCCACCGGAGGTAGTGTTTGTCCTCAATATCAGCGGGCTGGTAGGTCTTTTCCAGCATCTGCGAACCTTATCACCAAGGGTCTGGGAGCGATCTATTAGCGCCGCTTGGCCCTCGGGCCAAGGCAAATCGGGGGGAAAGGCCGAATTTGGGTGCGGAATCAGCGGTTTCGGGTGCTGGCAACGACGCGCTCGATCTCCTCGCGCACGATGCCCTCGACCAGACTGGGGAGCTGCTGGTCAAGCCATTCCTTGAGCATGGGCCGCAACAGGTCCTTGATCAGCTGCTCAAGGGTGAGGTCGCGACGGCCGACCAAAGTCTGGGCATTGACGGCGGAAACCAAACTCGCCAGCGACGCCGATGCGGCCGCCGCCGGGGCCTCGGACAACAGGCTCTCGTCCGGCTCCGGGTCAGCCAAATCGACGTCCGGTTCGTCGACGAGTTCGGCTATGGGTTCCGGCTCTGGTTCGGGTTCCGGTTCTGGCTCCGGTTCCGGCTCCGGTATTTCGGCTACTTCCGGCTCGGGCTCCGGCTCCGGTTCTGGCTCCAGCACCTCGTCCTCGAGATCGAGGACATCGTCTTCGACAATTTCCGTTAGTTCGAGAACTTCAGCGTCTTCGGCTTCGGCCGGTGCTTCAGGTTCCGCTGTTTCCGGGGCGGTCTCCGCCGGTTCGCTGGCCTCCTCCGCCGGTGCAGCCTCGGCGTTTTCCTCGGATTCGTCCTCAGAAATGATCCGGCGAATAGACGCCAGAATCTCCTCCATCGAGGGTTCTTGCTGCTGGGCGTTCGATTCGCTCATGCTGCCGCGAGTGTTGCTTGGGGACCGGTCTGCTAGCGATTCAAACTACGGCAGCAGGGCGTATCATGGCTAGAGAAAAATCGAGTCGCTGCAGGCCATATCGGGTGAGAATGGCGCAATAAAAGGAGTTTACCGGTGTCACCGCCAGCCTATCCGAAAATGCTCACGGCCGGGCCGATACCCCGTCATCCAGATCAGGGTTCGATGCCGGTGCCGAAGAGCTTGTTGCGCACATTGTCGAGGTTGCGGTTAAAGTTATAGATCGTTACCTGCAGACCCAGATCCTGAGCGGTCATTTTGCCCACCGTGACAAGCAAATTCGCTGAATCGGCGATGGTATCGCGCTGGGCGCGAACCAAACCGACGCGCGCATCAAGCAATTCCTGTTCGGCATCGAGGACGTCCAGCAAGGTTCGCGATCCGACCTGCTGTTCCTGAGTGACACCCTCCAAGGCAATTTGCTGAGCCCGTACCTGGGCCTCGAAGGAGGTTACCCGGCCGCGGGAGGCCTGCAGGCTCTCCCAGGCGTCGGTGGCGGCACGCTCAGCCTCGCGGCGCGCCGAGACAAGCTCTAACAACCGTTGGCTGGCAAGCTGTTTGGCGCCCCGGACGCGGGAACTGACCGCGCCCGACTGATAGAGCGGAACCCGCAGGTTGGCGAGGAGCTGGGCCCGCCGCTGCTCGACATTGTTGCCAGCCGTATCCTCGCTGGCCGACAAAGAACCATCGAGTGTTACCGTCGGCAGCAATTCGCCACGCACCAAATCGATGGCATCGCGTGCGGACTGTTCGCGAAAATCGGCGCCGACGACGGAGGGATTGTTGATCAAGGCGGCATCGACGGCGGCAACGCGGCTGCCGGGAATATTTGGCGGATCCGCCGCCGGCGGCGTGGCGCCCGGTTCCTCACCGATGATGTTCTTATACTGGGCCTCGGCCGTTTCCAGCGCGTTCTGCGAATCGATGCGGTTCGACACGGCGCCTGCGAGCCGGCTCTCGGCCTGGGCAACGTCGGTGCGGGTCAGCTCACCAACAGAGAAGCGATCCTGGGTCGCCTCCAACTGGCGTTGCAGCACAGCCTCGTTATTGCGGTTCAGTTCCAGGACGGCACGTTCGCGCACAACGTTGGCGTAGGCGACCACGGCGTCGAACAGTACCTCCTGCTCCACCTGCATCAGGTCAGCGCGGCCGGCGGCGATGTTGCTGTTTGCCTGCGCGGTCTGGGCCCGAGTACGAAAGCCCCGGAAAATTGGTTGCGAGACCGTCAAGTCAACGCTGCGCGGCTGTGTATTGGTGGAGGTTTCCGGCGCCGTCGGGGTATCCACGGTCGTATCTCTAAGCCCCGCGCTGCCGTTGATGGTCACGGTCGGGCGCCAGTTGGAAAGTGCCTGGGGCAATTGTTCGTCGGTTGCCCGCAGATTTGCCTGCTGAGCCTGCAACCGCGGATTGCTCGAATAGGCCTTTGCAAGGGCATCGTTCAGGGTCTGCCCCTGGGCGCCGCTGCTCAAAACCAGTATGGGCGCGGCGACAGCGAGCAAATATGCCGTCAGTAAGTTACACCGGCCGCCGCGTCGCCAGTTTTTTCTATTTTGTACGCTCGACCTCATTGCGACCCCCGTCAGTCACTTAGAATACGAAGCCCGGGTCTTGGACAAAACCCGGGAGTGCCGGCGTGCCGGCATCGAAAATGACCCGGCTGGAAACGCCATCCTGGCCGCGAACGAACAACGTCGCCGAACCCATACCGCGGCGGTTACCAATAACAGCGACCAAGCGGCCGCCGTCCGCCAGTTGATCGGTCAGAGCCGTGGGCAGCGCACCTACCGACCCACTAACGACAATTGCATCATAGGGGCCCTGGTCGGGCCAGCCGGCGGTCAAATCGCCCTTGACGACCGCAACATTGTCCGCATCGAGATCACTAAGGGTTTTGGTGGCCAGTTCAACCAGGTCAGGATCCTGCTCCACGGCAACGACGGTGGCGGCAAGGCGGCCGAGGATCGCCGCATCATAACCCGGTCCACAGCCGATGTTGAGAACCACGTCGGTGGGCCCGATCTCGGCAGCCTGCAGAAGGCGCGCCAGGACCATAGGTTCCATCAAGTAGCGCCCATGGCCGATTGCGATATCGTCATCGGCATAGGCGATACCGCGCAAGGTCTTGGAAAGAAACAATTCGCGCGGCGCGGTTTCCATGGCGGCGATGATCGCGGCGTTGACGACCTTGTTGGGCCGAAGCTGACAATCGACCATGTTTCGCCGCGCGGTCTCGAATTCGGCCATGCCGCTTGCGCATCTCCAGGGGTTAGGGCCCTTCCCTTATACTTGCCCAAGTTGGGCAGCACAACGGCGGGCGCGTCGCGTGCCGCGAGCGGAGAGACCCCAGGGCCATTGTCACTGCATGTTCAGCGGTGCCGCGGCAAACAGAACACCGAAGGCGCGACACCAGACCGCGACACTGCCATAGGCGGAAATGTCGACCTCCGGCGGAATCTCATAGTTCTGGTTGCCGATGTTTCCCTTCAGAGCCTCTATATCCAAGAATTCCACCTTAACATCCGCCGAGTTTTGGGGGTCGGGGTTAGCGACCAGGACAATGCGAAGGTCCGGCCCGTTGGTCACGTCGAGGTCTTCGAGGCGTAATAGATTGCCGCCTTCGGGGAGAGCGAAAATGGTGGCCGTACCACTGCCCTTGTGGAGGGCGTCGGCGCCGCTAAAAACACCGCTGGCCAACCTAACAGGCTCTGCTCCCGGCCCCGCCTCCTCAACGACCTGATCGATGAGGAGGGGTGAAAACAGCACCCACGCTACGGCCAGGAGAACGACGCCAGCGATGGCGAGTATCGCGATACGCGGTTTGGTCAAGCGCATTAGTTTCATGTTGCCCTGCATTGCCGGAGGTTGAGTTCGTGTCCGGGCTACGGGCCGCCGAAAATATCCTTAACCTTCGTGGCGACGGCCCTGCCCAGTCGTGCGTGTTGATCGCTGGCGAAGTGAATACCATCGGCGTCACTGGAATGGATGTGATCGCCCGCACACAGGAAATGCGAACCGTGCTGCTCCGCCGCGGCGGAGTAGTGTTTGGTGAGCTGCCGGGACTTCTCCGTCGCGCCCAAGAAGGAGTCGGCCAAGAGATCCAGCCGGGCCAGCGGGGGTGGGCATATCAAAAGAGTTTGAGGTGGCCCGCCGTCGGGCCCGAGAGGTTTCGAGAGCACAATATCGAGCAAGGTCCCGGCGCCGGCGGCGATATCGTGGGCCGAAAGGCCGAAGCGGTGTTTGAGATCGTTGGTGCCGAGCATGACGATTACAAGATCGAGGGGATGGTGGCTTTCCAGGCATGGCAGGAGGTAGGGCATGCCGTTCTTGTGGGCGCCTTCGAACGGGTCGTCGAACACTGTCGTGCGCGCGTTCAGGCCCTCCTCGATCACGCGGTAGCCAGCGCCCAATTGCTCGCGCAGGACACCGGGCCAACGTTCGTCCGGCGGATAGCGGTCAACCTGGCCCAGACGGACGACGGGCATGGCGCCCCACGTGTTCGAATCACCGTAACAAAGTATCGACCTCATCCGTGCGGACCTCCGAGTCGACGCGAGGGATCATGGCCGAGTTAACCGCAAGAGCGCAAGTTCACTAGGGTTGAGGAGCCGCGCGCATGCCGTGGCGGTGTCGCTGCCGCCCGCATCGTGGGCCATTTTGCCGCGGTAATTCGAATTTGGGCGCGTTACGCGTCTTGTTTTGGCGTGTTTGCTGGCGGAAAAGCGGTGTCCGCTTTTCAAGCGGTGTCCGCTTTTCCTGGAAACACATAGAGTCTTGATTTTGGCGTGTTTGCTGGCGGAAAAGCGGTGTCCGCTTTTCCTGGAAACACTCTAGGCGTCTGCTCTCATCAATTCGTCTAGGTCTCTGAGGGCCGATTCGCATATCAATTCGTCTTCACCGGTCGGCCCCAGTTGCAGTGCGCGCTTGAGAAAACGTATTTTTACCGCCAATCCCATCAACCCCCGCGCGGGGGTTTGGGTCACCGCGTGTTCGATATCCCTGATACGCACCGCCAGTGCCTCTGCAGCGCCGTCATCGTCGTTCGCGGCGTCGGTCAGATCAGAAGATATTACAAGCTGCCACTCAACCTCGAGCCTGCGAAGCCTGCTATCGAGCATCAGGCCTTGATTGTTGCTGTCATATTCGCGGTGTGCAAAGCCTTCTATCCGTGAGACCATCGCTATCATTCTCCCGCCAGAATGGAACAGCCGAGCCATGTCTTCCGAACCCAACTTTGCATGTTGGTATTACCTCTTTCGAATAGGGATTTCTATAGTTAATTTATAGTCTTTGAAGAGTAGTTAATTTATCCTAGTTTCCTTTTCGAGTGTAAATCTCGCTTTTGAGCCCCTCAAACGGCGTTGACAATTTCTCCCGATGTGTGAACAATCGCCTTTGTCCCAGATCGGATGTACAGGGCGCTGTACAGATTGGCTGACATCGTGCGGGGGGCGTCGGTAATCAAAATGTCGTGGCAACCCGCGGAGCGGTCAGGCGACTCGCATTGCGGCGAGGTGCCATGTTCTATTGGCCGGGCGTGCCGTTGGTCTGGCACAGCAATCCGACCAAAAAAACTAAATCAGGAGGAAACGAAATGGTGTGGAGAAACAACAGGGACGTATCACGGCGTTCCTTTCTGAAATCGACAACGAGTGTTGGATTGGCGGCCACGGCGGCCGCGGGCGGGCTGCCCTTAATTAACGTGGGCAGCGGCCTGGCACAGTCCCTGGAAGATCCGGCGGACATCCTGGCGCGGATCAGAGTCGGCGATTACGTCAGGCAGGACTATCGCGAGCAATATAGTCTGGCCGACGACGATGCGCTTTGGGATCCGGCAAAAGATTGGATCCGGACGGTTGATTGGGAACAGGTTCGTAACGAGTTCGCCGGCACCACCGTGCGGTTCGCCATCGGTGCGGCCGATATGGAATCAGCCGCCGACGGGCTGGAGCCGTTCGAGGCGCTTTCCGGGATCGAGGTCGAGCTTGTTCCGATCCCCGATGATTCTCTCTATGACAAGGTGCTGGCGGAATTCATCTCCGGGAATGCGAGCTTCGACGCGTTGCAGTTCTTCTCGCCATGGCTTGGGGATTTCGCGGCGCCGGGGTTCCTGACCAGGCTGGATGATTTCGCTGAAAAGTGGAAACTGCCGCTGGAAGATTTCTATGATACCTACCGGCTGAATTATGGCTACTTCGGCGACAAGGGCCTGTTCGGGATTCCGTTCGATTGCGATATACAGATGGTTCATGTGCGACCGTCGCTGTTGAAGCAGGTCACCGGGCAAGATGTCGATACAAAACTGACGGTGCCGACCTACGACGAGATGATCCGCCTGGCGGCCGAACTCAACAAGATTGAAAAAGGTGTCGCCGGTGTCGGCCTGATGGCCGGACGCGGCTTCTGGTCGACCTATACCTGGGAGCATATCGCGGCCCAGTATGGTGTCGATCTCTTCGACGACGATTGGGAGCCGATCTTCAACAACGATGCCGGTGTGAAAGCACTGGAAACGATCCTGGCACTGAGTGAATCAGCCGCCGAAGGTATTGCCGGTTGGGGCTGGCCGGAGAACCGCGCGGCATGGCTTGGCGGTCAACTGGCGATGAATATCTCGTGGCAGGATTCCGGGACGCAGGGGACGCGGCCGGATCAGAGCCGTATCGTCGGCGATCTGGTGACGATCTACGAGCCGCGGGCGACAATCGAAGGTGCGCGCTTCGCGCCGCCTAACATTGCCGGCTCGACGTCATGCGTAACCGCATCGGCGCAAAACCCGGAAGGCGCGTTCCTTATGCTCGCCTTCCTGACGACCGCGTCGATCATGGCCATGAACGAAGCCAACGCTAACGGTGTCGCTCCGGGTTATAAATCGGTTCTTAAGAACGAGAAGCTGCGCGCGGTCTCGCAACCGGCTGAAATCTGGGCAGAGTCGCTGGAGTATGCCTGGTGCGCGCCGCGTATTCCGGGCATGTTCGAGATGGAACAAGCGCTGGGTAACGAAATCAATAAGGCGGTTGTCGGTCAGACTTCGGCAAAAGAAGCGCTCGATACCGGCGCCGCGGCCTGGAAGAGGATCATGACCAAGAATGGCTTCTTCTCCAAGAACGAGCCGTTTAAATACGCCGCGGTCGCCCCGGCGACCTGGGTCGGCAGAGGCAAGCCGTCGCCGTTTTGATCCTCGGGCCGCGCTGTGCTTAAGTTCGGCAGATGAGCGGCTCTATTGAGGACAGATCAGGGGAGTGGGCGGCGGGTACCGCTCACTCCTCACTTTTGCGGCGGCGTAAGATTTGGCGACGGAAGGCTTTGCCGTATTTTCTCGTCGCGCCCGCCGTAATCTATCTGATGTTCATTACGCTCTATCCGGGCGTCTATGCGATCTATCAGAGTTTCTTCTTTGTCCGGTTCAACCAGTGGACCTTCGCCGGCCTGGCAAACTACCAGCAACTCTTCGCCGATGCGGATTTCTGGGCCAGCCTGTGGAATACCTTTGTCATGGGCAGTATCGCGCTGGCCATCGAATTCACGGTGGCGCTGACCGTTGCCGCCTTCGCCTATCGGGACCCCTTCGTTCGCGGTTGGCGGATCGTATTCCTGTTGCCCATGCTGTTCATGACGTCGGCGGTTTCATTCATGTGGAAACTCGCCTTCAATGACGCACGCGTGGTTTCGGATTTGCTGACCCGCGTCGGTTTGATAGAATCGAATATCGATTTCCTGGGCAAAGTCTGGCCGGCGCGGTTCACCTTGATCATGACCGATGTCTGGCAGTGGACGCCGTTCCTCTTCATCATCTTTGTCGGGGCCCTGCAAGGCCAAGACTCCGAAATCGAAGAGTCGGCGCGGCTCGACGGCGCCAAGTGGCGGCAGATATTCTGGCATATTTCACTGCCGATGATGATGCCGATCATCGCGGTCGCCTTGATCCTGCGCGGTATCGATATCACCACGATGTTCGCCTCGGTATTCATCATCACGGGCGGTACGCCGGGCGGTGCTACCGAAACAATCAGCTTCTTTATCTACCGCATGGGATTCAAGACGTTCAACTTCGGTTACGCGTCGTCGGCGGCATTCGTGATGCTGGTGATCACCATCGTTGTCGCACAGACCTTCGTAAAACGGTTCTTTCGGCCCGGACGGGATTGATGGCCATGAAACGAAGGCGATTGGGCCGATTTACGAACTATTTCGTACGCTATCTGGTACTCGGATCATGGGGCGTTTTCTGTGCCGCGCCTGTCCTTTGGTTCCTGTCCATCGGACTGCGCCCGCGCGTAGAAATTATTTCACCGCAACCGATCTATTGGCCGACATTCACACTCGATGCCTGGAACATGATTTGGTCTGTCTGGCCGATGGCAAGTTATTTACGAAATTCCTTGTTGGCGATCGCCGGCAGTATCGTCATCGATTTGGTCCTGGCTATCCCGGCCGCGTATTCTCTGGCGCGTTACAAATACCGGTTCCGGGATGATATCGGATTCTACATTCTCTCTACGCGCATGATGGCGCCTGCCATCGTCGCGATACCGATTTTCTTTCTGTTCAAGAATCTTGGCCTTCTCGATACGGTATGGGCCTTGATGCTGATTTACGCGGCCGTGAATCTATCATTGGTTACCTGGATTATCCGCTCTTACATGTTGGATATTTCATATGAGATCGAAGACGCGGCGCGTATGGACGGTGCCACGGATTTGAGGATCCTTTGGTCAATTATTATCCCGATAAGTGCGCCGGGGATCGTTACGGCAACCGTGATCGCGGCTATCTTTGCGATCAATGAATTCCTGTTCACGCTGCTGCTCTCTTCAACCAAAAATGCCTACACATTGTCCGTCGCCCTGGCCAACTTTACCGGTGGTTCGGACGGCGTCATCTATAACGCCATCGCGCTGGTCGCATTCATCGCATTCGTGCCGATGGTGCTGTTGGTTCTGGTCATCCAACGCCATCTGTCGCGTGGTCTGACAATGGGGGCCGTAAAGGGCTGATGGGACGGCTGGGAAGAATACAGCATGGCTAAGATTCAACTGAAAGCGGTTTGCAAGAGTTGGGGCGACATCCAGGGTGTCCGCGATGTCACACTGGATATCCATGATCAGGAGTTTGTCGTCTTTCTGGGCCCGTCGGGCTGCGGCAAGACGACGACAATGCGCATGATCGCGGGCCTTACCGAACTCACCGGCGGGGAGATCTGGATCGACGGCGAGCTGGTCAACGATGTGGACGCGCGCGACCGGGATATCGCCATGGTGTTCCAGAGTTATGCGCTTTATCCCAATATGACGGTCTATGAAAATATCCGCTTTCCGTTACGGATGCGGGGGGTGCCGCGGGCCGAGCATGACGCGCGGGTGCGCAAGGAAGCCAAACTGGTGGGGCTGGAGGACTATCTGGACCGCAAACCCGGCGCGCTTTCCGGCGGGCAGCGGCAACGGGCCGCTCTGGCCCGGGCGACGGTGCGGAATCCGCGCCTGTTTCTGATGGATGAGCCGCTGTCAAATCTCGATGCCAAGTTGCGTTCCGCCATGCGGGTGCAGCTCAAACATGTGCAACGGCAACTTAAAATTACGACCGTTTATGTTACTCACGATCAGATCGAGGCCATGACCCTGGCCGACCGGATCGTCATCATGGATAACGGGCGTATCCAACAGATCGGCACGCCGGACGAAATTTACGGAGATCCGCAAAATACGTTCGTCGCGTCATTCATCGGGTCGCCACCGATGAATCTTTTCGAGGGGTCGGTTTCAGGCGGCCGGTTCACCGCGCCGGGTATCGATTTCGACGGGTTGGCGGTCGCCGATGGGGAGGCTGTTACTCTGGGGATACGTCCGGAAGATGCGACGGTCGCGGGGGATGGCCAGCGGCCGCATCTGAGGGGGCTGCTTTATGGGCTGGAGCCGACGGGCGACCAAACCTTTCTTTCGGTACAAACCGAAGGTTGCGTGATGGAGGTCAAGACCAACCGGGACTTCCGTCAGGCGCTCGATAGCGATATCGGTATCAGGTTCGACGAATCGCGGTTGTATCTATTCGACACGGCGACCGGTAGCCGGATC
>QIGO01000213.1 GCA_003230015.1 Alphaproteobacteria bacterium | reverse complement strand
GATAAAGACCTTCGCCCCACGCGACGGCAATTCATGCCCGCCGCCGAACACCACGACCCGGGCGTGTTCCAGGAACCGGCCCACCATACTGCGCACTCGGATGCGCTCGCTCAGACCCGGCAAGCCGGGACGCAGGCAGCAGACGCCACGCACCACCAGATCGATCTCGACGCCGTTATTGGAGGCGTCATACAGCGCATCGATGACTTCGCCGTCGACGAGGTTATTGAGTTTGGCCCAGATCCGCCCCGGCCGCCCGGCGCGGGCATGGGCCACCTCCTCGCCGATATGGCGTAACAATGTGCTCCGCAATGTGATTGGCGAGACCGAGAGGCGCTCCAGCTTTTCCGGCCGCGCATAGCCGGTCATGTAGTTGAATACCCGCGCCGCATCCCGGCAAAGCACCGGGTCGCAGGTCAGGAAACTCAAATCGGCGTAGGTCTTTGCATTGATGGGATGATAGTTGCCGGTGCCAAAATGGGCATAGGCCCGCAGCCCTTTCCCTTCCCTTCGCACCACCAGGCTCATTTTGGCGTGGGTTTTCAGATCGATGAAACCAAACACCACCTGCACCCCGGCACGCTCCAGCACCCGTGCCCAATGAATATTCGCCTCCTCGTCGAAGCGCGCCTTCAGCTCCACCAAGGCTGTCACCGACTTGCCGGCCTCCGCGGCAACGATCAGCGCCCGCACCACCGGTGAATCTTCCGAGGTCCGGTACAGCGTCTGCTTGATCGCCACGACGGCCGGGTCATGCGCTGCCTGATGAATGAACTGAACCACCACGTCGAAAGACTCGTACGGGTGATGAACAATCAGATCCTTGTCCCGAATGGCCGCGAAACAATCGCCGCCAAAATCGCGAATGCGCTCGGGAAACCGCGCATTGAAGGGTTCGAACAGCAGATCTGGCCGGTCGTCCACCAGCAACTGCTCCATATTCGCCAGTCCCAGCGCCCCCTCCAGCGCAAACACATCCCCCTGGTCCGCACCGAGATTTTCCGCGACGAAATCCTTCAAGTCGTCCGGCATGGACTTGGCCACGGTCAGCCGAATGACGACGCCGCGGCGCCGTCGTTTTATTGCCGCCTCGAACAGCCGCACCAAATCTTCGGCCGCCTCGGATATCTCCAACTCACTGTCGCGGATGACCCGAAACGCGCCCAGGCCCTTCAGCTCAAAGCCCGGAAACAACCGGTCGAGATACAAGGTTACGACCTTCTCAAGCGCGATGAAACGAACCGCCGGCCCCGGCAGACGGACAAATCGTGTGATCTGCGCCGGCAACGGCAGCAGGCCGACCAATTCCCTATCGTCACTCGGCCGCACCAGTCGCAGGGCCAGAGCGAAACCGAAATTGGGTATGAACGGAAACGGATGCGACGGATCCACGGCCAGCGGCGTCAGCACCGGAAAGATCTCCGTCATGAACCGTTCTTCGAGCCACCCGCGCTCCTCGGCGGCTAATTCCTCGGGCTCGATCAAGGCGAACCCGGCAGCCCTGAGTTGTCGCCGCAAGGCTTGCCAAACCACCTGCTGTGCCGCCATCAACCCGCTGGCCCGCACGCCGATGGCATCCAATTGCTGGGTTGGCGTCATCCCGTCCTGGCTCGGTGTTTTGACTCCGGCGGAGACTTGCGCCTTCAGACCAGCCACACGCACGGTATAGAACTCGTCCAAATTGGCCGCCGAGATTGCCAGGAATCGCAATCGTTCAGCCAGCGGATGCCGCTCGTTACCCGCCTCCTCCAGCACCCGTTCGTTAAAGGCCAGCCACGAAAGTTCGCGGTTAATGAACCGCCGTGGCGAATCCGCGGCAATCAAATCGGCCCGCTCTTTTTTCTCAGGCCCGCTCCCCGCCTCAGCCATATTCGATCTCGCTCAGCACCTCACGGGCCACGGGTATGGTGATCGGCCGCCGCGAGGCCAGGGCTTGTCTGTCCAGCGCCGCCACTGTTTGTCGGACGGCCGCGAACGACCTTTCCATGCGGGCCAGCAAAAAACGCACGACTTCCGCCCCCACCGCCAACTGGCGATCGGCGAACAACTTCACCAGCACTGCCTCGATCAGGGCGTCATCGGGCGGCCCAATGGCAATCGCCGGCAGCACCGACAAACGCGACGCCAGGTCCGGCAATCCGATCGGCCACCGCGCCGGCGCCTCCTGCCCGGTCAACAACAGCCCGCCGCCCTGCTCCCGGCACAAATTAAAAAGGTGAAACAGCCCTCTCTCGGCCTCATCATCGAGCCGACGATCCGCGTTTTCGATGATCACCGCTTGACGTTGCGCCAGAACCCGCCGCGGGTCCACCTCCCCCAGCGCCGCCGACGCGACTTCGACAGCATCGCTTCTGGCCCGCCAAACCTGGGCCAAATGGGACTTGCCGCTGCCCGGCGGTCCCCAAAGTGCCACACCGCCCGCCGGCCAGTCCGGCCATTGTTCGATCCACGCCAAGGCCGCTTCATTACACGGCGCCGCCAGAAAATCTTCGCGCCCGAACGCCGTGTGCGGTTGCAGATCAAGAACCAGCTGCCGGTTTGCCGCCATGCTCACGCCTCGGGTTCCTCGTCGGCCGCCGCTTCGCGCCCGCCATGATAGACGACGCTGCCCCGGTATTGCTCGATAGCGAAGGCCACCAGCACGCTTGCCACGGCCGCCACCGGCAGCGCCAACAGCAGTCCCAGCAATCCCAGCAGCGCACCGCCGGCCAGCAGGGCGAAGATCACCCACACCGGATGCAGCCCGACCTGCCCGCCGACCAATTTAGGCGTCAGGAAATTCCCCTCGACGACCTGGCCGACAATAAAGATACCGGCGACGATACCCACCCGCCCCAAGCTATCGAATTGGATCAGCGCCAGTCCAACCGCCACCACAAAACCACTAACCGACCCCAGATAGGGAATGAAGGAAATCACGCCCGCGCTCAGCCCGACGGCGAGGCCGAATTCCAGCCCGGCAAGACTAAGGCCAAGGCCATAATAGAAGGCCAAAATGGCGCTCACACTCGCCTGCCCACGCACAAAACCAGCCAATTTACGGTCGATCAGCCGCAATTGTTCACGGATCGTATCGGCATGATGCAGCGGCAACAGTGACTCGATACGCGACACCAAGACGTCCCAATCGCGCAACAAATAAAACGCCACGATTGGCGTAATGAACAGCAATGACAATAGGTTAACCAGCGCCAGGCCCCGCGACAGCAAACCGCCAAGGAAGTCGCCGACAGCACCCAGCACCCCGGCCAATTGCTCACTCGCAACCGCCTGCAACTTCGCCACCTGGTCTTGACCGATACGATCGCCGACAGCCCCCAACGCCACGTCGAAAAGTCCCCGCAGGGACTCCGCATAAGCCGGCGAATTGGCGACAAATCCGCCGATCTGTGCCAGCAACAACGGCACCAACAACACCAACGCCACCACCAAAATCAGCAGAGCACCGCCGATCACCGTCAGTGTTGCCACCGTACGTGGGAATTTCCACCGCTCCAACCGGTCGACAATCGGATCGCAGAGATAGGCGATTGCCATGCCGGCAACGAACGGCAGCAGCACCGAGCGCAGCACATAGAGCACCAGGATCGCCACGATCAGGCCGATGAACCAAAACCGCAATTGCCGTAAGGGACTCATGGCGCTACAGCCTTCCCGCCCGCGCTGTTTCGGTCTCGTTGAGCCGCCGCCCCCAGGCCACCAGATAGGTCGCGCCCGAGAGTATCGTCGTCGTCGCCACCAGCCAGGTTAACGGCGTCAGATAGGCCGTCAATTGTAGCGCAAATGCCAATTGCGCCACCACCAGCACCGCCAGCACAATTTGCGCCGCCGTATTGACCTTGCTCAAGCGTGTTGGCCGCACGTCCAAATCCCCGGTCACCAGCCTCAAAATCACGGCACCCCCGACAATCAACAAGTCGCGGAACACGACCAGGATAACCAGCCAAGTCTCAACATAGCCTTGATAACCCAGCGTTAGGAAAATACCCACCACCAGCGTTTTGTCGGCAATCGAGTCCAGAACCGCGCCAAGCCGACTTAACATACCCAAACGCCGGGCCAGGAAACCGTCCACGGCATCCGACAGCCCTGCTGCCAGGATCACCCAAAAACCCGCTATGAAAGACCCTTGCAGCAGCAGCCACACACCCAGCGGAACCGACATCAGTCTGGCCAGGGTAATGACGTTCGGCAGTGTCACGGCATCGGGTCCAGTGCCACGAAGTGTCAGCGTCGTGCCGCCAGCCGCAGGATCCTCGGCGTATCTTCGGCTCGCAACAGGCCCGAGGACTCAGGCGGTTCGTCCTCGACAATCAGGTCGCGCTGCACCAGCGCGTCTTCCAACTGCCCGACCTCGCCGAAATATCGCAACTCAATCTCGGCCTTGTCGCGCCGCAGCTCAAGCAGTTGCACGTCCGAGATCAGCGCCACGCGCCCGAGTCGTTCGCGCACTTTCAGCCAATCGCCCAACGCCGAAAGGGGAATCTCAAAGAACGCCACGCGCTCTTGATCGAAGCGCAGCAGATTTGCCTGTGTCCAGGCTTCTCCCACGGCGTCGGCTGTCGCCAACGCCGCCTGCCGCAAAAGGCTGTCGAGGTCTTGCCCCGCGACCGCCGCCAGATCGAGCAGGATTGGCGCTTGCGCCGTCGAACCGACCCGTGTCACGGCCACATCGACGCGCGCGAAACTACCCCCGAAACCCTCGTCCAGCGTCGCCACCACCACCAGACTGTCATCCGCGCCATAGCGGCTGGCGATCGCGTCCAGCCGCTCCACATCGCCTGCCGCCGCCTGCTCGGCACTGATATCGGCAATATCCGACAAATCGCCCAGCGGCACCTCCATGGGCACCAAGGGCACCCTGTCGCTCGGCACTTGGTCCCAGGCCCGGCGCCAGGGGTTGGGTTCGTCCCAAAGTACCAACCCGCCATTGCTGCGAAAAATCGGCAGCACCAACACCGGTTTGCTGACGGTCTCGGCGAACGGCAGGCTGGCGTCGCGCAAGGTCTGGCGCACTGCCCGGCTATCGAACCGCACCGTCATCTCGGCCAGATAGCGAACATTTGAGCGTCGCTCGTTGGCAATCGAAAAATCGCTGACCAGCCGATTGACCATGTTATCGTCGATAAGCGGCAAATTGCCCCGGTCCTGGCGCCGGATCAGCCGCTGCAGCATCCGTCGCGATGCCTCGACCTGCCCCTGCGCCAGCGCCCGCTCTCGCGCCGCCGCCGCATTCTGCGCCGTCACATCCACGGCGACACCGCGCACCGTGAAAATGTCTTGCGCGGCAGCACCCTGGCCTGCGGCGCCAACAGTAACGAGCAACAACGCGCCGGCTAGAACGGTCCTACGAAACTGGGCGTGGATCATTGCAAATCGCCTCAAAAAAAGTATCTTTGCGCGTCATCTGGCGGCGTTCGGTCAGCTAAGTCAAGGGGTCACACCATCGCCACAACTTACCAGGAGGCCGGCGTCAGCATCGGCGCCGGCGCGGCGTTGGTCGAGGCCATTAAGCCGCTTGCCCGCGCCACCGCTCGTGCCGGCGCCGATGGCACCCTGGGCGGATTCGGCGGCCTGTTCGACCTCAAGGCGGCCGGCTTCAGCGATCCGATTTTGGTTGCCGCCACCGACGGCGCCGGCACCAAGCTCAGGCTTGCCATCGACAGCGCCCGCCACGACTCGGTGGGTATCGACCTCGTCGCCATGTGCGTCAACGACATTGTCGTCCAGGGCGCCGAGCCTCTCTTCTTCCTTGACTACTTCGCCACGGCCAAGCTTGACCCAGCGGTTGCCGAGGCAGTCGTGCGCGGCATTGCGCAGGGCTGCCAACAGGCCGGTTGCGCCCTCATCGGCGGCGAGACCGCCGAAATGCCTGGTATGTATCATGGTCAAGATTATGACCTCGCCGGTTTTGCTGTCGGTGCCGTCGAACGCGGCGCCCTTTTGCCCAGCAGCGAACGGCCGGTGGCACCTGGCGATATTGTCCTTGGCATTGCCGCCGACGGCGTCCACGCCAACGGTTTTTCGCTGGTTCGCAAGTTAATCGCCGATCATGGCCTGGATTTGGCGGACCCTGCCCCATTTCGCGCCGGCCAGTCCCTGGGCACCGCGTTGCTGGCGCCAACCCGCATCTATGTGGGTGCCTGTCTTGCCGCGATCGCCACCGGCAAGGTCAAGGCCTTCGCCCATATCACCGGCGGCGGCTTGCTGGAAAATATCCCCCGCGCCCTGCCCGCCACCACCGCCGCTACCCTCGATATGGCGACCTGGCCGCTGCCGCCGGTTTTCGCCTGGATCGCCCGCACCGGACCGGTCAGACCGCAAGACATGGTCGCCACCTTCAATTGCGGCATCGGCATGATCGCCATCGCCGCCCCGAAGGACGCTGAGGCCACCCGGGCCGCCCTCGCCTCTTGCGGCGATACTGTTTATGCCATCGGCGAAATCACCCCCCGCGGCACCACCGGCCCGGCGATCGAAATCGCCAATCAGCACCAGCCATGGCTGGCTTGAGGCTGGGTATACTCATCTCCGGTCGCGGCTCGAATCTGCGCGCCCTCATCGACAGCTGCAATGCGCCCGGCTATCCCGCTGAAATCGCCCTCGTTATCGCCAATCGGTCCGGCGCCGAGGGACTGAAATACGCCGCCGCGGCCGGCATCCCGACCCAGGTCATCGATCACACCGCTTTCCCCGACCGCGCCGGCTTCGACAACGCCCTCGACCGGGCCCTGCGCCAAGCCCGGGTCCAGTTGGTTTGCCTGGCCGGCTTCATGCGCCTGCTCACACCCGGCTTTGTCGAAGCCTGGCGCGACGCCCTGGTCAACATCCACCCCTCGCTGCTGCCCAGCTTCCGCGGTCTCCACAGCCACCGCCAGGCGCTTGCGGCCGGCGTCCGCATCACCGGCTGCACGGTCCATTATGTCCGTGCCGAGACCGATACCGGCCCAATCGTGGCTCAAGCCGCCGTCCCGGTGCTCGCCGGCGATGACGAGGACAGCCTCGCCCTCCGCGTGCTCGGCGCCGAGCATCGATGCTACCCCGAGGCGGTCCGCCTGATCGCCCAGGGCCGTGTCCGCCTCGAACGGGAACGCGTCTTCATCGACGAGCCCGCCTCTCCCGCCGCCATTTTGATTAACCCCCCGCCAACACCCGCGGACTTATAATAGGCCTCCACCGAGAAAACGGGGCTTTCCACCAACCAGGCCACGGCTTATAAACGCCGCTGCTGACTGCGCGTCACCAAGCCCGAGATTTGAGGATTTACCGGCATGGCCCAAGAACACGACATCAAGCCCCACTTGGACACCTGGAACGGCTTCACGCGGCTTATGGCCATGTGCCTGGTCGGCACGGTGATAGTACTGGTCCTGCTGGCGGCTTTCGTGGTCTAGCCCCAAAAAATCCCCTCAGCCGACGATATCGCAGCCCGAGAAGAAATACGCGATTTCCATGGCGGCATTTTCCGCGCTATCCGAACCATGCACCGAGTTCGCTTCGATTGATTCGGCGAACGCCTTGCGGATCGTTCCTTCGGCGGCATCGGCCGGGTTTGTCGCCCCCATGACGTCGCGGTTGGCCATCACCGCATTCTCGCCTTCCAGCACCTGAACCACCACCGGCCCACTGGTCATGAAGGCGACCAGATCGCCATAAAACGGCCGCTCCCGATGCACGTCGTAAAAACTTTCCGCTTGCTCCCGGGTAAGCCGGATACGCCGCTGGGCCACGATCCGGAGGCCGGCGCCCTCGAGCTTTGCATTGACCTGCCCGGTCAGATTCCGCCGTGTCGCATCCGGCTTGATAATCGATAGGGTGCGTTCGACGGCCATACGCTTTTCTCTTCCATGCTGGGCTATGTGACGTGGCGCGCGGTTTATATATCGCCCACACCCGGGCCGCAAGGTCGCGGCGGCACCGCCGGCATTTGCCCGGCGCCTCCCTCATGTTATCCATGCCGCCCCATGCTGCATCTTGCCGACATAACCTACCGCATTGGCGACCGCCTGCTTCTGGACGGGGCGGATGCTTTTATTCCCACCGGCCACCGCGTCGGCCTGGTCGGCCGCAATGGCACCGGCAAGACCACCCTGCTGCGGCTTATCCTGGGCCTCGTCGAGTGCGAGGGCGGCGCGGTCCACAAGCCCGCATCCGCCAGGGTCGCCGCCGTTGCCCAGGAAGCGCCCGCCGGCGCCGCTAATCTGGTCGATACCGTACTCGCCGCCCATACCGAGCTTGCCGGCCTGCAAGCCGAAGCACCCGACGCCACCGACCCCGCCCGCATCGCCGAAATTCACAACCGCCTAAACGAGATCGATGCCCATACCGCCCCCGCCCGTGCCGCCACCATCCTCGCCGGGCTTGGTTTCGACGAGGCCGCCCAGCAGCGGCCGGTGGGCGAATTTTCCGGCGGCTGGCGTATGCGCGTGGCCCTTGCCGCCACCCTCTTTGTCGAGCCCGAGATCCTGCTGCTCGATGAACCCACCAACCATCTCGACCTCGAAGCGGCAATCTGGCTCGAAAGCTATCTCGCCGCTTACCCCCACACCATGCTGCTGGTCAGCCATGACCGCGATCTGCTCAACCGCGTGCCCAACCAGATCCTCCATCTCGATAGCGGCAAGCTCACCATGTACACGGGCAACTACGACCGTTTTGAGAACACCCGCCGCGAGCGCCGCCGCTTCGCCGCCAAGGAGCTGGCCAAGCAGCTCGACCAGCGCCGCCACATGCAGGCCTTCGTCGACCGCTTCCGCTACAAGGCCTCGAAAGCACGCCAGGCCCAAAGCCGTCTCAAGGCCTTGGAGCGCCTGCCGCCCCTCGAGCCTATCGTCGACGATTCCCCCGTCCTCCTCGACTTCCCCGCCCCCGAAGCCATGCCCCCACCCCTGATCACCTTGGATCAGGTGACCGTCGGCTATGATGGCGAACCGGTGCTGCGCCATCTCGACCAGCGCATCGATATGGATGACCGCATCGCTTTGCTCGGCGCCAACGGCAATGGCAAATCCACCTTGGCCAAGCTCCTTGCCGGCCGCCTCCCACCGTTGAGTGGGGATCTCCGCCGCTCATCGAAGCTGCGCGTCGGCTATTTCGCCCAGCATCAGGCCGAGGAGCTGGACCTGACCCGCACCCCCTTCGACCATATGGCCCGCCTAATGGACCAGGCCCCGGTCACCAAGATCCGCGCTCAACTGGGCCGCTTCGGTTTTGGCGAACACCATGCCAACACCAAGGTCGGCAATCTCTCCGGCGGCGAGAAGGCGCGGTTGCTGCTCGCCATCGTCTGCCACACCGCGCCCCACATCCTCATCCTCGATGAACCCACGAACCATCTCGACATCGACACCCGCGAGGCCTTGGTCCAGGCCCTGGCCGTCTATCAGGGTGCTGTCATTCTCATCAGCCATGACCCCCACCTCATCAGCCTGATCGCCGACCGCCTCTGGCTCGTCGCTGACGGCACCTGCCAATCCTATGACGGCGATCTCGACGACTACCGCCGCCTCCAGCGCCAAGAAGCCAACCGCCGCGCCGGCAAAGGACAAGCCGCCAAGGGCCAGGGAGAAACCGCCGAACGCCTGTCCAAGCGCCAACGCCGCCAGGCCGCGGCCGCCGCCCGTTTCGACGGCGACACCCTGCGCCGAGACGTCAAACGCGCCGAGGCAGAATTAACCAAACTCACCGCCGCCAAAGCCAAGGTCGAAGCCGCCCTCGCCCACCCCGGCACCTACAACGGCCCCCCCGACAAACACAACGAGCTAAACCGCCTCCTCGCCCGCATCACCCGCCAGATCACCACCGCCGAAGCCAAATGGCTCGAGGCCCAAGAAAAACTCGAAGCCGAACAGCAGCCCGCGGACTAAGCCTACGGCCGCGCCCGGCAGTCGTAACCTTACGAATCCTTGACAAGGCCAGCAACGATTACTGCGTCATTCGACGTAATACTTTAGATTATGCCAGTTCATCTCAAAAGGGTTGCCGCATTACACCAAAGTATTATACTTTCCCCGCACATGCTCGAACCGCTGGCTAGCCGTCGACAATGTACAGGTCGATGAAATCTTCAGGAGGAAACCATGCCACAGTCCGTCCAGCATAAAACACCCGCCGCCGCCCCTCGCTCGAAACTCACCAACCAAACGGGCAAAGAGCAGGTAAATCATATTGCTGACATTCTGTGGTTGAAGGATGCCATGTAAAGCCTTGGGCGTTACAACGATACCGGCGAACGCCATGGTTTTATTGACAAGGACCTTCACGAGGCCATCGCCGGCTACCAGCGCGATCGCGGCCTCCGGCGCGACGGCTTCCTGAAGCCCATGGGTGAGACCGAGCGCACGATCCGCGTCGAATTAGTCCGTCTTGGCAAGGAGCGCGGTTGATGGGTCTGTTCGACGACCTCGCGGCCCGCGGTTCTCGGCTATTCTTCGACGCCGCCGAAAGCGCGTTCCGCACTCTCGGCCTCTCGGATGCCGCCCGTAACCTGCGGCGCTACCGCAGCGCCCAAGGAGGCACCCTGAACTTCACCGATGATCAAATCGCCAGGCACGAACCAATTCTTGAGGCGGAGGACCTCAACCGCACACGGTTCGAAGCCGGAACCTTCATCGGCAAAACCGGCGACAGCGATCTCAACGCTCGACTACGTAGCCCACGCGACGGCGAAGTTTTCACGTTCAATGACGACTTCAATCGCGGCTTGTATTCGCCAGAGCAAAGCAGACTGTCACAGGCTACCGACGCTTTCTCCAATCCGACGACCTATTTGGCCTTCGGTCGCGGTGAAATCCTGTCGTCCGGCGACTTCACGGCACGCCGCGACGGTAGGCGCTTGATCATTCGCGGACTGGTGACCAACGGCTTCGATCCAAAAGGCAAGGACAATGTCTTTGACTTCAACCCAGGGCAGTCTGGCAGCATTCCCGCCCGTGTTCTCAAAAAGCGAGGTGAAGCAAGGCCGTTCCGCATGCAGTTTACCCGCCGCCAACAAGTCGAAGCCGAAGCGGCATATGGACCGGACGGCGCCCTCACCTTGAAAAAGGTGACGTGGGGAGCAGTCCAGTGAGGCTGGGCAAAAGATGGCGCTTGTTGCTCTACTTCATCGCTGCGGCCTCGTTCGTCCAGCTTTTCCTTTCTATCGTCCCGACGGTGCCTTACCGCCCTCACTGCGGCGGCATCCGCAACCTGATCTATCTTGACGGACCGCTACGGCCCGAATACAGCGACATGTTGGAGCAGGTATTGATGTCCGAGGACTTCTACTACTGGAAAATAGGCGAGAGAGTATATCTTCGATACTATTCCACATTTGATGGCAATGAACATTACGATGGTCGGTACGATCTCTTTTCAAACGTCGAGTGGAAAATGGTTAGGGAACTTGCTGGAGGACATCTTGCATCCGGGGCTCTGGCGCCTCCGCCGCAACCCCTAATGGAAGCAATCCGGGTGACAGAGGCCAAGTACGGTATGTATCGCCCGGACTACTACGCCGACAACGCACGTCGTTTTAGGGATTGCCGGGTCAAACGCGCCGGTACCATATGGGTTGAAAAGTTGGACAATGCCCTGGAGTTACAGAAAACAGAATAAGAAGGACCGAATAAAACCAATTGTCCCGGTACCGCCAAAAAGGCAGGAGCGTACAAGAATACATCGTGGCCCGCCATTTCCGGCTGTCTGATACGACCGGCAACGAACAGACGAACCATATTTCGGATATTTTATCCCTCAAGAATGCCATGCAAATTCTCGGCCGCTACAACGACACAGGCCAACGCCATGGTTTCATCGATAAGCAGTAAGCAGGTGGGCACAAGTTTTCGTTACGACTCCAGTTATTGCGTTCGTACTCGGTGTTCTTGGAACGGGATACTTTATCTATACTGACAAGTATAATGACTTCTTCCGGGTTAGAGACGATGGCCGTGGATTGATACCCCTGGGGGAAAAGCTTTACGGACCAAACGTAACCTGCGATCCGGATCTCGGGTCAATCGCAGTGTTTGGCATCGCCTCAATCGGCATGCTTTACCTGCCGGTATTTTTGATTTTGGACACCTTTATATTTTCGTCTAAATTGGTAAACCGCAACAAAATAACATCGAAGAACAGGCCAGAATCTCGACCCTATAGAAAGCGTTTGAGACATTCCATTTTGGCCACTGTTACTGTGTACTACCCGGATCGGCTGGGGTATGATTCTTCATTTGCGCCAAAAAGGGAGTCGATTAAATCTTAGGGAATACAGGTAAAGCGCACGCTAAGAATGCGTCAACCGTTCAGAAACAAACAGTTTTCATG
>QIGO01000202.1 GCA_003230015.1 Alphaproteobacteria bacterium | reverse complement strand
AATATCGGGAATATTCGATCAAATGTACGACGCAGTGATGCGGGAATTGGATCATTTTGAGCCCGTCACGACTTTTTCAGCAGCCTGCTAGGTCGCCGCCCCGCCACCTTTATCGACGATCCGCACATCCACCAGCCTTGCCGCCGCCACGGTGACCCAAATCGCCAGTATCACCAGCACTGGATCGAAATGCCGGGCATTGGCCGCGACCAGCGAACTCCCGCCCACCGTCACCGCGCCGAAAAACAGCAACGGCCACATCGGGGCGGGAATGCAGCGCCACAAGCGCACGACGGGAATGACCAGCAGCGCAATCACGCTAAACAGGAACATATTTGGAATGATGTAGACGAAGGTACGCAGGGTTTGTGGTTTTTCCGTATAGGGATAGTTCACGGACAACCGGCCCATATTGGCCACCCAGTTGCGCACGAACCCGGTTGGATCGGCACGCAAAAGCTTCTTTCCCTCTTCGAAGAACCGGTCCGATCGCTCCGGCCCGTTCAGACCCTCCAGCGAGGCATAAAACTCACCGTGATTCTTAACGAACTCCGGATTCGCCGCCACGTCTCTGTCGGCTTGCCAGCTGCCCAATTCATTCTCATACGGGCTCGCCATCCAATAAAAATTAGTGCCCCCCGAATCGCCCCAATAAAAGACCTTCCCGGTCATGGAATAAGTGTAGAACAGCCACGGCGTGCACAGCAGCAGTGCCCCGGCGAACATGATCAAATGCGCACGGTCCGCCGGCAACCGCCGAACGAGGGTGGACACGCCATAGAACAAGACACCCGCCGTGATGACATAGCCGAAGAAAATCTTGATCATCGCCAGCCACGCGAGAAACAGCGCCGCCAGCGCCAGGTCCAGTCCACGCCGCCGCCCCGCCATATGATATCGGGTCAGAAAGAACGCCATGCCAACGATGGCCAGCAGCGTGATCGTTTCCGCGTTGATCAGCACGCTACGCACCAGGAGCTGGGGATACATGCCAAACACCAGTGCTGCCGCCAGGGCGTAACCTGCTGGAACCATATAACGCAGGGTTTGGAACAGCATCAGTGCTGCCAGATACAAGATGACCGCGTTCAACAGCACCGGCCAGATGAGCCCAAGGTCCAGCAACACCAACGGCATAAGGATAAAAGGGTAGCCGGGACCGCTGATCAGATTAATGTCGTCGCGAGGCGTGTAGAATCCTTGCAGCATGTTGCGCGCATAGTCGATATAGCGCCCCTCGTCGCCCTCCAGCGCATCCGCGGAAAACAACAGAACCACGGCGACGCACAAGAAAAAGACCGGCAGCAACGAAATTGCCGGCCGTTCCACCAGCCATCGGAGAATTCCGCCCTCGGATCCGACCGACCGGATACCCAGGAATTCTGGTGTAACGTTCGGTTTCCGTTCAATAATACTGCCCATGAACCCTCGCTGGTGAACCGAACTGCGCCGGCCTGGCGGCGTAGATTCGCCCAACGATAGCGCAACACGCTGTCGGAACATTCGGTTCTTAGTGCTCGAAAAATCCAAAAGCGCTCGTTTTTTAGGAGTGCACAGTCAAAACCGAGTAGGCTTGTCGTACCCACGAAAAGCCCGCTCGTTCGTGACCGCCAAGGCGCCTGGACACAACCCGCCGGCTATGATGCTTTGACTCAAACATTTGTTACCCGTTCACACATTGGTGATTGCAATGAAAATAGAGTATCTCGGTCCGGCGACCGATCTCGAAGTCATCGACCGGCTACTCGAGCTTGACGGCTTGTCCATCGTCGATATTGGCTGCAATGATGGCGCCCTGACCCGAAGTCTGGCCAAGCGCGGTGCCCATGTTCTAGGGCTCGAGCCGAACCCGATTCAGGCAGCACATAATCGTCAAGCCGATCCCGTCGACAGGGTCACCTTCCAGGAGGCACCGGCCCAAGCTCTGCCCCTCGAGGATAACGGCACCGACGGCGTGATATTCAGCCGCTCATTGCATCATGTGCCCGCAGCGCTGATGGATCGGGCGATTATCGAGGCCATACGAATCCTCAAGCCTGACACCGGTTTCCTCTATGTGCTTGAGCCGGAGATGGGCGGCCAGTTCTCGCAACTGCTAAAGCCGTTTCACGATGAAACCCAAGTCCGCGCCGCCGCCCTTGCGACGCTGGCACGCACCGCCGGGCCACGGTTCCAATCCGCCAACGAATATTGGTTCACAAAAGTTTCACGCTACGCCGATTTCGACGAACTGCGCCAAAAGCTGCTCGCCAACACCTTTAGTCCTCACGACGCCAGGTCTATCGATCAGCCGGTGGTTCGTGCCCTTTTCGACGCCGGCAGAACCGACGATGGCTACCAATTCACCAATCCCATGCGCGTGCACCTCTATCGCGGCCTCAATTCGGCAACTTAAGAGATTGCTTTGACCAATGCCACTTGCGGCTGGCCCTCTGGCCTTGCCTCCGCAAACATCCATATTCAGGCAAGCAACCAATGGAGTGAAACCCCATGGGCAAGTTGGTCAACGGGTCTTGGCTGACCGATGAAGCGATCGCCGAACAGCAGCAATATGCTAAGTCCGGCGGCCGCTTCGTGCGAACCACCACCGATTTCCGCAACTGGATCACCGTTGATGGCGTCCCCGGCCCCACCGGCAGGGGCGGTTTTCCAGCACAGCCGGGGCGTTATCACCTCTATGGCGCGCTCAACTGCCCCTGGGCCCACCGCACACTGATTTATCGCACCGTCAAGGGCCTGGCGGAAACCATCGGATTATCCCTGGCCAATCCCCGGCGCTCCGATCAGGGATGGATCTTCGACGCCGATCCCGCCAGCCGCTTCCACGATCCCATCAACCAAGCCCACGCCCTCCACCAGATTTACACCGCCGCCGCCCCCGACTATAGCGGCCGCGTCACCGTTCCCGTGCTTTGGGATCGCCAGCGCGCCACGGTCGTTTCCAACGAGTCCGCGGAAATCATCCGTATGTTCAACAGCGCCTTCAACGAAATCACCGGCAATCGCACCGACTACGCACCCCCCCACATGCTGGCCGAAATCGACGCCCTCAACGAGCGCATTTTCCAAACCGTCAATAACGGCGTCTACAAGACCGGCTTTGCCCGCACCCAGGCCGCCTATGACGAGGCCGTATTCCCACTCTTCGAAACCTTGGATTACCTCGACCGGCGCCTCGCCGACCATCGCTATTTGTGCGGCGACCAAATCACCGAAGCCGATTGGCGCCTGCTACCGACCCTGCTGCGCTTCGATGCCGCATACTACAGCGCCTTCAAATGCAACCTCAGGCGCCTGGTCGATTATCCCAACCTTTGGCCCTACACCCGCGACCTCTACCAACAACCCGGCATCGCCAAGACCGTGGATTTCGACATCTACCGCATTGGCTACCACTCCAAGAGCGCGCGGCGAAACCCCTTCGGCATCATCCCCATCGCCTTCGCCGTGGACTTCTCCGCGCCCCCCGGCCGCGAGCCTAACTAGCGGCGAGGTGGTCTGCCAAGCGCAGTGCTAACTGCACGATCGTGAATGTCGGATTGGCATGCCCGCCGGTACGAAAGACGCTTGAACCCGCCATATAGAGGTTACCGACGCCATGCACCTGACAGTTGGCGTTCACCACACTGTCGGTCGCCGACAAGCCCATTCGAGTTGTGCCCATATGGTGATTACCAGCCAACTCTTCGCCATCGTCAAGGCCTGGAAATCCGGCCTCCGGGTCCAGCACCCAATCGAACAGACGAGCCCGGCCAATATTCGCTTCGGCAAGATAGCGACCGACAGCCAGCCCGCAAATTCGGATCGTTTCTTTGTCAAGCGGCGAAAGCTGCCAATTCAGTGCCAAGCGGCGGCGTCCGAATTGGTCGGTCTCGTCGGCCAGCAACACTCGGCTGCTGGAAAGCGGCACCTGCTCGGAGGCGGTACGGAGCAAGCCTGCGCCATCTAACGGCAGTTTCTTGACAGCCTTCAGCACATCTTCGAACGGCTGCCGACAACGAAACCCGGGCCGTACCTTCTTGACCAAACCCACCAAATTATTGCTCTTGCACACCGCACCGCTCAGCTGCGCACGACCTTTCGTGAGCAATGATACCCGCGTCACTGGATCCACAACCTCCAGACGGATCCCGCAGTTGGCGATCCCCGCTTCGGTGAGGAACTGGCGCGACGGTGCCATGATCCGCCGCTCGCGCCCCAAATCGGTCCGCTTCTGATCAACGAAATAGTGGCCGATATCGAAATGCGGATGCTCCATGAAATACCGTCCAACGAGATCATTTTCGTTGCCGACACCGTTAGCCCGTTGTTTATTGGCGTTAAGCAGAGCGCGCGGATTCTCTAGCCCGCCAAGAGAGAGAACAAATGATTCCGCCCGCGCTTCCAACATCGGGTCGTCCGGGCCATAACCGCGAATCTGGAACGTCGCGACCCGGCCGGTCGTCGGATCCAATGAAATGTCGAGCAGGTTCGCACGCAGTAACAGATCGATGTTTTCGCTGCTGGCGAGCAGCGGCCCATATTTGTCCTTGAACCAAACTTGGCTCCTGCGAAAGAAGATTTCATTCAGGTCGCCGGCCGAGCCCGCCACGGGCTTGTCCCTCGGCACGGGCTCGATTCCCAGGATCTCAGCCGTGGCCTCGCTATAGGCATTGACATCGTCAAAACCGATGGGCCAGCCCGAGCCGTCGATATGCGCGTGTTTTCCGAAATCATGGGCATCGAGCGGCCGGCTCCAGCCGCCCCAATGGTTGGATGAGCCGCCCAGGAAGCGCAGGCGCGTAACATCCAGATCGAAATATTCGTGCCCGACGACAGCACCCCGATAGACATCCTGAGACCGCTCGGAAAAGTACTCACCGCCAGCCTCGAGCAGCAGCACGCGCCGGCCGCGCTCCGCCAAGGTCTTTGCGATCACGATGCCGGCCACCCCCGCACCGGCGATGCAAACGTCATATTGCGGCGCCAGCGTCGGCGTTCGCACTTCGTCGAGATCGATTATCACCGTGCGTCCTTTGGCAGGTCGGACGCACGCAGAATCCAGCCGTCGACGAGAATAATCTCATCCCGCCGCGCACCGGCCCTAGACCCCTGCGGCAACCCCAGAGCGACTACGGCCAGGGCAGTCCAAAACCGCAGAAATACGCGCCGTGTCAGCATCCGCATGGCAACACCATACCTCGGTTAACGCAGGCTCTAGACAATGTCCGAACCTCGCCCACACAAAAGCGACCGCCGACACACGCCCGCCCGCCACACCAACAGCGCGGCAATCGCCCACCTACCTGCGAGCAATATAGGATAGCCTAGCTACCCAGGAATATCCATTCACCATCGGATAAAGTCACAACCCCAACAGCCTACGCCATTTGGCACAGTGCCCTTCATTCCGAGGTAAGAGCCCCGCCCGCCGCTGCAGCTTCCGGTATCGCCAATTGACAAATATCGGCTGGGTCAACGGTTGGTGCGGACGGCGAGACACGAGCCCGAGATTCTAGGTTTCGCGAATAGCGCTACGCAGGTCTGCCCTCGATTTCGCGTTCTATTGCTTTACACGACGGATGATTCCACCTCGCGCTGAACAGCAAGAATTCTAAGAAAAGCGACTATTCCGCTGCTCTGGGGAGCCGGAACCGCATTTCCATTTGCCGCCGTATCTTAACCGCGTCCAGCCTTTCGTCGATCTCTACATCCTGCCAACGAACGGGGTGATTGGCGGCGATGTCTACATTCAGTTTCACCTTGTGCGCAAGACCAATAGGCAGGCCGCCCAGGCGCAGCGACTTATCGGCCGGATAAAGCTTGCCCCAAACCGTAAAGCCGCCTTCGCCATCCAGCATTTCACCTGCCGTCAAGTCGCGCTTGGCTGTCGCCACCACATCGCCACGAAAGTCATCAACCATACCCGTCGGTTTGTTCAGTAGAGCAGCGGAAAAAATGGATATATTCAGCTCCAAACCAATCAGATGGAAGGGTTTGTACATGGCCGAATAGCGCCCCGATGCATCTGTATTCATACCGTATTGGCGGAAACAGCCCGCCGCATAATCATTCGGCGCCTCGATAACCACGTAAACACCCCAGCGCAAATCCTTGGCCACCGGACGCCCATCGCGCTCGAGGCAAGAAACCACCTCCACCTGTCCCTTGTGATGCAGCTGTCCGCCTTCGCCAGCGGGGCGCAGTATTTCGGCGAGGTCGTCCGTACCCACGGCCGGAAACAGCAAACCATCGGGCGGTGGGGTGAGGCCGGTGCCATTGGCGATCGCCGCCATTTCCAACGCCGACTTCGTGCCGTCGAGAAAGCTGTTGAACATTTGACTGTTCATGCCGGCTTCTGCCGCCTGTTCCGGCGTCAGGCCGTAATAGTCCCAGACCGTGTCCGGCGTTGAGCTGTGATATTCTGGAAGATATTTGGTGCCCTTGCCCGCCGCCACGACATCGAAACCTGTGGCGCGCGCCCATTCCACCAGTTCACAGGTAAGGGCGGGCTGGTCGCCATAAGCCATGGAATACACCACACCCGCCTGACGGGCTTCTTCGGCGAGCAGCGGTCCGGCCAGGACGTCCGCTTCCACATTCACCATAACGATGTGGAGCCCGTTTCGTATGGCTTCGCGCGCATGTCTCAAACCGACGACGGGATCGCCCGTGGCTTCCACCACGACATCGACGCCGCCCGCCTGCATCATTGCCATGGCGTCTTCGACGAACTGTGTCTTGGCGATCAGCTCTTCCGGCCAACCGACATTCTTGCAGGATCTCTTTGCCCGCGCCGGATAGAGATCGGCAATAACCGCGACCTCCAAGGCCGGCGTCGTCGGAACCTGAGATAGAAACATGGACCCGAACTTGCCCGCACCAATCAGGCCAACGCGGACAGCTTTACCCGCGGCGGCGCGGGCCGCGAGTTCCCGATAGACATACATCCGCCGTTACTCCGCGGCCAGCAAGCGTTCGGCGGCGAGTTCGTCTAGGCAGTCGTCGCTCAAGGCATCGATCGGCGTGAAATCCCGGTGCGCGATCCACGCCGGCCGCTTACAGGCCCTGATGTGGTTGTCCACGTGACAGAGCGAAAGATAAACGATAATACGGCCGAACGGAGAGATGTTGGGCGGGCTCGCATGAACCAAGAGCGAGGAGAACATCAGCATACTGCCGGCCGGACCCGTCGGGGCAACGCAGCCACCCTGGTCGGCCAACTCCGTCACTTTTTCCCGGCTGAGAGTCCACAGCGGATAGGATGTCGTTTCCAAATCATGGCCCGCTTCGACGACGCCGGCCTTATGACTGCCGGGAATAAACAGCAGCGGACCGTTGGCCGCGGTCACATCATCGAGAAAGACGGCGATGTTCATGGCCCGCGGTTCCGGCATCTCGTCGTCCCGCTTCCAAGTTCCGTAATCTTGATGCCATTGCCAGATTTCGCCGTCAAACGCCGCTTTGGCATTCACTTTATATTGGTGCATATAGACGGGACCGCCGAGAACTTGTTCGACCGGCTTGATCAGCCGCGGATGAGCGCCCAGCCGCCGGAAACCTTCATTATACTGGTGGGCGGCAAACGCTGTCCGGGCAACACCTGTGCTTTCCCGCCAGACTTCTTCGCGTTCCATGGCATAGACGGTCTCCGCTTCCTGTTTCAACAGCGCCGCCTCCTGCCGCGAAAATTTGTTCGGAAAAAACAACAATCCGTCTTTGTCAAATTGCTTTAATTCTTCATCGGTCAAGCGCATCGAACGACCCTCCAGCTATCGGTTCTGTTTGCCCCGTGTCACAGCTGTTTTAGCCGGCAGTAGGTGGTCTCACCCGCCGTTTCCGCATGTTGCGCCGCCAGGTCGCCGGCAAGATTTTCCTCGCCCGCGATCACGGCATCGGCAATGGCCCTGTGATCGGCCCAAATCGAGACATGCCCGCAAACATCCTCCAAGACGACCCGCATGGATCGCACCATATGTGGCCAGGATCCTTCGGCTGAAGCCGCGATTTCAGGATTGCCGGACATTTCATGGAGCGCTTTGTGAAAAGCGACATCTGCCTCCACCAGCGGGTCGATATCGCCATTTGCGACCGCGGCAATGCCCTTTGCGATGAGATCCTCAAGCCGCTGCTTTCGTTCATCGGCAACCGGCGATTGGGCGGCGGCCAGGCGCGCGGCCAGACGGTCCAACGCACCGCGAACTTGATAAATTGCCAGCAGCCGGTCGCCATCGATTGGCGCGACCATCTGCCCCTTGCGGCCTCGATCGACGATCAATCCTTCGCGCTTAAGCAGGGTCAGCGCATGGCTGACCGGCTGGCGGCTGACGCCCAGGCGTTTGGCGAGTTCTTCCTGAGCGAGCGGGACGCAAGGCGCCAGCTCACCTGACATGATGGCCGAACGAATTGCGTCATGAGTCTGCATGGTCAGGTCAGGCTTGGTCGCGAGAGGGCGCATTCTAAATCCAAGCTAAACTGAATACCGAGTTCTGAATTCAGTTTAGCCGCGCTGCCAGTCATGTCAATCTGCCCGATAACCGGCCCATCACCCTGATCAAACCGGAAGATCCACCCGCCGCGGTCCAAAGACATATCGGACGACATCTCCGAGCAGGGCAACAAAGCGTTGCCGGGGTACCCGATGGACCGGAGATTGGCGACTTGAGGTAAATGTCTGGTTTTCCGGCTTGCGTCCGGATTACCCCCGAAACTTTCCCTAACATCAGCAAACGCTAACAGTAACCCTTGACCCGAAGTGGACATTACGGCTTTGCAGTCCGACCCTGCCGCTGCCATCATCCCGTGGGCAAGGGAGCAGACGGTTCATGGTTGGCGATATCGGTCAGTGGCTGGAGAAACTCGGGCTCGGGGAATGGATCGAGGCATTTCTCGAGAACCAAGTTGATTTGGATGCTGCTCGCGACCTGACCGAAGCGGACCTGAGGGAACTTGGCATCCCGATGGGACCGCGTAAGAAGTTGCTCCGCGCGATATCCGTACTTGGCGATGAGCCGCTTGAAGGTCGGCCAATCGAGACAAGACCCCCACAATCAAAGCAAATTGGCACTGCTGAACGCCGTCAACTGACGGTGATGTTCTGCGACCTCGTCGGCTCGACGGAACTCTCACGCCGGCTCGACCCGGAAGATCTGCGCGAGGTGATGCGCCGCTATCAGGACGCGGTGGTCGGCGCCGTCACCAGGTACCAGGGCCACGTCGCCAAGTTCCTGGGCGACGGCGTGTTGGTCTATTTCGGCTGGCCGCAGGCCCACGGGGGTCAGGCCGAACGGGCGGTGCGCACCGCACTGGATGCCGTGGTGGCGGTGATGAAGCTCAAGTTCGATAACAATGTCGTACTCCAGGCCCGCGTCGGCATCGCCACGGGGCAGGTCGTCGTTGGCGATCTGGTCGGCGAGGTCTCGGCGGAGCCGGAGGCGGTGGCAGGTGAAACGCCGAACCTGGCCGCCCGGCTACAGGGGGTGGCAGCGCCAGGTCAGGTGGTGATCGGCGCCACGACCAGGCACTTGATCGGCGAGACATTCGATCTCACGGACCTTGGGACTCATGAACTAAAGGGCTTCGCGGAACCGATCTCGGCCTGGCATGTGGTCGGCGTGTGCGTGGCGGAGAGCCGGTTCATGGCGGCACATACGGGCGCGCTCACCCAGCTTGTCGGTCGCGAGCACGAACTGGGACTGCTGCGGCGGGCCTGGGAGCAGAGCCGGGCGGGCAATGGACAAGTCGTCTTGGTCAGCGGCGAGCCCGGCATCGGCAAATCCCGGCTGATGGACGCGTTCGACGCAGGACTCAAGGCGGAAGGCTGTACCCGGATCACCTTGGGCTGTTCGCCCTATCACACCAACAGCGCGCTCTATCCAGTCATTATCCACCTAGAACGAGTTCTGGACTGGCAGGACCAAGATAACGCCGAGGTGAAGCTGGCCAAGCTAGAAGCGGCACTCCATGACTTCAGCTTGGCGCTCGACGAGGCAATACCACTGTTTGCTTCATTGCTGTCGCTGCCGCTTCCCCAAGACCGCTATCCGCCATTGACCATCACGCCGCAGCAGCAAAGACAGCAGACCTTGGACGCACTCGTGGCCTGGCTGCTGGAAGAGGCCGAGCGGCACCCGGTGCTGCAAGTGTGGGAAGACCTGCACTGGGCCGACCCCTCGACGTTGGAGCTGCTGGCGTTGGAGATCGAGCAAGCGCCGACCGCGCCGATTCTCAATGTACTGACCTATCGCTCCGAGTTCGCGCCGCCCTGGCCGCAGCGCTCGTACATGACGCCGTTGACGCTCAACCGCCTGGAGCGCCCCGAGGTGGAAGCGCTGATCACGCAACATGCCACCGGCAAGATACTGCCTTCAGAGGTCGTCGAACACATCGTCAACAGGACCGACGGGGTACCGCTCTACGTCGAAGAGCTGACCAAGGCGATTCTGGAAGCGGACTTCCTGCGCGAGCGGGATGGCGCCTATGAACTCACCGGCCCGCTTTCAGGGGTGACCATCCCGGCCACGTTGCAGGACTCGCTGATGGCGAGGCTCGACCGGCTGCCGATCATACGCGAAGTGGCCCAACTGGGCGCCGTACTGGGGCGGGAATTTGCCTACGACATGGTGCGGGCGATCGCTTCCTTCAAGGAGACGATCTTGCAAGAAGGGTTGGACGGGCTAGTGGGCGCCGAACTGCTCTACCAGCGGGGGCGACCGCCGCGCGCCAAGTATATTTTCAAGCACGCGCTGGTGCAGGACGCCGCCTATCAGTCGCTTCTCAAGCGGACGCGTCAGGGCTTCCACCGGAAAGTGGCGGAGTTGCTGGAAAGCCGGTTCCCCGAAGCGACACAGACCCCGCCAGAGCTGTTGGCCCATCATTATGCCGAGGCCGGGCTAGCCGAGAGGTCGCTACCCTATTGGTACAAGGCCGGCCAACGGGCGATTGAGCGCTCCGCCAATCTGGAGGCAATCGCGCATCTGACCAGGGGACGAGCGCTTCTGACTGAGCAGCCAGCAAGTCCTGAGAGAGATATACAAGAGCTTGATTTTTGTCTGGCACTGGGCCCGGCTCTGATGTCTACCAAGGGACTAGCAGCGCTGGAAGCCGAGGAAGTCTACTTGCTTGCCCGGCGACTCTGCCAATCGGTCGACCAGGCTGCCTTATCGTTCCAAGCTGCCTGGGGTTTATGGCTGGTCTACCAGCAGCGCGGCCAGATCGACCTGGCAAAATCGGCGACAGACGAGGTTCTAGCACTTGCTGAACGGCAGAGGGAGAACGTGGATTACCTTTTGCAGGCTCATCATGCCGCTTGGACGACGCAATTGTTCGTCGGCAACATTTCCGCAAGTCGGACCCACACCGTGGAAGGCGACGCACTCTATGACATCGAGAAGCACCGGAGCCATGCCTTCACCTATGGCGGCCATGACCCGGGGGTCTGCGCCAAGACCACCGCGTCGGAGGCGCTCTGTCTGTTGGGATACGCCGAGCAGGCGGTGCAAAACGCCAAAGACGGGGTGTCTTTGGCGGAAAGGCTGTCCCATCCCTTCAGCTTGGCCATGGCCCGCTATTTCGTGGCCCAAGTCCACCAATATCGCCTGGAGGCCGATTTTGTGCGCTCTCACGCGCAAACCGCCATCACCATGTGCGAATCGCATGGCTTCGAAAGCTTCCGGGCGCAGGCAGCGGTGCTTCTGGGCTGGGCGACTGCGGCCGGAGGCCAAAGCGAACCCGGTATAGCGCAGATTCGCGAAGGCTTGGCTGCCTGGCAATCGACCGGCACCGGCATGCGCCGGCCCTATTTTCTGGGGCTCCTCGCCGATGCCTTGCTGCGCGCCGACCGAACCGAGGAGGGGCTGAAGGTTATCGCAGAAGCCGAGGCTCTCATCGAACACTCGGGCGAAATCCGATGGCAGGCTGAAACGGTGCGCTTAAAGGGTGTGCTGATGGACCACGCCGGCTCCGCAATAGAGGACATCGAGGCCACCTACCAACGCGCTTTGGCGATCGCGCGCGGACAAGAGGCACGGCTATTGGAGCTAAGGGCAGCGACGAGTCTCGGCCAGCTCTGGCACGGCCAAGGCAAGGCAAGGCAAGCGCGCGAGCTCCTTGGCCCCCTTTACGCCTGGTTCACTGAAGGCTTCGACACGCCGGACGTAAAACGCGCCAGAGTGCTGCTCGACGAAATCTCTTGAGTCCGTTCATGGCTAGGAACGCCCCATCTGGCCTCCTCTGCCCAACGGTGAGTTTGCCCCCAACTCCGGACATCAGGCGCGAATGCCGGTGGTCAGCCTGCCGGCATGCCATCCGCCGAAAGGCCCGTGACGGCCATGGGTCGGAGGCAGAAGTCCGCTTGCTTGGATTGGTGCGCCGGAGCGGACAAAGTTCGAACCGGCGCACCAGCGCCCAACTGGGCGCCGGCCGGTCAGGCCGCCCCATCGGAGGCATGAGCGC
>QIGO01000056.1 GCA_003230015.1 Alphaproteobacteria bacterium | reverse complement strand
TTTTCGTATAAACTGATAAATCACAACAAAATAACATCGAAGAACAGGCCAGAATCTCGACCCTAGAGAAAGCGTTTACGACATTCCATTTTAGCCACTGTTGCTGTGTACTACCCGGACTGTCTGGGGTATAATTCTTACGCCAAAAAGGGAGTCGATTAAATCTTAGGGAATACAGGTAAAGCGCACGCTAAGAATGCGTCAACCGTTCAGAAACAAACAGTTTTCATGAACAAAGAGAGGTTTTACCCGTCGAATTCTCCTCAAAGCCAAACCGAATAAGGTTGTCACGATTTCCACGCCTATGTAAGGCTCAAGAGTGCTTCAGGAGGAAGCCATGGCCCAAGTCTCGCCTGTCAGGGATACTGCCCCACAATCAAAGCTCGGGGACGAGATCGGTTGGGGGCGTGTCAATCACACGCCCGATATAGTGTGGTTGAAGAACGCCATGCACTGTCTTGGCCGCTACAACCACTCGAGTGACCAGGACAAGGGTCTCGACCAGGCACTTCTTGAGGCCGTTGAGGGTTACCAAAGGGACCGCGGGTTGAGACGCGACGGCTGCCTCAAGCCCATGGGAGAGACGGAGTGTACGATACGCGTCGAGCTCATCCGGCTCGGCGGGCACTAGGCCCATGTGTCCAGCACCCCATCGTCTTCGGCCCACGCAAAACATGTTTCGGCAGCACGGCTTGTTCGACGCCGCTGCACGTCTCAGCCGTTTCCGTGGTTTCAGAGCCGTGGCCCCGAAATGCGCCTTTGACCATGAGCAGATTCTCGATGCCGAGGATTTCAACCGCACTCATTTCGAAGCCGGGACTTTTGTCGCCGGAAGCGGGCGCCGGGACATCGACTGTCCGTTGTTAACATTGGGCGACGGAAGAATACACGACTTCGCCGACTTTATTGAGCGCCCACTGCCCGATCTGGATCAGCCATTCCGCTACATCGGCGTTCGTTCCAACGGTGGTTTCACGGCCCGGCGCACGGGCAAAAAACTGCTCATCGATGGCACCATACGACATGGATTTTATACCACCAGGCGCAACGCGGCCTCCATGATGGAACGGGCGGGAAAAGCGCACGCCTTCCCCACACACTACCGCCACCGACAGGATGTTTCCGCTGAATCCTGGTATGTGCCCGAAGGCATGCTGACGCTCAAGCAAGTAACCTGGGGTGACCTCTATTAATTAAGCCGACTAGCTCGACGCCTTTTTCTCCCAACCGCCGCGCGTCGTCTGTTGCCAATAGGTCAAATCATGCCCGGCACTCTTAAAGGCTTGCCACTGTTCCCGCGCCGTCCCCACGGCTTGGGCGTCATTGCCGTCGAACAGCGCGCACACCAGAACATACTCGCCGACCCGGTCTGAGCCTGCCCCGTCCGTCAGGAACAACACTTGGGCTCGATTGGGGTTTTCATCATCCACGCACAGCCAAATCGGCTGCTGCTCGCCAAAGCCATCGGCACGGCTGCCATGGGGCAGAAACTTGCGCTCGTCGTAAGTCCACAGATGCGCGTTCAAGGCCTCGACCCGCTCGGTTGACGAGGCCAGCACCACCGCCCGCCGCTTGTCACGCTCGACGGTACGTTCCAGCATCACCGGCAACGCCTCTTCCAAGGGCTGCCGGGTCAGGTGATAGAAACGAATCTCCGTCATCAACTCTCGAAATTGTCGGCAACGAAACGATCGAGCAACTGCACCCCGAACCCTGTCGCCCCCTTCGCCATCAACGGCTTGGCTTTGTTGCTCCAGGCCGTCCCGGCGATGTCCAAATGCGCCCAAGGCACGCCATTGGTGAACCGCTGCAGCAACTGTGCTGCGGTAATCGAGCCGCCCCAGCGGCCGGCGGAGATATTGGCCATATCTGCCGGCCCGCCATCGAGCTGCTTGTCATAGGCCTCGCCCAAAGGCATCCGCCACAATAACTCACCCACAGCCTCGCCGGCGGCACTCAAACCCTGCGCCAACTTATCGTCACTGGCAAACATCCCGGCATGCTCGGACCCCAACGCCACCATGATCGCCCCGGTCAAGGTCGCCAGATCGATCATCAACTGCGGCTTAAAGCGGTCTTGCGTGTACCAAAGCGCATCGGCCAGCACCAGGCGCCCCTCGGCATCGGTGTTCAGCACCTCGATGGTTTGCCCCGACATGGTGGTCACAATGTCACCCGGTCGTTGTGCGGTCCCGGAAGGCATATTCTCCACCAGCCCGACCACACCCACCACATTAGCCTTGGCCTTGCGCGTGGCCAGGGCATGCATGGCGCCGATGACCGCGCCGGAGCCGCCCATATCCCATTTCATCTCTTCCATACCGGCCGACGGTTTGATCGAAATACCGCCGGTATCGAAAGTCACGCCCTTGCCCACGAGCGCCACTGGCTTCTTTGTCTTCCCGCCGCCGCTCCACTGCATCGTCACCAGGAACGATTCCCGCTCGCTGCCCATACCAACGCCGAGCAACGCCCCCATGCCCAGCTTTTCCATCTGCTTTTCGCCCAGCACCTCCACCTTGACGCCAAGTTTGCTGAGCTTTCGGCATTCGTCGGCCAGTGTCTTGGGATAGATGACATTGCCCGGTTCGGACACCAGATCGCGCGTCAAATCAACACCTTCGGCCAGCGCGTCAAGCGGCGCATAGGCTTTGCGCGCCGCCGCAACCCCTTTGACCATCACCGAAAATTTGCCGAGGCTCGGTTTCTTGTCCGCCGCCTCTTTTGTCAGGTAGCGGTCAAAGCGATAACTGCGCAGCCGCGCGCCATAGGCCAGGTTCGCGGCTTGATCCCCAAGACTGAGCTTGCAGCCGGCGATCCCGTCGACCATCAAAGTAGCACTTTTGGCTTTGGCCCCAACGAGCGCTTGATAAACTTTGGCACCGGCCTTGCGCGCCGCCAACGCGTTCAGCTCTTTGCCTTCGCCAAGACCCAGCAGAATGACCATCCCATCCTCGAGCCCCGCCGGCGCCAGCAAAGCCCGTGTCTCGCCGGATTTGCCGCTGAACCCGTCATGGCTCGCCGCTCGCGCCACCGCGCCCTGGGTCGTTTTATCCAGCGCCTTGGCACTCGCACCCAATTTGCCCCCGGCCGCGACAAAGACAACGATCGCACCCTTGCGGGGCAACTTCGGTTCCGCGAACGTCAAATTCATCGCTGCCGGTCCTTGTAGCTCGTCCCATGCGCCAGAATGACGCAGCCTGAACGGTTTAGATCAGCACCCGCGCCAGCGCAAGACACGCCGCGTTGTTTCGCCTGCAAGATCAATCTGCTACTAATGAATGATGCGAAGTCGGGCCGGCAAATGCAAAGCAAGAGAGCAGTCTGCCCGCCCGGCCGCTCGCCTTGACCAGCGGCAAATTTAACAACACGCGACGATGAAATCCCTGCACCGTTATATCTCTCGGCAATTGATCATCGCGACCTTGTTTATCGGTGGCATTCTAATCTTCATCGTCAGCTTGATCCGCTCCCTTCGCCTTGTCGATTTTGTCATCAACCGCGGCTTGCCGCCCACGGTACTGCTAAAGCTGACTGCCCTGTTGGTGCCATCCTTCCTGACCATCATCCTGCCCATCGCCCTCTTCACGGCGACCCTGTTCGTCTACAACAAATTGATCAACGACAGCGAGCTCGTGATCATGCGCAGTGCCGGCATGAGCCAGAACGCCCTGGCCATTCCGGCCGTTGCCCTGGCGGTCGTCGTAACTTTGCTCAGCTACGGCTTGCACCTTTACTGGCTGCCCTTGTCCTACGCCGGTTTCAAGGACATGCGCTACTCGTTCCAAAACTCGTTTGGCAGCGTGCTCTTGCAACAGGGCCGTTTCAACACGCCTGTCGATGGCGTCACCGTCTATGTTCGGGCCAGAGAGAGTGGCGGCGATCTGCTCGGCATTTTTGTCCACGACACGCGGATCCCGGAACGCCCGGTCACGATTATGGCCGAACGCGGGGCGCTGATCACTTCCGAAACCGGCGCCCGTGTTGTCATGTTCAACGGCAATCGCCAGGAGATCGATACCGAGACTGGCCGTCTGGTGCTGCTCTACTTCGACCAGAACTCGATTGACCTCAACGCCTTCGACGACAATGTAGAGCCCCGCTGGCGCGACCCTCAGGAGCGCTTCGTCGGCGAACTCCTGACGCCCGGCGACTCTGCGGTTGAGCGCTTTTACCGCACCAGTTTGATCGCCGAAGGGCACCGTCGGTTATCTTCGCCGTTACTGATTTTCGCATTCGTAGCAATAGCCTTGGCCAGTCTGCTCTCTGGTGAATTTAGCCGCAGAGGCCAGACCAGGCGCATCTTGGCCGCCGTCGGCGCTGTCATTGTTCTGCAAAGCACCGCCATCGCTTTGGCCAACCTGACCACCAAGTCTTTGGCACTGGCGCCATTGCTTTATGCCCTACCGATTGTCACTGCCTTGGCCGCCTTGGTCATCCTCATGCGCCGCCCGGGGCGCAACCGATCGCGCCTGTCTTACGCCAAGGCCAGCATCTAGTCATGCGCCTGCCACGCACCTTGTCGCGCTATATTGGCCGCCAGTTCTTGCTTTGGTTTCTGATTATTATTCTGTCCATGGTCGCGGTAATTTTCTTGGTCGACGTGGTCGAGCTGTTGCGCCGCGCCGCGGGCAAGCCCGACGCAACTTTGGCGATCGTTATCGCGATGGCCTTGTTGCGGCTGCCCCACTTGACCCAGGAGGCCACGGTTTTTGCCATATTGTTCGGCGCCCTGGTATGTTTCTTCCGGCTCACCCGCAACCACGAACTCGTGGTCATGCGGTCGGCCGGCATGTCGGTTTGGCAATTCGTCTTTCCCGCCGTCTACATTGCCGCGATCATTGGCTTGGTCAAGATCATGGTCGTCAACCCCGCGGCCGCGACCATGTTGGCCAAGGCCGAAGAGATGGAGGGAAAATACCTGACCGGCAGCAGTTCCCTGCTCGCCGTGTCCACGACTGGCGTGTGGCTGCGTCAGATCGACGACACCGGCATGCAGGCCGTCATCCACGCGCCCACGGTCATACCCGACCGTATGGAGTTGAACCGCGCGATTGTATTTCTCTTTGCCGAGGAAGATCGCTTTGTCGGACGCATCGACGCGGAGACCGCAACCCTGCGCGATGGTTTTTGGGAATTCCGCAACGCCTGGCTCACCGGCCCCGACCGCCCCGGACAGTTTGTCGCCGTTCACACCCTGCCAACGGACTTGACCCCGGCCAAAATACAAGAGAGTTTCGCCAGCCCAGAGACCGTCTCATTTTGGCAACTACCGCGCTTTATCAGAGTGACCGAAGCGACCGGATTTTCCGCCCGACCCCACCGCCTGCGTTGGAACGCCTTGCTTGCCGAACCGTTGCTGTTGGCGGCCATGGTACTCATCGCCGCCACTTTTTCGCTGCGCTCCGCGCGGCGCGGCCGCGCCGTTCTTTTTATCGCCGGCGGCGTGCTCAGCGGATTTGCCATCTACATCATGACCAACATCGTTCATGCTCTCGGCCTCGGCGCCAGTGTGCCGCTGGTTTTCGCCGCTTGGATGCCGGCTGCATTCAGCGCCTCTGTTGGCGTCAGCCTGCTGCTACATCAGGAAGATGGGTAATATTTGTCATGCCCGGTCGTTTTGCCACCGCCCTTTTGATGCTCTTCCTGGTCTCTGGCTTTGCATCGGCCCAACAGCCTGTTGCGGAGCAGGATCAGCCGGTTCTGATTACCGCCGACGAGCTGAGTTACGATGACGAATTTGGCCTCGTCACCGCTTCTGGAAATGTCGAGTTGACACAGGGCGAACGGGTGTTGATGGCCGACACCGTCACCTTCAATCGCAAGACCGACGTTGTCAGTGCGTCGGGCAATGTCATCCTTCTTGAGCCCTCGGGCGAGGTGATATTCGCCGAATTTTTCGAACTGACGAATAGTCTCAAGGAGGGTTTTGCCCGCGCCATTTCCATGCGCTTGCAAGATGACGCCCGCCTCGCCGCGGTCAGTGGTACCCGGCGCGGCGGCAACGTCACCCAGTTCAATCGTGCGGTCTACACGCCCTGCAAGGATTGCGCGGGCGCCAGCGAGCCGCCCCTTTGGCAGCTCAAGGCCCGCAAGGTCATCCACGATCAGGCCGCTCGCAAGATCATCTACCGCGATGCCCGCATGGAGATTCTCGGCATTCCCGTCGCCTACACACCCTATCTGAGCCACCCGGACCCCACGGTCGAGCGTCAGTCGGGCTTCCTCGCGCCAAAATTTGGCAGCTCCAGCAATCTAGGAACCACCCTGGCGGTGCCTTATTTTTGGGCCATAAAACCGGATCGCGATATCCTCTTTGACCCTCTATTCACCACCGGCGAAAGTGTTGTTGGTCAGGCCACGTATCGGCAGGCATTCGACAACGGTTTTGTGCGCACGACCGTCAGCGCGACCCAGGAGCCAAGCACCGACCGCTTTCGCGGCAACATCGACAGTGAAACCCGCTTCGACCTTGATCCCACATGGCGCATGGGCGCTGACATCAAACTCGCCACTGACGACACTTATCTCAGCCGCTACGGCATCTCATCGGTAGATACGCTGACAAACCGCTTATTTGTCGAGGGTTTTCGCGGCCGCTCTTATGCCAATGCCGAGGCACTTTATTTCCAGGGCCTCACCGAAGAAGACGATCAGGACACCATACCCGTCGTCGCCCCCAAACTTGACTATAATTTTGTCGGTGAGCCCAACGACTTCGGCGCCCGCCTGACCATGGATGCCAATATTCAGGCCCTGACCCGCGAAGACGGCCCCGATAGCCGGCGCGCCTCGCTGATCACCGGCGTCCATTTGCCCTTTACGACCCGACTGGGCGATGTTTACGACTTCCGGGCCAGTGTGCAGACCGATATATACGATGTCGACAATGTTGCCACCGCCAGCAGCAATGCCCTCGCCAGCGGCCTTACCGGCCGTGTCATGCCGCGATTGTCGTTGGAATGGCGCTACCCTTGGGTCCGGCGCACCGGCAACATTCGTCAAGTGTTGGAACCCGTGGCAACCATTGCGATCTCTCCCAACGGCGGCAATCCGGGGCGTATTCCAAACGAAGACAGCTTGGTATTTGAGCTCGACGAAACCAATATTTTCAAACCGAGCCGTTTCCCCGGCAAAGATCGGGTCGAAGGCGGGCAGCACATCGCTTATGGTTTACGCGGCGGGGTCTTCGGCGAAGACGGCCGCGGGGCGACGTTTGTCATCGGTCAGTCATACCAGTTTCGTAACGACGACACATTCGTCGTCGGCAGCGGCCTCGAGGACAATTTTTCCGACATTGTCGGGCGCCTGACCATCAGCCCCAGCAGTTTTTTGAACCTCACTTACAAGACCCGCATTGACAAGGACAGTTTCGCCGCCAGACGCAACGAAGTGAGCGCCAGTGCCGGACCGGACCGTTTCCGCCTTTCCGCGAACTACCTCTTTTTCGAGCAGGCCGGAGAATTCCCCGAGCGCGAAGAGTTAACCCTTCGCGTCGATTCCGACATCACAAAAATGTGGTCGGCCTCCATCGACGGCACCCGCGATCTCTCCTCTAACGGCGGCATGTTGTCCTATGGCGCCTCCCTGACCTATAATTGCGACTGCCTCCTGTTTACGGCTAATCTCCGCCGCACTTTCACGACGGACCGCGATGTCGAACCCTCGGACTCGATCCTGATCCAGGTTACGTTCAAGACGTTGGGGCAACTCCAGGGCCAGGTCTTCTGACCACGAATCTTTGCGCTGGCGCCCCAATTAGCGTTATTATCGCCGCAATCTAAAACAATTCTGGACCCCCCATGACCGGACATTCCTTCCTCCGCGCCATCGCCTTGTCCAGCCTGCTCGTAGCCGCGGTGATGGTTCCGGGCCAGGCGCAGCAGGTCCTGCGCATTGCCGCCGTGGTCAACGACGAGGTCATTTCGATCCGTGACCTGGCCCAGCGTGTCCGGCTGGTCCTGCTGTCCTCAAATCTGCCCACCACCACCGAGCAGCAGCGCCGTGTGGCCCCCCAAGTGCTCCGCCTGCTTATCGAGGAACGCCTGCAAAGTCAGGAGGCCGCGCGGCTCAATATAGTGGCCACCGAGCAGGATATGGCCTTGGCCGTCTCCACTGTCGAGAACAACAACAACATACAGCCCGGGCGTCTGGCCGATTTTGCCGACGCCAACAAGCTGGCGCTGAACACCATCGAGGAGCAGTTACGGGTTTCCATCGCCTGGCAGAAACTGCTTGGCCGGCGGATCTTGCCTGTTGTCCAGATCGGCGATGAGGAGGTCGACGCCATTCTGACCCGCATTTCGGCCAACCAAGGCCGTGTCGAGAATCGCGTAGCGGAGATCTTATTGCCGGTGGATTCCCTTATCGACGAGGCCGAAACCCGCCAATTGGCGGAAAATCTGGTCTCCCAGCTGCGCGATGGCGCCAGTTTCGCGGCGGTGGCCCGGCAATACTCGAAAAGCGCCAGTGCTGCCCTTGGTGGTGACATCGGCTGGATCCAGGAGGGTCAGCTTGACGCCGATGCCGATGCGGTGGTGTCCGCCTTACGTCCCGGCACCATATCGACGCCCCTGGCCGGACCCGGCAGTTACCGCATCCTCTTCGTTATTGACCGGCGCAATATTGCGTCCGCGGGTCAGGAAGAGATCTCCATGGCCTTGCGCCAGCTACTGATCTCTGTGCCTCCCGATGCGCCGGAAAGCGAGGTCGAGAATTCCTTTGCCAGCGCCCGGAGGGTCGCCGAAGACGCCCGGGATTGCAGCGAATTTGCCCAACTGGCCGAGGCCGCTGGCACCCCGCAGCCAGACGAACCGGCGCGTTTGCGCATGGGCGACCTCAACGACAATTTGCGCCAGCTGACCTCCGCCCTGTCTGTGAACGAGGCCAGCGAGCCCATCCGCAGCGATCTCGGTATCCAGGTGGTCATGATCTGTGAGCGTGACCAGGATGCCAACGACCAGATCCGCGAGGCGGTGCGCGAAAATCTCGTGCGCGAACGCATGGATATGCTCTCGCGGCGCTATTTGCGCGACCTTCGCCGGGCGGCGTTCATCGACCTACGGGTCCAGTGACGACAGACCGTCACGCCGCTCTGGCACCCCTGAACCAGGTCATTGCCCGCCACGGTCTGCGCGCCCGCCGCAGGCTGGGGCAGCATTTCCTGCTCGACATGAATTTGACCCGGCGTATTGTCCGTGCCGCCGGTGAACTCTCGCAGGTCCAAATCGTCGAAATCGGGCCCGGGCCGGGCGGGCTGACCCGTGCCCTGCTCGAAAGCCCGGCCGCCAAAATCATCGCCATCGAGCGTGACCGGCGCTGCCTGCTGGCGCTCGAAGAATTGGGCGCCGCCTACCCTGGGCGGCTGGAAATCATCGCCCAGGACGCCCTCAAGGTCGATCCGGCGGGCCTGTGCGCGCCGCCGCGCAAGATCATCGCCAATTTGCCCTACAACATCGCCACCGCCCTGTTGCTCGGCTGGAGCACCGCCCCTAACGCTTTTGCCGGCCTTACTTTGATGTTCCAGAAGGAAGTCGCCGCTCGTCTGGTGGCCGCGCCCGGCGGCAAGGCCTATGGCCGCTTGTCTGTCCTCATCCAGTGGCTCTATGAGCCGGTCATCCTGTTCGATATACCGCCCCAGGCCTTCACCCCGCCGCCGAAAGTAACATCGACACTGGTTGGCCTCACCCCGCGCCTCCAGCCCGCTTTCGCTGCCCACCGGGCTGCCCTGGAGCGTGTAACCGCCGCCGCTTTCGGCCAACGGCGCAAAATGCTACGCAGAAGTCTTAAGACACTGCTCCCGGCCGCTGCCTTGGAGGAGGCTGGTATTTCACCTCAGGCGCGCGCGGAGACCCTCGATGTAGCGCAATTCTGCGCCCTCGCCCGCACCTACTCGGCTCTGGCTACCACGCCAGCAGACGCCTGACGAAGTTCGCCAATCCCACTTGCCGGTGCCGCCGCAGGCGCTCCGCACTCAGGATCGCCAGCACCTGCTGCACACTGTCCTCAAAGTCGTAATTGATGATCACATACTGATATTCATTCCAGTGGGTCATCTCCGCCGCCGCCGCCGCCATCCGGCCGCCGATCACTTCTTCGCTGTCCTGGGCCCGGCTATGCAGCCGGCGCTCCAGTTCGGCCATCGACGGCGGCAGGATAAACACGCTGACCAGATCGTCCCGGGCCTGCTCGGCCAACTGCTGTGTTCCCTGCCACTCGATATCGAACAGCACGTCCCCGCCTTGGGCCAGTGAGGATTCGACCGCGGCCCGCGGGGTGCCGTAATAATGGTCGAAGACCTTGGCGTATTCCAACAACTCCTGCCGGTTCACCATCAGATGAAACTCGGTCGGCTCCAGGAAGATGTAATCGGTGCCCGCACGCTCGACCGGACGTTTTGGTCTTGTGGTCACCGAGATCGACAACGTCAAGGCCGGGTCGCGCTCCAGCAACGCCCGTGAAATGGAGGTCTTGCCCGCCCCCGATGGCGACGACAGCACCAGCATCAATCCGCGCCGGCCGACCTCGCCAAAATCGGCTTCAACGCCGTCATTCATGGTTTATACCAAGGAGCGCTGATAATGACCCATAGAGACGGCTTACCAAGGCTTTCGGCAAGGCGCGCAGGCTGTGGCGATGCGAGGCATCGCAAAGCCTGCGCAACGCCGCCCGAAAGCCTTGGTAAGCCGCCGTTCCGGTCGCGCGCGCGATCTCTATGGGTCATTATCAGCGCTCCTTGGTATTAGCCCTGTCACTCAATATTCTGCACCTGCTCCCGTAGCTGATCGACCACGGATTTGAGGTCAAGACCGATGCGCGTCAGCGACACGTCGGCGGCTTTCGAACAGATCGTGTTGACTTCACGATTGAGCTCCTGGCACAGGAACTCCAGCCGTCGGCCGACTTGTCCGTCCTCCGCCAGCAACGCGCGCGCCGCCTCGATATGGACCCCAAGGCGGTCCAGTTCTTCGCGCACATCCGCTTTGCCCACAAGGATAGCGGCTTCCTGCACCAGTCTTTCTTCCGGCAGGGACGTCTCCGCGCCAAGCAGCTCACCGAACAGCCGTTCCAGCCGCGCCCGGATCGCCTCCGGCTGCACGGATGCGTTCGCCTCCGCCTGCGCGCTCAGCGCAGCCAGTTCGTCGATACGCTCGCCAAGCACCACCGCCAGCCGCGCGCCTTCTTCGCGCCGCATCCCGTCGAGCCCTTCTATCGCCGCCGCCAATGTCCCGAGCATGGCTTCATCGCGGGCCTCGGATGCGGCGTCCTCCGCCTCCAGGGGCTCGAACAGCCCCCGCACATTGACCAGACTTTCCAATCCCGGCGGCTCGACGCTCATTTCGTCGGCCAACTCGTGGATCTTGGCCAGCAACGCCTGGTTGATCTGATAGCGGCGCGGGCTTTCACCCCGCTTAAGGGTCAGGTTGGCCGCCAGATTTCCTCGTTTGAAACGTTCCGAAAGCGCCTTGCGAACCGCCCGGTCCAGCCGCTCATACCCCGACGGCATGCGGCAGCGCACATCCAGGGACCGGCCATTGACGCACCGCAGCTCCCAGGCCCAGGCGCCGCTCTCGTCGCTGCCCTCGGCCCGGGCAAAACCTGTCATGCTTTTGAGCGCCACTGAGAGTCCTTTGCGGTTCAACGCCTGCCAAAGCCAATTACCGCTATAGGCATCATATGTTTGGAACTATTATCCACAGCCGCATCTTGTTGCTGTTCTTAGGGTACCGCGTCAACCACTCATTGGGCTTCCTGGACCGCACCCGCGCCGGGCCACTCCCTGACCACTCACAGACGGCAACGCCGAATCATGCGCAATCCAACAACAATCCTCATCACCGGCGCCTCCAGCGGTATCGGCGCCGAACTGGCCAAGCAATATGCGGCACCCGGCCGCCGCCTCATCCTCGCCGGCCGTAACGCCGCCCGGCTGGAAAACGTATCAGAAACCTGTACCGGTGCCGGCGCCATTGTTGACACCCGCATTATCGACGTCACCGACAGCCTTGCCATGGCTGCCTGGATCGCCGAAAGGGACCGCCAGGCCCCCATCGACCTGGTGATCGCCAACGCCGGCATATCCGCCGGCACGGACGGCACTTCGGGTGAGTCGGCCGCGCAAGCCCGCGCTATCTTTGCCACCAACGTCGATGGTGTCATCAACACGGTCCACCCGGCCATAGCCCTGATGCAGGCGCGCCCAACAAAGCCCCGCGGACAGATCGCCATCATGTCCAGCCTGGCATCGTTTCACGGCTTCGGCGGTGCCCCTGCCTACTGCGCCAGCAAGGCCGCCGTCCGCGTCTATGGCGAATCGTTGCGCAACAGCTTGGCCGCCCAAGGCATCGAGGTCTCCACCATCTGCCCCGGCTTCATCCGCTCCCCCATGACCGACGTCAACAATTTCGCCATGCCCTTCCTGATGGATGCTGACCGTGCCGCAAGCATTATTCGCCGGGGATTGGCGCGGAACACCGGCCGTATCGCCTTCCCCTGGCCCATGTATGCGCTGGTTAGGCTCTTGAGCGCCCTGCCGCCAGCCCTAACCGATCCCGCCCTGCGCCGCCTCCCGGCCAAGGCCGGCCCCCGAAGCACAAACACGCTTCCACGAGATAAAAAGC
>QIGO01000095.1 GCA_003230015.1 Alphaproteobacteria bacterium | reverse complement strand
AGATCGCGAAAAGCGTCGTTGTGATGATGATCGATTTCATGCCGAACCCGAACAGGACCATCAAGACCGGCACCAGTGCCGTCAGCGGGGCACTCAGGAACATGTTCACCCAGGGCAGAAGCAGTTCATCCAATAGCCGGCTCTTGCCCATGAGGATGCCGGTCGGGATGCCGATGACGATGGCGAAGAATACACCGGCGCTGAAGGCGTAAGCGGTTTCCGACAGGGCCTTGACGAAGGCTGGTGTACCGATGATTGAAAACAGCGTCTGGATGACTTCGGATATTGGTGGAATGAAAAATGTTACGCCTTGGCGCCCGACAATCTCCCAAAGCAGCCCCCACAGGATCAGCGACGACATTGCAGGAAGCCTGTATCCGAATATTTTTACCAATGGTTACTCCACATAACTGCGCAGCGAGGCCCAAATTCTGTCGACGATATCGAGATACTCGGGATCGCGGCGAATATTGTCGACGCCCTTGTCACGGAATCCCGATGGCCGGATAATCTCGGACACCCGACTAGGCCGTGGCAGCAGGATGGCAATCTGGTCGGAGACATAAACGGCCTCCTCAATCGAATGGGTTACGAAAATGAATGTCTTGTTCTCGGTTTGTATAAGCGAGAGCAGGTCTTCCTGAAATTTGCGCCGCGTTTGTTCATCGACCGCGGAAAACGGCTCGTCCATCAACAAAACCTGAGCATCGACTGAAAGAGCACGGGCCAAACCAACCCTTTGCCGCATACCGCCTGACAGCTCATGCGGAAAACTGTTCTCAAATCCGTCCAGCCCGACGTCGCGAATATATTTTTCAGCGATGCTGTTGCGTTCGGATTTTGCGACGCCGCGTAGTTCCAGACCAAAAGCGACATTGCGGATGACACTCGCCCAGGGCAGCAAGGCGAAGTCCTGAAATACGAATGCCCGATCCGGTCCGGGTCCGGTTACGTTCTTGCCATTGACTTCAATCTTTCCGGATGTGGGCGTCAGTAGTCCGGCAATGATTTTTAACAGCGTCGTCTTTCCGCATCCCGATGGACCCAGCACAGAGGTTAGCTGACCGCGCGGAAAATCCAGCGAGAGATCCTTGAGGGCTTCGACGTCAACATAGTTTTTCGAGATATTACGAGCCGAAACGGCGTTTTCTACGCCCGCAACATGGGGCTGTGCCGATGAGTTCCTAGTCTGAAGCATAGCCACGGATATTTCCTACGAACAGAATCTTTTCCACCTTTTCCAGCAGGTTAAGAAATAGAACAGCCAGCAGGATGATCGAGAAAATAGCGGCATACATACTTGGGTAGTCGGCGATCGAGCGACTATAAGAAATGATGTCACCAACGCCGGTTGGGGTGATCTTCAATTCAGCCAGTATGGCCCCGATGAAGCCCGCCGATATTCCCAGCCTCAATCCTGAAAAAATTATCGGTGACGCAGCTGGGATAATGATCTTCAGAATGATATCGCGTTCACTGCCCAGAAAAGAACGTCCCATCTCCTTTATTGAAGAAGGTGTATTGCGCACCGCACCGGCGGTATTCAGAACAATGACAGGCATCGCCATGATGCAGACCACGAAAACCTTGGATGTCAGTCCGATACCATAGGCGACGATGAGCAGTGGTATCAGTGCGGCCAGCGGTGCTGACTGCATCACTATGAAAATTGGCGAAAAAAGCCAGTCGAATTTCGGGCTCAGACCGGTCCAAATCCCAAGACCAATGCCCAAAACCCCTGAAATTGCAATGCCGACCACAAGCGGTTTCAATGTCTCGGCGTAGGCCGTGAAGATCGTCCCATCCAAGAAGAGCACGACCAGCGCCGACATGGACTCAAAGAATGTCGGAAATGCATAACTTACCGGGATACGGCCGGCAATTTCCCAGGTACCGAACACAATAGTGGCGGACAAGAATTTGAGAAGAAGTGAGCGGCTGAACATTTATCTCGGCTATTCAAGCATGTATCCGGTGGGTGGCAGCCGCGGGCCCCAAGTCCTGGACGCAGCGGCTGCCATGCCCGACCTATTGCGATGCCGCGTCAAGTGGCGCGAGATACCAGAAGTCTTCGATATTCAGCGCTGAAGGATCGCCGGTCAGTTGACCCGCCGCGGAATACCATTCCATGTCAGCCTTGGCAGCATTGCGACCGCCACCGTTGGGATCATAGAGCCCGCCGGCAACTGCATCGATGTAGAATCCGTCGAGGCTGTCGAGAATTTCCTTCGGAAGCTGACCGATGGGGCCGTCCGGATCCGTCTCTCGGCTAATGATTGTCGGATCCTCCGCCATGTCGCGCCAAACACTCCACAGCGCTTTTACAAAAATGTCGACGTCGTCTTCGTTGGCCTTGATCCAGTCGAGGTTTCCAAAAAGGGCCTCGTCGCTGGCGTCAACTTCAAACATCGGCAACACATTGAACTTGTCGCCCGCCTGTTTGACTAGCTTGTTCTTGTTCGAAAGGTCGACGATCGTTGCGTCGGTTTGTCCCGCGATCAGGGCGACGATTCGGTTGGCCGACCCCGGCACATAGGACCGATCACCAAACTTGATCCCAAGCCTTTCTTCGATCACGTTGGCGATAGAGTCAGTGCCTCCGCCACGGGAATGCAGCATGATCGGCGCGCCATCCAAATCCTCCAGCTTGCTGTATTTCTGAGAAGTCACCGGAAAGAATTTTAACTTGGAGAGCTGAAAAATGATGCGGATCGGCGCTTTGGTTTTCTGCATCGCCGCATAGGGTGTGCCAAAACCGATATCCATCTGACCACTGAGAACCGCTTGGATAGCCAGTTCCTCGTCAGAGAACGCTGTCCATTCGTAGTCAAGCCCCATCGCCCTGGCGCGATCCAGAGCGACAAAGAAGGCTGCAACCTCATCTGACGGGGTCTCGGCAAGCGCGATCCGGACCTTGCCCGCTTGGGCGCCGGTGATTGTCACGCCACCGATTAGCAGGGCCGCGGCGAACGTCGTAACAACTCTATTTAGTAACTTTTTCATGATTCTCCTCCCGAGGATTCGGTTGTCGTATTGCTGCCTCACCTAAGACACGAGCTTCTCTTTTGGCCCCCATCTACTTGCTGCAAGTCAAACCTCTCCGAAAAGGCGCACTGACACCGAGCCTATATGCTGTCGCATTGCCTCCTGAGCGGCAGCCGGGTCGCGCCTCTCGATCGCCACAGAAATTCGGTCATGTTCGGCAAAGCTCGAGTGCCCCTTCGGAGGCCGCTCCGAATCGCGAACGACATTGCCCCAGGCAACGGCTCGTCGAACCTGGTTGAGTTGGTCGAAAAGGCTCAGCAGCAGGAAATTGTCCGACGCTTCGGCGACCGAACGGTGGAAAAGATCGTCCTGAGCTTCATAGTCTGACCAATTAGAGGCATTTGCCGCGCGATCCTTGGCCAGTTTCATGCGGATAATCGCCTCTCCGGAGGCGTTTATGGCCGCTTCGCGGGCTATCGCCGGTTCAATGCAGAGCCGCGCGCGCACCATCCGCACCGGCGTTAGTCGCCGAGTCAGCTCCGGCAAGCTTCCTGCGCCACCGGATCCACCGTGCCCGGCGACAAATGTGCCCTTGCCTACGTGGCGCCATATTGAACCTTCGCGCTCGAGGGTGTCCAAAGCCTGGCGGAGTAACGTGCGGCTCAATCCAAGTTCGCCAATCAGTGCCCGCTCCGGTGGGAGGCGGTCTCCCGGCGAATAGGATCCAGCCGCGATCAAGTCGCGAAGCGCTGTTATCGCGTGCTCCCTCTCCGTCGTCACCGGTCTCGTTAGCACAATTGTAAATCCATATATTGGTTGACCAATTGTGAAGCAACACCCCCAATTTAGGACGATCAATTGCGATTGGCAACAAATAACGTGAACGACTATGTATTGGTTGCGATTGATCTGGCCGCTGCATCGGGTTATGTGAATCAGACGATTTATGGGAATTCGGAGGTTTGGATGTCTAAGTTCGTGATCGAATTGCCACCGGTTGTGGCTCTCCCCGTCGCTGGAACCGAAGCGCTCTTCCCAGTACGAAGGGTCTACTGCATCGGTCGCAACTATGCCGCTCACACGGTAGAGATGGGCCACGACCCTGACCGCGATCCGCCGTTCTTCTTCCAGAAAAATCCGAACAATCTTGATCCATCCGGCGAATTTCCTTATCCGCCACATTCGTCCAACGTGCATCACGAGACGGAAATGCTTGTGGCGCTAAAATCCGGGGGCACGAATATTCCGCTCGACCAGGCGCTCGATCATGTGTTCGGCTACGCGATTGCGCTCGACATGACTCGGCGCGACCTGCAGGAGGAGGCGAAGAAAATGGGCCGCCCCTGGGAAATATCAAAGGCGTTCGAACACTCAGCCCCGTCAGGGCGGATTCACCCGGCCGCGGAAATCGGTCATCCAAACAGCGGGCGGGTCGAGTTGAAAGTCAACGGCGAGATCCGACAGGACGGCAATTTGCATCAGATGATCTGGAAAGTACCCGAGATGATTTCCTACCTCTCCGAATATTTCGAACTGGCACCGGGTGATGTGATCCTCTCGGGCACGCCTGCAGGGGTGGGGCAAGTCGCGCGGGGTGACAGCATGGAAGCGTCCATCGAGGGGGTTGGCAGTTTGGTCGTGAGGGTCGTTTAAGGCATCATTCCTGGCGTCGAATTCGGGCAAATAGGTGGACGTTGTCAATCCCTGAAAAGAGAGCCATCCACGGCATTGACAGGCGTTGTCGGACCAAACCGGCTTGAGCCGGGGCAATGCAGTCCGTAACCTCCGGCGATGATGTATGTGCGCTATCCGCTGTCGTTGCGTTAGGTCGAGGATTTGCTGGATGAGCGCGGATAAGGTCCCAATCGATTTGGAAGAACCACAGGCCAAAATCACTGCGACAGAGCCCGCTTTCGTGTATTTTGGAGACCGGTTCGCCTATACCCGACAGCATTGAGGAGAATGTTATGGCGCGATATGTCGATCGATTTTCGCTCGCCGGCCGACGAGCATTTGTTAGCGGAGCGTCGAAAGGCATCGGGCTGGAGATTTGTGCCGTGTTGGCTGACGCGGGCGCCGACATCGTCGCGGTGGCTCGAGATACCGAGGGCCTTGCCGCGGCGCGGAAGGCGGTTGAGCAGGAGGGCCGGGAATGCCTCACAATCGAGGCCGACATGGCGACCGTCGACGGCCCGCGCGACGCGGCGCAGCAGGCTTTGGCCCATTTCGGGATGATCGAGATTCTGGTCAACAATGCCGGGATCTCGACGCCGAATTCGCTTTTGGAAACGAAGGTCGAAGATTGGGATCAGATCATGGCGGTCAATCTGAGGGCGCCGTTTCTCCTTACCCAAGCCCTGGGACCGAAGATGATCGAGCGCGGACTCGGCAAAATCATCAATATCTCATCGCAGACGGGCGTGGTGGCGATCGACGATCATTGTGCCTATGCCGCGTCCAAAAACGGCCTCAACGCGCTGACAAAATCCATCACCTGTGAGTGGGCAAAACATAATATCCAGTGCAACGCGATCTGTCCGACGGTGATCTTGACGCCGATGGGCGAAAAAGTCTGGGGTGAGCCGGCGAAGGGCGACCCGATGAAAGCCAAGATCCCGGCGGGACGCTTTGGGCGGCCGGCGGAGGTCGCCGATCTGGTGCTCTATCTGGCTTCGCCGGCGTCGGACCTGATCAATGGCGATACGATCATGATCGATGGCGGCTATACCGCACTCTAGCCCTCAGGGCATTTGGATCTGCACCTTGATCGCCGTTGGCGGCGCACTGCGGGCGTAGTCAAATGCCTCGATGCTATCGGCGAAATCGTAGGTGGCGGTAATCAGGGGTGCGACGTCAATGCTGCCGCTGGCGAGCATGGCGACGACGCGCGGGTAGATATGCGCATAGCGAAAGACGTGGTCGACCCGGGCCTCCTTAACCTGAGCCGCCAACACATCATAAGCGATGGGCGCGCCGGGCATGCCGATGAGAACGACACGGCCGCCGGGGCAGATGTGATCGAAGACCTGGGCGGCGGCCCGGTCGTTGCCGGAGGCTTCGAAGACAATGTCAACGCCCCAGCCGTCGGTTTGGCGATTAACGACTTGCGCCAGGTCTTGGCTGCGTATGTTGACCGCTGTGACCGCGCCGAACTGCCTGGCGAGCTCAAGTTTCGGCTCCTGCACGTCACTCACGATCACCTTGCTGCAGCCGGCCGCGAGGGCCGCCAGTACGGTCACCAAACCGATGGTTCCGGCCCCTGTCACCAGGGCCACTTCGCCGGGCTGGATCTGCGCCTTGGTGGCGGCATAGACGCCGGTCGCGAGCGGCTCGACCATGGCGCCGGCGGCGTATGATACGGACTGCGGCAGCTTGAATGTGAAATCGGCCGGATGGACGACAGTGGGCCGCAGGACGCCATGCACCGGTGGCGTGGCCCAAAAACGGATCGCCGGGTCGAGGTTATATTTGCCGAGGCGCGTGGGCCGGCTATGGGGGTCCGGTACGCCGGGCTCCATGCAAACCCGGTCGCCAACCGCAAGGGTGTCGACCGCAGACCCTATTTCGACGACCTCGCCCGACGCCTCATGGCCGAGCACCATGGGCTCCTTGACCAGAAAGGGGCCGATGCCGCCATGGACATAATAATGGACATCGCTGCCACATACGCCCACACGCCGCAGCGCGATGCGAACATCGCGCGCGCCCAGATGTTCTTCGAGATGGATCTCTCGCATGGACAATTCGTCCTTGCGTTCGAGAACTAGCGCTTCCATCCTTGCTCCTGTCGCTGCGGGCTATGGCGTGCGGCGGCAAACGACGCCAATAGCCCGTTTGGGTCCCGCTATCGACGAAAGCATCGCGGCCGGGTCGGCGGTTGTCTAGCAAGTTTCTTGCGGCACGCTGGCATTTTCTTGCCGGGCAAAACGTCTTACTGACCTTAAACAGGCGTTGCACCCGAAAAGATCAGATTTCACATGATATTCGGCAGCTTTTTGACATTGCTCACCGCCTGGCACCGGTAGGCGGTTGGTGTGATGCCTTTTACGCGCGCGAACTGCCGGTTGAAATTCGAAATATTGTTATAACCGACTTCGAAGCAGATCTCGGTCACGCCCATTTGCGTATGCATCAGCAGGTCGCAGGCACGGCTGATGCGGAGCCGGTTGAGATATTGCAGGAATGTGTGTCCGGTGTTCCTGCGGAAAAACCGGGAGAATGCGGTCTCCGACAAATCGGCGATGGCGGCGACATCGGCGAGCCGGATCGCGCTGCCCGAGTTTTCGATCATGTGTCTCATAACCGCATCGATGATCGATGTGGATTTGGCGTTGAGTGTCGGCATAAAACCGCTGCTGCACAGGGTCTGCTTTTCGGTGCTGCGGGCCAGTAACTGAAGTAGCCGGAAAAACAGGATCAGCCGTGCCATGCCGCTCGCGTTGCCAATGCGGCGCAGATGGTCCCGTCCGCGCGCGGCCGTGTCGCCAAAGAACTCAACGCCCAGCTTCGCCTCGGCCAGCAATACCTCGAGTTCCCTGAGGTCAGGCATGGCCTTGATGCATTGGCGCACGAATGGGTCGCCGAATTGGACAATCGTATCGCGCCGCGCCACGTAGTCGCCGCGCGCCGTGTCGCTGACCCAGTTGTGGGGCAGGTTCGGCCCGGTGAGAACTAAGTTGCCAGGGGCGAAACTGCCGATGTAGTCACCGACGAATACCTTGCCCGTGGTCTGCTCGATGAGGTGGATTTCGTACTCTGGATGGTAGTGCCATTTAGCCAAATCACACGGATAGCCATGTGAATTCCATCGAATTGAGTGACTTGGCATCCCTTCGATGAGTTCGAAATCGGGGCTCAGAGTGACGACCCGGTGCATGTGATGCTGGTGGACCCACGAAGCCCTCTTGCGGTTTCCTTGGGGCCTTACTTTAGTGGGCCGTTCCTCCCTGATTGTTGCCGTATCGACGCTATGGCCGCCTAGAATCGTGGTTTGCCTATATTATAAGCATATTTTCGGTTGGCGGCACAACGACAAGATCACCGGCAAGACCGTGGCCGGCGATGGGCCGCCGGCCACGTCAACAATCAGCCAGGTCGCGTCAGCGGCCCATCTTCGGCCGCGAGTACCGATTGGCATTGGCGACCAGCGCATCGGTGTCCGAGTCCTTATCGACCATGACGAACGGTCCCGACCAGACCTGGGGCACAGGCTCGCCCTTGCTGTGGGCGACGAAAGCGTCGGCGACCGCGACACCGCTGTCGTCGATGGAGCGGAGTACCGAGGCGGTCAGCCAGCCTTCCTTCATCGCCGTGATCTCGTCACCGGTGCCGCCGAAGCCCATGGTGGCAATCTCGTCCGACTTGCCGGCCAGCCGCACGGCCTGCCCGGCGCCGAGGCCGATCGTCGTCGATACCCCGTAGATGAGATCGATGTCGTCTTGCGCGGCAAGCAGGTTCTGGGCGGCGTCGAAGGCCTTGCTGCGATCGAAATCGGTATAGGGGCCAACGACCACCTCGATATCGGGAAACTTTTCGATGACCTTGAGAAAGCCATTCTTGCGCTGGTCACTGACGACACCCGGCGCGCCTTGTAAAATCGCTATTTTGCCCTTGCCGCCCAAACGCTCGGCCGCCCATTCACCGGAAAGCCGTCCGCCTTCCGCATGGTCGAAGGCAATGTAGGTCATGGCGCGCGCCACCTCGTCCTCGTGGGGCTCGAGGAAGTTGTAGACAACCGTCGGTATACCCGCCTGCTTGAGCTTGCGCAGCGCCGGAATCGCGGCTTCATACTCGGTGGGGCCGAGAAAGACGTAGTCGACGCCGCGGGCAATCACCGCTTCGACCTGGGCGAGCTGGCCCGCATGGTCGACGTGGCTCGCCACCGCCAAAGCCTGGATGTCGTACTCGACACCAAGCTCGTCGAGCCGCCCCTGGAGCGACCAGAAGACGCGCTCCCAGGCATCCGAGATGTCAAATGACGGTGACAGATACGCGATTTGCATCTTTTCCTGAGCGCGCGCATCGGGTGCGGCGGTCGCGAGCGCCACGAGCGCTGTCGCGGCGACCAACAAACGACGGATGAGCATGACCTAACCTCCTGGGTTGGAATTATTGACGCCGCCGCCCGTGGGCTGGCGCCGCCAGAGGAGCGCGAGCGTCGGAATCCGTCGCTCGCGCAGATTGTTGATGGCGACCGCGATGAGGACGATGGCGCCCATGACCACGAGTTGCCAGAAAAAATCGACACCGGCGATGACGAGAGCATTGGTCATCATCGAAAGCAGCAGGGCACCCAAGACAGTGCCGTAAATCGTGCCGCGGCCGCCGAACAGGCTGGTGCCGCCGATGATTACCGCAGCGATGACATGGATCTCCATGCCGGTGGCAATGGTGGCCTGGGTCGAGTCGATACGGGCGATCATGATGAGGCCGCCGAGGGTGGTTACCAGCCCCATCAGCACATAGACCATGACCTCGACGAAATTGACCGGCACGCCGGCGAGACGGGCGGCTTCACGGTTGCCACCGATGGCCCGCACGTGAAGGCCGAACTTGGTATGGGTAAAGAGCCAGGCGCCGAAGAGGGCGAAGAGGAGTGCTATGATCACCGGCACCGGCATGCCGGCGATGCTGCCCTGGCCGAGCCAAGTCAGCGACGGCGGCAGGCCGAAGAGCATGTTGCCGGCGGAGTGGACCAGTGCCAGGCCGCGCAAGCCCACCATCATGCCCAGAGTGGCAATGAATGGCGGTATTTTGACAAAGGCGATGAGCATGCCGGTGAGGCCGCCGATGAAGCCGCCCAACGCGAACATGAGCGCGACGGCCAGTGCGGGGTGCATGCCGCCTTTTATGAAACCGAAGCCGATCACGGTAACGAGCGCCAACAGGGACCCGACGGAGAGGTCGATGCCGGCACTGGTAATGACGAAAGTCATGCCGACGGCGATGATGATGAAGAAGGACGCCTGGGTGAGGATGTTGGTGAAGTTGGCGACGGTGGCGAAGCGCGGGTTGATGAGCGTGAAAATAACCGCCAGGACGACGATCACAGCCGTCAGCCCCAAACCCTCGAAAATCCAGCGGCGATCGGCGTGACCAATATTGTTGGCGGCGGCGATGGCGGTCTGGCTTGGCATAGGGAACCTGCTCCGCTTAGTGCAACTGGCCGAAGGTAATCATCCGAACCACGGCATCGCGGGTCGTCGACGCGGTCTCGACGATGCCCACCAGCCGGCCGTTCTTCATGACGGCGATGCGGTCGGCAAGCTGGAATACATGCTCCAGATTGTGGCTGATGACGATGACGCTGATGCCCCGGGCCCGCATGTTGGCGACAAGATCGAGAACGCGACGGCCTTCCTCGACACCAAGTGCCGCCATGGGCTCGTCCATAATGACGACGCGGACGTCCTGAAGGAGCAGCCGGCTGATGGCGACCGTTTGGCGCTGACCGCCGGAAAGCCTAACGACGGCATCGTTGAGCCGCGGCAGATTGATGCCAAAACGCTCGAGCAGCTCTATGGTGCGCTCACGCATGCGCCGATGGTCGAGCTGGGGGATAAAACCGAGGATTTTGGTCTGCAGCTCACGGCCAAGGAAGACATTCTCGGGCACGTTGAGGGCGTCGACGAGGCCCAGGCCCTGGTGCAGGCAGCCGATGCCGGCTGCATCGGCATCGCGCGGTGTGCGCAGCTGGACCGGCCGGCCTTCGATTTCGATGCGGCCGCTATCGGGCGGCTGAGCGCCGGCCAGAGCCTTGACCAAGGTCGATTTACCAGCACCGTTGTCGCCGACCAGCGCCAAGATTTCGCCGCGGTAGACATCAAAGGAAACTGAGTCCACAGCCCTAAGGCCGCCATAACTCTTGTCGAGATCAACGACGCGCATTACCTTCGTCGTAGCGACTTGCGTGCCGCCGCCGCTCATACTCGCCCCGCTCTGGCAGACGTTAAACTTGACTGGGAAGGGTTGCACAGGGCTGAAAGGCTGACTAGCGGTTTTCTTGCAGCTGCCTTGTACTTTTTTGACGCGCGGCGATGTGCCCGCGGCCCCCGGGCATGCCGGTATGAGTGGCGCGCGGATTACTATTGGGGTGGATGATGACAGATGTGGGGGCGCCAGTTCGTTTGGCCGTGGCCGGTGCCGGGCTGATGGGAAAACGGCATGTGGCGGCGATCGGGGCCGTGGCCGAAGCGCGCCTTGCGGCGATCGTGGATCCGAGCGCGGGCGCGCAACAATATGCCGGTGGGCTCGGTGTTCCCTGGTTCCCTTGTCTGGAACAGTCGATCGCGGCGGGTGTCGCGGATGGGGTCATTGTGGCGACGCCCAATCATATGCATGTGGAAAACGCGCTGGAATGTGTGGCTGCGGGACTGCCCGCCCTGGTGGAAAAACCGATCTGCGTCGAAGTCGCCTCGGCGGGCCGGCTGGTGGCGGCGGCTGAGGCGGCGGGGGTGGCGCTGCTGGTGGGCCATCACCGGCGCCATAACCCCTTGATCGCGGCGGCGAAAGGCGAAATCGAGCGCGGCGCGATCGGCCGTATCGTGGCCGTGCAAGGGATGGCCTGGCTGTATAAACCCGACGATTATTTCGAGACCGCCTGGCGGCGCCAGCCGGGCGCGGGGCCGGTGTTCATAAACCTCATCCACGACATCGATTTGCTGCGGCATCTGTGCGGCGAGATCGTTGCCGTACAAGCGCTTGAATCGCACGGGGTACGGGGCAACCCGGTGGAGGATAGCGCGGCAATTCTACTGAGTTTCGAGAATGGCGCGCTGGGCACCGTCACGGTGTCGGATACCGTCGTGGGTCCCTGGAGCTGGGAACTCACCGCCGGGGAGAATCCCGACTATCCAAAGACCGATGAAGCCTGTTATCTGATCGGCGGCACCGAAGGCTCGCTGGAGTTGCCGAAAGCGCGGATCTGGCGCTATCCCGGGGTGCGCAGTTGGTGGCAACCGATGGACACATGCAAAGTGGGCAGCGAGCCCGCCGATCCCCTGGTACGTCAGATGGCCCATTTTTGCGCAATTGTCCGCGATGGCATTGAACCGCTGGTCTGCGGCCGCGAAGGGCTGCGCACCCTGCGGGTCGTCGAAGCGGTAAAGATCGCGGCCCGCACAGGGGAGACGATCAGGCTCGCGGAGGGATAGCACCGCCGGGCGGCGGCGAACAGCCGCCCGGCGGTTTAGGCTTACGCCCGGCGGCTTAGGCTTACTTGAAGTCAGCCGCGTTTGACATGTCGACCAGCACCGTGCCGGTGTCGATAACCGGATCCAGGCTGCCGCCATTGATCAGCGTGAGCACGCTTTCAACACCGAGAGCGCCCATATTGTAGGGGTTCTGGGCGACGGTCGCGGACATCTCACCGGCGAGGACGCTTTCGGCCGCGTCCGGGTTGGCATCGAAACCGACGAGGAAAACCTGGTCCAATATGCCTATGCCCTCCGACTTGAGTGCTTCGATGGCGCCCAGGCCCATATTGTCATTGCTGGCGAAGACGGCCTTGATGTTGGGGTTGGCGGTAAGGTTGTTCTCCATCACCGCAAGACCCTTGGCGCGGTCCCACTCGCCGGTCTGTTCGGCAACAATATTCAGGCCACAGGCCGACAGACCCGAGTTGGCACCATCGGCGCGGGCCTTGCCGGTGGATTGGGTGACAATGCCCTGCAGAATGGCGACGTCGGAACCGGCGGCGACATTGTCGCAAATATACTGGGCCGCGAGGGCGGCACCGGCGCGGCCTTGCCTTTGGGCAGGCGCTCTTGGCCGGCACTATATCGGTTTTAGTAGGGAACAAAAATTCTAAATCGGGAATAATGGAGAATTATGGCGGTTGTATCGGATCAACTGCTTGTCACCGGCACGGGGTGCCGAAACGATATCGGGCCCTACTCGGAGGGGTTAATCCGAACGGCCTTGTCGAGATGATAGGTCAGCGCCAGAGCGATGCAGTGGCGCATAACCGCCGGCGGCGGGTCCCGCCGTTGGTCGAGATTTATGCACCGCTTGCCGTCAATGCTCAAAACATCCCCGTACAGCTCACGGTAAGTCGAGATCAACGAAGTCTGGCAATGGACAAACATGCCGTAATGCCCGGGCTGGGATTTGATGCGGTCAATGCGGATGGTGGTGCCGCTGCCACTGTGCCGGGTCAGATAGCTGGGCTGCCCCCATTTCAGGGTTTCCGCCAACGGACCGACATTTTCGATCTCGGCCGCGGTGCGGAATATGAGCCGGCGCAATGCCATAAGCTTGCGCCGGAGCGGTTCGGGATAGGCGGCAAATACACCTTCGACGCCGGGATGTTGGAAGGGCTGCATCTCTGTCATGGTCAAAAATTGCCGTCGGTCATGGGCCGGAGCGCTTGGCCGTCCATTGGCTATTCCAATCCCGCCACCTTGACGCGCGGCCACGTCGCCGGCCAATTCTTGGCCCGCATCCGAGCCCTGTACTGATGGAATTTGCCACGGCCGGCCGCCGTCAGCGCGCCAAAAAAGGATGACCTAATCGCCCAAGTTCGCGGGATAGGCGGAATATTTGGTGGAGCCGGACGGAATCGAACCGACGACCTCTACAATGCCATTGTAGCGCTCTCCCAACTGAGCTACGGCCCCCCAAATTCTTCTGCGGCGCGGCGGCGAGTCAGCCAGCGGCGCCGTGTCGAAAAATAGCGTCGATCGCGGCTGTGGCAAGTCCAATCTGCCGGTGGCGGTTACTTGTCGTCTTCATCGTCGGCGGCGACAATGGGTACAACATCGTCGTCGCCACCAAGTTCGGAGGTGTCTTCGATGACCGGTTCGTCTTCGGCGGCGTCATCGACGACCGGTTCGTCTTCGGTGGCATCCTCGACGACGGCAATGTCTGCGATGACGCTAGGCGCCTCGGCCTCAACTTCAGGCAACGGCGCTGGTTCGACCTTGGGCTTCTTTTCGGCCGCCGGACGCTGGACACGGCGGGCGCGCAAGGTCGCTTCAGGCTCGAACTTGGCCTCGCATTTGGGACAGATGATGGGACTCTTGCGCAAATCATAGAAGCCGCAACCGCATGACAAACACGCGCGCTTAACACCCCATTCCGGCTTCGCCACGGCAGGTCTCCTGACTGTAAATCGGTCCGCCATTTGTCATGATCGAGGGTCCCTGTCAAAACAATCTTTGCGAGAAGCGAAAATTGCCCCTATGGGGTCGGCAACGGGCGGTTGGTGAGGAGGTTCGTCGGTGCTAAAACGCTGCGCAGCACTAAGACCCGGCCAAATCAGCGCCTGGCGACGCTGAAAAAGGACCTGCCATGGCCGACAATGACGCCGAGCAACCCGCCGGCAATCGCGCAAATCGTGGGCTTAGCGCCCATGGGAGTGGACCGCTGCGGGGAGCGGCCAAGATTCCCGGCGACAAGTCGATCTCCCACCGGGCGCTGATGTTGGGCGCCTTGGCCGTGGGCGAATGCCAGATCGACGGGTTGCTGGAAAGCGACGATGTGTTGCGCACCGCCGCGGCGATGGCGGCATTGGGTGCCGAAGTCACCCAGACCGGGGCCGGACAATGGCGGGTCTGGGGACGCGGGGTCGGCGGCCTGCGGGAGCCCGAAGACGTGATCGATCTGGGCAACTCGGGTACCGGGGCGAGACTGATGGCGGGGCTGCTGGCCGGACAGGGGTTCAACACGGTGCTGACCGGGGATGCCTCGTTACGCAGCCGGCCGATGGCGCGGGTGACCGTGCCGCTGACGAAAATGGGGGCGCGCTTTGTCGGCCGCGGCGGCGACCGGCTGCCGATGATGGTGATGGGATCGAGCGATTTGCAACCGATCACCCATGAACAGAGCGTGGCTTCGGCACAAGTCAAGACGGCGGTATTGCTGGCCGGCCTGCATGCGCCGGGCGAGACGAGTGTGATCGAGGCCGCGCCGACCAGAGACCATACCGAACGTATGCTGCGCCATTTCGGCGCCCAGGTCGGGGTCAGCGGCGATGGCGGGAATGGGCGCAAAATCACGCTGACCGGCCAGCCGGAACTGGCCGCACAAGCGGTGCGGGTTCCCGGCGACCCGAGTTCGGCGGCCTTTCCGGCGGTGGCCGGGTTGCTGGTGCCGGGATCGGAAATACGGTTGCCCGGACTCTGCCGCAACCCGTTGCGGGCGGGACTTTATGAAACATTGGCGGAAATGGGGGCGGATCTGGCGTGGGAGGCTAAACGCGAAGAAGGCGGCGAGCCGGTGGGTGACCTGGTGGTGCGCGCCGGCCCGCTGCGCGGTATCGAGGTGCCGGCGAGCCGGGCGCCGACGATGATCGACGAATATCCGGTGCTGGCCATGGCGGCGGCCTGCGCCCAAGGCAGCACGGTGATGCGGGGCCTGGGAGAATTGCGGGTGAAGGAGAGCGACCGGCTGGGTGCCGTGGCGCGCGGCCTGGTCGCTTGCGGCGTCGATGTGGAAGAGGGCGACGATCATCTGGTGGTGCATGGCAAAGGCACACCGCCGCCGGGAGGCGGGCTGGTGGCGAGCGCGCTGGATCATCGCATCGCCATGAGTTTCCTGGTGCTCGGCCTGGTCAGCCAAAAACCGGTGGCGATTGACGATGGCGAACCCATTGCCTCGAGTTTTCCCGGTTTCGTGTCGTTGATGAGGGGGCTGGGCGCCGATCTTCGAGGCGCAGCGGCGTGATCATCGCCGTCGATGGGCCGGCGGCGGCAGGCAAGGGCACCCTGGCGCGGCGGCTGGCGGCGGAGTTGGGTTTGGCCCATTTGGATACGGGACGGCTCTATCGGGCCGTGGGGCTGGCGGTGCTGCGGGCGGGCGGCGACCCGGAAGACCCGGCGGCGGCCCTGCAGGCGGCGGAATCCCTGGATCCGACGATGCTGGACGACCCGGAGCTTAGTCTCGACCGGGCCGGTGGGGCGGCATCGAAAGTGGCCGTCATGGCGCCGGTGCGAACGGCGCTGCTGGCGTTGCAGAGGAATTTCGCGGCCAAGCCGCCGGGGGGTGCCAGTGGGGCGGTGCTGGACGGGCGGGACATCGGCACCGTGGTCTGTCCCCAGGCCGAGGTGAAGCTGTTTGTGACGGCAAGCGCGCAAGCGCGGGCGAAAAGGCGTCATAAGGAGTTGCTGGGGCGGGGCGAGGCGAGTATATATGCGCGCGTCCTGGCGGATATAAGGGAACGTGACCGGCGTGACAGCACCCGTGCCATCGCGCCACTGAAGCCCGCAGCCGACGCGATCCTAATCGATACGACGACGATGGATGCAGATGCTGTGCTGGCTGCGGCCCTGGAGCATATACCGAAGTAATTTTCACCGGACACCGCGCCGCCAGGGCGATGTCCATGGACCACAAGACCGCCGGAGCCAACCGGCAGGCCGACTAATAAGACGAAAGGACCACAGGATAGATGACCGACACGACAACGAGCCCCGATGGCGGAATGCCGGCGATTGAAGATTTCGCCGCGCTGCTGGAAGAAAGCCTGAAAGGCCGCAAGGCGCTGGAACGCACCGTGGTCAAAGGCACCATTATCGCCATCGAAAAAGACACCGCCCTGATCGATGTGGGGCTGAAATCGGAGGGCCGCGTGGCGCTGCGGGAATTCAGCGAGCATGGCCAGGAGGAGGAGCTCAAAGTCGGCGACGTGGTCGAGGTCTATGTGGAGCGGATGGAGGACCGGCAAGGCGAGGCGGTGCTGAGCCGGGAAAAAGCCAAACGCGAAGAAGCCTGGGAGAAACTGGAACAGGCCTACAAAAAGACCGAGCGTGTGACCGGGGTGATCTTCGGGCGCGTCAAAGGCGGGTTCACGGTGGATCTTTCAGGGGCCGTGGCCTTCCTGCCGGGCAGCCAGGTGGATATTCGCCCGGTGCGCGATATTACGCCGCTGTTGGGCACGCCACAGCCGTTCATGATCCTGAAGATGGACCGCAACCGGGGCAATATCGTGGTGTCCCGGCGCTCGGTGCTGGAAGAAACGCGGGCCGCCGAGCGGGCCGAACTGGTGGCCAATCTGAAAGAAGGCCAAGTGCTACAAGGGGTGGTCAAGAATATCACCGATTACGGCGCCTTCGTGGATCTTGGCGGGGTCGACGGCCTGCTGCATGTGACCGATATCTCGTGGCGGCGCATCAATCATCCCACCGAAGCGCTGCAGGTCGGGCAAACCCTGCAGGTGCAGGTGATCCGCTTCAACCCGGAAACCCAGCGCATCAGCCTGGGCATGAAACAGCTGGAAGCCGATCCGTGGGAAGGCGTGGAAGCAAAATACCCGATCGCGACGCGCTACACCGGCCGGGTCACGAATATCACCGACTATGGCGCCTTCGTCGAGCTGGAGCCGGGCATCGAGGGTCTGGTCCATGTCTCGGAGATGAGCTGGACGAAGAAAAACATCCATCCCGGCAAGATCGTGTCGACATCGCAAGAGGTCGAAGTCCAGGTGCTGGACGTGGATCCCAACAAGCGGCGCATCAGCCTGGGTCTCAAGCAGTGCCTGTCAAATCCTTGGGAGGCTTTCTCCGAAAGCCATCCGGTGGGCAGTGTGGTGTCGGGCGAAATTCGCAATATCACCGAGTTCGGGCTGTTCGTCGGGCTGCCAGGTGAAATCGACGGCATGGTGCATCTGTCGGACATCGACTGGTCGAAACCGGGCGACGAGGCGATCAACGATTACAAAAAAGGCGATATCCTCGAAGTCAAAATCCTCGACGTGGACCTGGAAAAGGAACGCATCAGTCTGGGCATCAAGCAGCTTAGCGATGACCCGTTCGAGTCCGGGGCGGAAGGGCTGAAGCGGGGCGAAGTGGTGACCTGCACGGTGTCCATGGTGACCGACAACGGCATCGAAGTGACGACCAAGAGCGGCATGACCGGGTTCATCCGGCGCTCGGACCTGGGCCGCGACCGTTCGGAGCAACGGCCGGACCGCTTCGCCGTGGGCGAGAAAGTGGACGCCAAAATCTCGCAGATCGACCGGGCCAGCCGGCGGCTGACGCTGTCGATCAAATCGAAAGAGATCGCCGAAGAGAAAGCGGCGATGAAGGCCTATGGTTCCTCGTCCAGCGGCGCCTCGCTGGGGGATATCCTGGGTGCGGCATTGCGGGAGCGCCAGGCGCGCGAAGGCACTGGGGCGGGCGAGGCGGCTGACGGCGCGGACACCGGCGATAGCGAGGAAGCGGCAGCGAGCGAGGTTAGCGACGGCGACGCGGAAAACGAAAGCGACAGCTGACCCTCGCCGACCGCCGTGACGACGGCCTGACTGGAAGGAGCGTGCGCGATGGCGCTTGAAGCCGATGCCGTTGTGGCGCGCCGGCGGCTAAAGCGGCAACTGGGGTGGTGGCGCATTCTGGCCGTGTTGGGAATCGCCGCGGCGGTGGTTGTCGCCGTGGGCCGGTTCGGCGGTATCCCCGGCCAGGATTATGTGGCCGAACTCACCGTCGAAGGGCTGATCGTGGCGGACCGGGAGCGGGACGGTGCGTTGGCGGCAGTGGCCGCCGACGATAATGCGCGGGCGCTTATCGTGCTTTTCAACAGTCCCGGCGGCAGTGTCGTCGGCGGCGAGGATCTCTACAACAGCTTGCGCGACGTGGCGGCGGCCAAGCCGGTGGTCGCGGTGATGGGCACATTGGCGACCTCGGCGGCCTATATGGGGGCGGTGGCAGCGGACCGGATTTTTGCGCGCCAAAGCACGGTCACGGGGTCGATCGGCGTGCTGTTCCAGACGACGGAATTCAGCGTGTTGCTGGAACGCCTGGGGGTCACGGCGGAGGCGATCAAGTCCTCGCCGCTGAAAGCCCAGCCATCGCTCATCGAACCGTTGAGCGATGAAGGCCGGGTCGCCGCCATGGCCTTGGTGGAGGACATGTATGACTTTTTTGTCGGCATCGTTGCCGAGCGGCGGCAGTTTTCCGAGCCCGAGGTGCGACAATTGGCGGATGGCCGGGTGTTCACCGGCCGCCAGGCATTGAGCAACGGTCTGATCGATGCGATCGGCGACCCGGCGGCGGCGCGGGATTGGCTGGCGGACAGCCATGATATCGACCGCGCGCTACCAATGCGGCCGGTGATCGACGAGGACGGTGGGCTGTTGCTGGATTTCGCTACGGGATTGGTAGAAAAAACCTTGATATCAAAGGCACTTACACTTGACGGACTGACCGCCCTTTGGCAACCTGGAAGGCGATAGGCCGCACACGGTGTTGTCAGGTGAGGCGGTCTGACACGTGACTACCGGCTGCTCTTGCGGATTGCTGCTTGGAAATTTCCACGCTTTCCTGGACGGTCGAGGCCAGAATGGGAGCCTGCCCGTGACCAAGTCCGAACTCATCAACACTCTGGCAGAACAAAATCCGCACCTGTATTTGCGCGATGTGGAGCGAATCGTGGCGACGATCTTCGATGAGATTACCGAAGCCTTGAGCCGCGGCGACCGGGTGGAACTGCGCGGATTTGGGGCTTTTTCCATTAAACGCCGGGGGCCGCGCGTGGGACGGAACCCACGCACCGGCGAAGCTGTGCAGGTGGCGGAAAAATGCGTGCCCTATTTCAAAACCGGCAAGGAATTGCGGGAGCGCCTCAACGCAACGTCCTGACCGGCGGAAGACCATGATGCAACGCTAGAAAGTTGGTGGAGATCGAGTGAAACGCCTTGCATGGCTGCTGACATTGCCCCTGGCGGTGGTGATTGTCGTTTTCGCGGTCAATAACCGAACGCCGGTGCCGATGGACCCCTGGCCGCTGGACCAGCCCTTTGCCGTGCCGCTCTATATAATCGTGCTGGGCGCGCTGTTGCTGGGCTTCATCGCCGGCGCCCTGGTCCAGTGGGCCGCGGCGGGTAAACGCCGGAGCCAGGCACGGCGCAACCTGCGACGGCTTAACGAATTGGAGCGGGCGGGCGCGGCAGCGAAGACAGCCGGTGCCAACAGCAACAGCCCGAGCGGCGACCCCGGGCAAACGAACACAAGATTGCTGACGGCCGCCGAGTCATAACCCGACCACAAGGAGACGCCGCCCTTGTCGACCGCCACGGGGATTCCGACTATCGACTGCGCGGGCATTGCCCATTGGCTGTTCGACGTTGCCCTGCCTACCTGGGCCGCGGCTGGCGTCGACCGGGAACAAGGCGGGTTCGTGGAACAGCTCACCCTGGCCGGCGAGCCGGACTTGACGGCGCCAAAACGTATGCGCGTGCAGGCCCGGCAGATTTATGTCTATAGCCATGGGGCGATGCTGGGCTGGCAAGGCCCGGCGCTGGAGACGGCCGGCGTGGGCTTTGAATTTCTGACGCGGCATTATTGGCATAAGGACGGCGGCTGGGTCTTTGCCGTAAGCCGCGACGGGCAGCCCCGCGAGGCGCGCCGCGAGGCTTATGAGCAAGCCTTCGGGGTGATGGCGCTGGCCTGGTATTACCGTGCCAGCGGGGACCGCCGGGCGCTGGATTGGATCGACCGAAGCCTCGAATTTCTCGATTCGAAGCTGGGCGATGATGTGCATGGCGGCTATCGTGAAGCCGTGCCCGACACCCTGCCGCGCCGGCAAAATCCCCATATGCATTTGCTGGAAGCGCTGCTGGTCCTGCATGAATCAACCGGCCGGCCGGATGCGCTGATCCGGGCGGGGAAGTTGATCGCCCTGTTCCGGCAGCATTTTCTCGACCGTTCGAGCGACACTCTGGGGGAGTTCTTTACCGCCGATTGGCAGCCGGCGGACGGCGTCACGGGGCAGTTGGTGGAGCCGGGGCATCATTTCGAATGGGTCTGGCTATTGCACCAATATGGCCGCCTCAGCGGCGACGATTGCGGCGATGAGGCGGCGCGGCTGTATCGCTTCGCCGAATCCCATGGGGTCGACGAGGACGGGCTGAGTTACGACGCGCTGCGCCGCGACGGCACAATCCATGACGACAATAAAAGGCTGTGGGTGCAGACCGAAGCCATCAAGGCGCAGGTGGCGCGGCATGAGTTTGCCGGCGATGCCGATGCCGAAAGCCGTTTGGCGGTTTTGCTGCAAGCCTTGTTCGAGCGCTATCTGGATCGGGGCAATGGCAGCTGGCAGGACCATCTGCGGCGGGACGGGACGGGCTTTGCCCGCTTTGCCCCGGCGAGCAGTTTCTATCATGTGTTGCTGGCGCTGAGCGAGGTTTTGCGGGTGTTCGGCCCGCGGCCTTTAGGCGATCAGGCGGGTCTGCTAGAAACGAAAAAATAGTCGCGGAGGCAGCATGGGCAACCCGGTATTCCTGGCGCTGGACACGCCCGACCTGACGCGGGCCCTGACGCTGGCCAAGGCGGTGGAGGGGCATGTTGGCGGGCTGAAAATAGGGCTGGAGTTTTTTTGCGCGCAAGGGCCCGAGGGGGTGCGGCAAATCGTGGCGCTGGGCAAGGATGTGTTCCTGGACCTGAAGTTGCACGACATCCCCAATACGGTAGCCGGGGCGGTGCGGAGTGTGGCGCAGTTGGGTGTGCGCTATGTGACCATCCATAGCAGCGGCGGACCGGCGATGTTAGAGGCCGCCGTGGAGGCCGCAGCGGGCCGTGTGCGACTGCTCGGGGTGAGCGTGCTGACCAGTCTGGACGAGGTGGATCTGGCGGCGGTGGGTCAAATGGGGCCGAGCGGGGTGCAGGTGGAACGGCTGGCCAAGTTGGCGGCGAAATGCGGCCTGGACGGGCTGATCGCCGCGCCGCCGGAAATCGCGCCGCTGCGCCGAATAATGGGCCGGGAGATGGTGCTGATGATACCGGGTATCCGGCCCCAAGGCAGCGACAAAGGCGATCAGAAGCGGGTCATGACACCAGAAGCGGCGATGGCGGCGGGCGCGGATTTTCTTGTCATTGGGCGGCCGATTACGGCAGCGGCGGACCCGGCGGCGGCGGCGGCGCGGATCATCGCGGCACTGAAAGCCGGCGCGGTCTCGTGAAATTGGGCGCGAAAATCTGCGGCATCAATAGCGCGGCCGCCATGGATGGGGCAGTGGCCGGCGGGGCGGCCTTCGTGGGTCTGGTCTTCTATCCGCCGAGCCCGCGGGCGGTAACGCCCGACGAAGCCGCGGCCCTGGGGGCGCGGGTGCCGGCCGGGGTAAAAAAGGTCGGGCTTTTCGTGGATCCGGACGATGAGCGCGTGGGGGCGGCGGTGGCGGCGGCGGGGCTGGACATGTTGCAGCTGCATGGCAAGGAGACGCCGGCCCGGGTCGCGGCGCTGCGGCAGATGTTCGACCGCCCGGTGATGAAGGCGATACCGGTGCGGGACGCGGCCGATCTGGCGCGGGCGACGGTCTATGAGGGGGCCGCCGATTGGCTGCTGTTCGACGCCAAGGCGCCAAAAACCTTGGCCGGCGCCCTGCCCGGCGGTAACGCGCTGAGCTTCGATTGGTCACTGCTGGCCGGTACCAATTGGGGATGTCCCTGGATGCTTGCCGGCGGCCTCGATGCCGGCAATGTGGCCGCGGCGGCACGGATAACCGGGGCGCGCTGGGTGGATGTGTCGTCGGGGGTCGAGGATGCACCCGGGCATAAGAGCGTGACCAAAATTGCCGCCTTTTTAGCTGTTATCAAACAATTCGAATCCTAATCAGGCGCCCGTCACAACAACAAAGGCGGCGCCGGTAGAGTGTTTCCCGGGTTAACGTGGCCCGCCGCTTGGTCTATAACGCGCCGATGCAAAAGAACAGTTATCGAACCGGCCCGGATGAACAGGGCCATTTTGGCAAGTTCGGCGGCAGATTCGTCGCCGAGACGCTGATGCCGCTGATCCTGGCGGTGGAGCGGGCCTATGACGAAGCTAAACAAGACCCCGCCTATCAAGCCGAGATGGACGATTATCTGGCCCATTATGTGGGGCGGCCGAGCCCGCTCTATCATGCGCGGCGGCTGAGCGCGCATTTCGGCGGCGCCAAAATCTATTTCAAGCGCGATGAGCTGAACCATACGGGTTCGCATAAGATCAATAACTGCCTGGGTCAGATCCTGCTGGCCCGACGGATGAAAAAGACCCGCATTATCGCCGAAACCGGGGCCGGTCAGCATGGGGTGGCGGCGGCCACGGTGTGCGCTTTGTTCGGCCTGCCCTGCATCGTCTATATGGGGGCCGAAGACATGGAGCGGCAGCGGCCCAATGTCTTTCGCATGCGCCTGCTGGGGGCCGAGGTGCGGGCGGTGACGAGCGGTACCGGCACCCTGAAAGACGCCATGAACGAAGCCCTGCGCGATTGGGTCGCCCATGTGGAGGATACTTTTTACATTATCGGCACGGTCGCCGGGCCGCATCCCTATCCGACCATGGTGCGCGACTTCCAGTCGGTGATCGGCGAGGAAGTGCGGGTGCAAATGATGGCGGCGGAAGGCCGGCTGCCGGATAGCCTGGTGGCCTGCATCGGCGGCGGTTCCAACGCCATGGGCCTGTTTTTTCCATTCCTGGACGAAACAAGTGTAGAAATTACCGGGGTCGAGGCGGCGGGGTTGGGGCTCAAGTCGGGCAAACATGCCGCCTCCATCGCCGGCGGGCGGCCGGGGGTGCTGCACGGCAACCGTACCTATCTGCTGCAGGATGACGACGGACAGATCCTCGATGCGCACTCCATATCCGCCGGCCTCGATTATCCGGGGATCGGGCCGGAACATGCCTGGCTGCGCGACACGGGCCGGGTGAACTATGTTTCGGCGAGCGACGAGGAAGCCCTGGAAATGTTCCAGCTCTGCTCGCGCATCGAAGGCATTATCCCGGCCCTGGAACCGGCGCACGCGCTGGCCCATGTGGCGAAGACCGCACCGGGCCTGCCGGCGGACCATTTGCTGGTGATGAATATGTGCGGGCGCGGCGACAAGGATGTGTTCTCGGTCGCCGACAGGCTCGGGGTGACCCTGTGAGGGGCCGTATCGCGACGCGTTTCGCGGCCTTGAAGGATGCGGGGCGCGGCGGGTTGGTGACGTTCCTGACCGCCGGAGACCCGGATGCGGATACTGGTCTAAAGCTGCTGCGCGGCTTGGCCGATGCCGGCGCCGACCTGATCGAGCTGGGCATGCCGTTCTCCGATCCGATGGCGGACGGGCCGGTCATTCAAGCCTCGAGCCTGCGCGCCTTGGGCGCCGGCATGACCTTGGCGGCAACGCTGGATCAAGTGGCGCGCTGGCGGCAAGAGAACAGCGAAACACCCTTGATCCTGATGGGCTATTACAACCCGATCTACAGTTATGGGGTGGCACGCTTTGAGGATGCGCTGGCGGCGGGCGTGGACGGGGTGATTGTCGTCGATCTGCCACCGGAGGAAGACGAGGAGCTGTGCCTGCCGGCCCTGGATGCCGGGCTCGATTTCATCCGCCTGGCGACACCGACAACCGATGAGGCGCGATTGCCCACGGTGATGCGTCACACCGCCGGTTTCGTCTATTATGTGGCGATTCGCGGAATCACCGGGACGGCGGCCGCCGGGCACGAGGAGATCGGACAAGCGGTGGCGCGGCTGAAACGGCATACGGAACTACCTGTGGCGGTGGGGTTCGGCTTGCGAACGCCTGAGCAGGTGGGGGCAGTGGGGAAAATCGCAGATGCCGCCGTGGTCGGTTCGGCCCTGGTGCAGATTATTGCCGACCATCTCGACGATGACGGCCGGGCAAAGGACGGCCTGGTGGGTGCGGTACTAAACCAAGTGCGGTCGCTGCGCCGTAGCCTCGGCACGGCAGAAGGGTCAAACTTATGAGTTGGCTGACAAATTTCGTAAGGCCGAAGATCCGCGCGCTGGTGGGCAAAACCGACGTGCCGGACAATCTGTGGCAGAAATGCCCCGCCTGCGACCAAATGCTGTTCCATCGCGAACTGGAAAACAATCTGTTCGTCTGCAACCATTGCAACCACCATTTGCGCCTGAGTGCGACGCAGCGGTTGGACCAGCTGTTCGACGACGGCTATTACACACGTATCGAGCTGCCGGCGGTGACGATTGACCCGCTGAAGTTTCGCGACCGCAAGCGTTACGTGGATCATCTCAAAGACGCACAAACAAAAACCCAGCAGGATGAAGCCGTCACGGTCGCCCATGGCAAGCTTGGCGGTCATGACGCGGTGATCGCGGCGTTCGATTTTAGTTTCATGGGTGGTTCCATGGGCATCGCGGCCGGCGACGCGATGATCGCGGCGGCCCGCCTGGCCAAGCTGCAAGAGGCGCCGCTGGTGGTGGTGCCGTCGTCGGGCGGCGCGCGGATGCAGGAGGGCTTGTTCAGCCTGGTGCAGATGCCCAGAACCGTGCTGGCGGTGGACATGGTCAAGGAAGCCGGGCTGCCCTACGTCGTGGTGCTGGCGGACCCGACGACCGGCGGGACGCTGGCGTCGTTCGCGATGCTGGGGGATATTCATATCGCCGAGCCGAACGCGACCATTGGTTTTACCGGGGCGCGGGTGATCGAACGGACAATCCGGGAAGAATTACCGGAGGGGTTCCAGCGCTCGGAATATCTGCTGGACCATGGCATTGTCGACATGGTGGTCAACCGCCACGAATTGCGCGGCACGCTGATCCGCCTCGTCGATTTGCTGATGCGGCGGACGCCGCGGGCCGATGTGGTGCCGCTGAATTCCGGCGACATCGAGATCCCGGTGCCGAAAAAAGCGGAGCTGGATCCGGAAAAGGAGGCGGCTGTCGATCTGGCCGCCGATGACTGAGGCCGTCGCGGCAATCCTGGAGCGCCTGGTCCGGCTGCATCCAAAACGCATCGATCTGGGTCTTGAGCGTATTACCCGTCTGCTGACGCGGCTGGGGGAGCCACAGTCGAAACTGCCGCCGGTCATCCATATCGCCGGCACCAACGGCAAGGGTTCGGTGGCGGCTTTTCAGCACGCCATCTTCGCGGCGGCAGACCTGCGGGTACACCGCTATATCTCGCCCCATCTGGTGCGCTTTAACGAACGTATCCTGCTGGCCGGGTCGGAGATTTCCGATGAGGCGCTGGCGGCGGTGCTGCTGGAGGCGGAAGCAGCCAATGACGGGGCACAAATCACCTTTTTCGAAATCACCACCTGTGCCGCCCTGATGGCCTACGCAAGGACGCCCGCCGATGTGCTGCTGCTGGAAACCGGCCTCGGCGGCCGGCTGGACACAACCAATGTGGTGGCGCGGCCCCTGCTCACCGCGATCACACCGATCTCGCTGGATCATCAGGATTATCTGGGCCCTGACCTGGCCAGCATCGCGGCGGAGAAAGCCGGGATCTTAAAAACCGGGGTGGAGGGCGTAATTGGGCTGCAGCCAAAAGAAGCGGGTGGGGTGATCGCCAAGCGGGCGCGGGAAATCGGGGCGCCGCTGTTCCGCCGTGGCGAGGCTTGGGAGATCAGCCCGCATGAACGGGGTTTTGTCTATGAAAGCGATGGGTGGCGGCTTGAATTGCCCTTGCCGTCGCTGCCCGGGGCGCATCAGATCGACAATGCCGGGCTTGCCGTGGCCTGTCTGGAGCGCGCGCAAGGCTTGGCCGTAACGGCAGATGCCATTGCCGCCGGACTGACGACGACGCGCTGGCCGGGGCGGCTGCAAAGGTTGGCGGCGGGACCGCTGGTGGCAGCCCTGCCGCAAGGCTGGGAATTGTGGCTGGATGGCGGTCACAACGCCGCCGCCGGCGCGGTCTTGGCGCAGATGGCCGAGGCTTGGCGGCAAGATGATGCAATACCGCTAAAACTAATCATAGCGATGCAGGCGAACCGCGACCCGGCCGTGTTCCTGGCGCCACTGGCCAAGGCCGTCGCCGAACTGGCGGCAGTGCAAATGCCGCCGCGGGGCAACATGCATGAGGCGGCGGTATTGGCCGCCAAAGCCAAAAAACTTGGCATCCGCCCGACGGCGGCGGGATCGCTGGCCGAGGCAGTCGCGGCGCTGACCAGGGATGGCGGAGAACGCGGGCGTATCCTGATCTGCGGCTCTTTGTATATGGCCGGCTGGGTGCTGCGCGATCACGGATAAACGTTGCGACATAATAGCACATTTCGGTCTCTTGCGTTCACTCCCTTTGCTCTTGGCGGTTGTTTTCAATGCATCTTCCTATCGCTCAAACCTATCCGTTGGAACGGAAAAAGCTGTAGGCCGCTTGCGAGGCGGGCCCAAGGCACCCTAAACTTTAGGCAATTGGGAGCGATATCATGGCCAACAAGGCAACACCGCTGGAGCCAGGCGAACGGGCGCCGAATATCTTCCTGCCCGACCAGCGCGATATCATCGTCTCGCTCTATGACAAGGTAAAAGGTGGGCCGATCCTGCTGTTTTTCTATGCCTCGGCGGCGGACCGGGCGAACGAAGCAGAGCTCAACGCCCTGTTCGACTTGGCGCCCGGTATGCTGGCGGCGGGGGTGCATATTTTTAGTCTCGGCGGCGATCCGGCAGCGGAAGTGGCGGCACTGGCGAGGCTGCATGAAGCCAAATTCTTCATGCTCGCGGACACCGAAGGACGGGCGGCGGCGGCTTGCGGGGTGCCGGGGCAGTTGACGGCTTTCGTGCTCGACCCCAACCAACGGGTGTTGGCCCGACTGCTGCCGGGAGAGACGACGCTGGCGGCGCAGGCACGGGAAATCATCGATGGATTGGCCAGGCCCGCACCTTTCGCCACACCGGCGCATCCGCCGATTCTGGTGATACCGCAGGCCTTCGACCGGGAATTCTGCCGCTACTTGATCGCGCAATATTGGAGCCGCGGCAACGAAGAGAGCGGCACCTTCCGGATGATCGACGGCAAGATGGTGCATAAGCCCAACCATGACGTGAAACGGCGGCGCGACCATCATGTGCTGGACAAGGATCTGCTGGACAAAATCGGCGACAAAATTCGCGCCAGGGTGCTGCCGGAGATCAAACGCGCCTTTCAGTTCGACGTGACCCGGGTCGAAGAATTCAAGATCGTTTGTTACGACGCTACCGATGGCGGTTATTTCTATGTCCACCGGGACAATACAACCCCGCAAACCCAGCATCGGCGCTTCGCCCTGACGCTGGTGCTCAATGGCGAAGATTTCGAGGGCGGGGCGTTGCGTTTCCCAGAATTCGGCGACGGCACCTATCAGCCCGGCACTGGCGACGCGGTGGTCTTCTCCTGCAGCCTGCTGCATGAAGTGCTGGACATCACACGCGGGCACCGCTTCGTGCTGTTGTCATTTCTCTATGACGAGGCCGGGCAACGGCAATTGGAGGCATACCGCCAGCAGGTGGAGGCCCGGCGCCGCGCCTAACGGCATGGCAAACAAGCCAGCCGCCGTTACAGAACCGACTCGACCCAGTCGTAAATCTGGCTCTTGGGCAGGCTGCCGACTTTCATGGAGGCGACCTGGCCGTCCTTGAAAATGATCAGCGTAGGAATACCGCGAACCCCGTATTTGGACGGAGTCATGGGATTTTCATCGATGTTCAGCTTGGCAACGGTGAGCGAGTCACCCTTGTCGCCGGCCAACTCTTCCAGCGCCGGGCCGATCTGTTTGCAGGGGCCACACCATTCGGCCCAGAAATCCACCAAAACCGGCTGGCTGGCTTTCAGTACGTCGGCCTCGAAGGAATCGTCGCTGATCTTGATGGTCGCCATGTCCTGTCCTCATCATGCGGCCAACCCGGCGCGCTGGGGTTCATTGGAGATCGAATCTAGGAAGC
>QIGO01000045.1 GCA_003230015.1 Alphaproteobacteria bacterium | reverse complement strand
AACTAACCCGCGGCTCGAATACGATCGAGGATTCGGCCTTCGAGGTCTTCAAGACCGGCCGGTACCGGCGGGTACCAGTTGATGTTGTCGATGGCTTCCTGAGGGAAGCTGTCGCTAAATTGCGCCTTGAGCGTGTCGGAGACAAATTGCTCGGCGCCCTTGGATGCCGTGAAGTTGCCGGCGGCACCGGTAATCTTGGCGGCGATCTCCGGCTGCATGACAAAATTTATCCACTTGTAGGCGGCTTCGTCATTTTCGCCACGTGCCGGCAGAACAAAACTATCAACCCAACCCAGAGCGCCCGACTTCGGTGCGACGAAGGTTACGTTCGGGTTCTCATTATTGAGCTTCCAACCACCGGTATCCCAAGCCATCGCGGCGGCAACTTCGCCAGTGCTGATGGCGGAGATAAGCTGATCGCCACCTTCCCAATAGACTTTTACGTCGGGCTTGCAGGCAATTAGCGTCTCCGCAACTTTGCCAAGAATTTCCTCATATGCGGCTTTGTCGCTATAGGCGGCAAAGGGATCCATGCCCATGGAGAAGGCAAAGCCAATGAGGACGGGGCGCTTGAGACGCATGCTGACCTTGCCGGCATGTTTACCGTCGCAAAGGTCGATATAGTCAGTGACGTCACCGGCTATGGTGCGATCCACGATCAAGCCGCTGGTGCCCCAAACATGGGGAACGCCATAAACCTTGCCGTCGACCGTGGTATTGCCCTTGGTAGCTTCCAAGAGAGAGGGGATGAACAGGTCAGCGTCGATCTGGCTCATATCGATGGGCTTGTAGATCTCAAACTCTATCTGCGGGCCCTGAATGCGGTCCTGGCTGGGCTGAGCGAGGTCAAAGCCGGCACCGCGGGTGGCACGCAGTTTGGAGATCATCTCCTCGTTGTTGGAAAAAGTGACCTCGACATCGATGCCGGTCTCTTCCTTGAACTGGGCGACGACCTCGTCAGGGGCATAACCCGACCAGGTAAGCAGGCGCAATTTTTCCTGTGCCTGTGCGGTGCCAAACACCGCCGTGGTTGCGGCTAGCACAGCCAAAGCCGCTACCGTACGCAGGAGATTGTTTCGCATATGTTCCTCCGGTTGATCTGTTGGCACGCCGGGGTGGATCCGCGGCGGCGCGATTTTAGGTCGATCTTGAGTTACACGTGGTGGTAGAAAAACTTAGATATGGCGAGGTTTCAAGTTTTTTTCGTGGCGAAGGAAGTCGAAACAAACTCTCCTCAGCGGCGAAACTGAGATACCTGGCCTCACGGGCTAACCTTGCGCGATCACTTCGAACGAGAAATTCTCGAAAATTGGGCTGCATAACAGGAGGTTACGCCTTGCTCTTGTGTACTAAGTCTTTGCAGTCAGCCCGGGCAAGCCGGCCGCAATATGTCCGCGGGTCAATCGGAATCGGTATCATTCACTTGGGTATCGGGGCGTTCCACCGAGCGCATCAGGCTGTCTATACCGACGAAGTGCTGGGTACAGCCGGCGGCAATTGGGCGATTCGGGGTATATCCTTGCGTAGCGGCAAGGTCCGGGATGCCCTGAAACCACAGGACTATCTCTATACGTTGGCGCAAAATAGCGTCGAGGGGTGCAATCTGCGGGTGATCGGTGCGTTGCGCGATATTCTGGTGGCGCCGGAGGATCGCCAGGCCGTGGTGCAGGCTCTCGTCGATCCGGCCGTGCGGGTGGTCTCGCTGACGATTACCGAGAAAGGCTATTGCCACGATCCGGCCCATGGGATGCTCGATTTCAACCATGCCGATGTGGTGGCGGATTTGGCCGATCCCGAGTCGCCACGCAGCGCGCTCGGGGTCATCGTGCGGGCACTGGCGGCAAGAAGGGACAAGGGACAGGGCGATGGCGGCCGACCCTTCACGGTGATGAGCTGCGACAATTTGCCGGATAATGGCGCGACGACGCGGCGCCTGACCTTAGCCTTTGCCGAGGCGCTGGATGGCGGGCTCGCCGCCTGGATCGCCGATCATGTGTCCTTTCCATCGACGATGGTGGACCGGATCGTCCCGGCGACGACGGTCGAGCTAAAACGGTTGGTGGCTGACCAATTGGGGCTTGAGGATGCCTGGCCGGTGGCGAGCGAGCCGTTCAGCCAATGGGTGATCGAGGATGATTTCTGCGCCGGCCGTCCAGCCTGGGACAATGTGGGGGCGGAGCTGGTTGGGGACGTCGCGCCCTATGAGTTGATGAAATTGCGGTTGCTTAACGGCAGCCACTCAGCGTTGGCCTATCTGGGATATTTGTGCGGATATGCCTTTATCGACGCGGCTATGGCGGATGCCGGGCTGGTGCGGTTCGTCAAGCGGATGCTTGACGAAGAAGTTACCCCGACCCTGGATCCACCCGCCGCCGTGGACCTGAAGGCCTACAAGGCGACCCTGCTTGATCGCTACCGCAACCCGGCGTTAGCGCATCGTACCTATCAAATCGCCATGGACGGCTCGCAAAAATTACCGCAACGGCTGCTGGGATCGGTCAGCGATCAGTTGGCGGCGGGCGGTTCGGTCAAACTGCTGTCGGTCGCGGTCGCCGGTTGGATCCGATATGCCATGGGCGTTGACGAGCAAGGGGTGCGGATAGAGGTAAAGGATCCATTGGCACACCGGTTTGCCGAAATTAACGAGCGCGCCGGGCGCAACGCTGACCGATTGGCCGCCGAGTATCTGGCGCTCGATGAGATATTCGGCAATTCACTGCCGACCGCCGAACCGTTTGCGCGGGCAGTCACGGATGCACTGGGCGGTATGCTTGAGAATGGCGTTGCCGCGACGGTGGCGCACGCCGCACGCTAATCGCCGTCGTGCCGAAGCCAATAGTGAGATCAATTTGGTCCCGCTGAAGTGACTCTTCGCAGCGGGAAAAGTATAATAATAGAAGTGACTGGCCAATATTGAAGATATTGTGCCAGATTTACCATATCTGCCGGTATCGTGCGCCCTGCCTGAAAACCTCACTGCTGTTGAAGGCAAGAATGGAGCCATCACAAGGCAGACACTAAGCTCGCCGCTTGTCTTTGCAGTGAGCTTTATGGACCGATGCGACAATGAATAGTGGATTCATACGGAGGAGACTGGGAATATGCCCAATATCGGAACCCGCCTACGCAGCACGCTCGTAGCCGCCGCCGTCGGCGCCACACTGGCTGCCTCGGGCGCTACTTACGCGCAAACCCTGCGGACGAACATTCTCGCCGACCCGGCTATGGTCGATCCGATCACGTTTTCCGAACTCATCGCCGGCGATGTTATGGAAGGCATCTATGAAGCCTTCACCGGTATCGATAAGGACGGTAACATCGTCCCGGAACTGGCGCTGAGCTGGGAAGCTTCCGAGGACAATCTTGGTTGGCGATTTAACCTGCGTCAGGGCGTGAAGTTTCATAGCGGCCGCGACTTTACGGCCAAGGATGTCAAGTGGACATTCGAGCAACTCTTGCTGCCGGGCAATAAGGGCGGCCTCAATGTCAAGTATCTGGATTCGGTTGTCGGCGCTCAGGACATCAAAGACGGCAATACCACCGAGTTGGCTGGGGTAACGATTGTCGATGACTACACTATCGACATCCGCTTCGAGGAAGCCGACGTGCTGTTCCCGATCTATCCGATCTGGTTCATGGATAGCGGTATCATTGATGAGCAGGGTGCGGATTGGGCGACCAAGGCGTCGGCCGGCACCGGCCCGTTCAAGTTCGTTGAATGGAACCGTGGCCAGAATGTGCGCCTCGAAGCCAATAACGACTATTGGGGCGTCGGCCCGTTCGTGGATGCTGTCGACTTCCTTATCGTGCCCAGTGACGATACGGCCATCTCCATGTATGAAGCGGGCGAGCTCGATCTCATCTATGTGGACGCCCAGGCGGGGCGCCGCGTGCTGCGCGACGACCGCTTCAAAGAAGAGTTGGACCTCGTGCCGGCGGCACAGATCCAATATCTGGGAATGAATCAGACCCAGTATGAGCCGTTTAAGGATATTCGGGTGCGCGAGGCGGTCTGCATCGCTATCGATCGCGACGCGATGGTTACGGGCCTGTTCGGCGGTGCCGCATTCCCACTTTATGGGCAAATCACCGATGGTGTTGCCGGCTACAATCCAGACCTCAAACCCATCCCCTTCGACCCCGAGCGGGCCAAGGCGTTGATGGCCGAGGCCGGATACCCCAATGGCGAAGGCCTGCCGGCAATCAAAATGTCGGGTACGGCACCACGAAAGGATTTGCTGGCGTATTACGCAAGCCAGCTGAAGACGGTGCTCGGTATGCCGGTGGAGGTCGAGGTGGTCGAGCGTGGCGCTCATATCAAGAATATGAATGCGGGCGAAGTTGCCCTGTTCCCATGGGGCTGGACGGCCGGCTATCCGGATGGCCTGTACTATCTCTCCGACGTCTGGTACGGCCCCAGCGTCTATAACCGCTCGCGTTGGCAGAGTGACGAGTTCGACGCGCTGATTGAACAGTCCCGGGAGACCGCGGACAACGAAAGCCGCTACGCGCTCTACCAAGAGGCGGAACAGGTGCTGCTGAACGATTGGGGCACTTGCCCGACGGTCGTGCGCATGCAGGTGTCCGCGGCGAAACCGAATGTGGAGGGCGTCAATCTGACCTCATTCCGCTTCCTGCCATTCAACGAGGTGAAGATCAACTAACCGTCGACATCTCGGGCGCGTGAGGGAGAGGACGTAACGCCAGTGGGCTTGTACGCAATCCGGCGGGTATTCGGGCTGGTTCCCGTGCTGCTTGCGGCGGTCGTTCTCACCTTCATCGCCAACCAATTCGTGCCGGGTGACCCGATTCTGATGCTGCTTAGCGATCAGGCGGGCGACCCGGTACTGGAGGCGCGGCTGCGCGCCGACTACGGCCTCGACCGGCCAATACTCGAACAGTTCATCACCTACATGCAGGGCATCTTTACCGGTGACTTCGGGCTGTCGTTCCGATTCGCCAATGTGCCGGTTATCGATGTCATCAAAACCGGGCTGTTTATTAGTCCGATCCTTGCCGTCTCGGCACTGGCCATCGCCGTGCCGCTGGGAATCGTGCTGGGGACTTTCGCCGCGCTGCGCCGTGATACGATGGCGGATACCGCGGTCATTCTGGTGCTGGTCGCCGGTATCTCGATTCCCAATTTCGCCATGGCCGCTTTCCTGGTGTTCTTGTTCGCGATCAAACTCAATCTGGTGCCGGTCGCGGGCTGGGGCAGCTTCCAGCAAGCGGTGCTGCCGGTGGTGATTCTGACAGTACCGCCGACGGCCTATATTGCGCGCCTGAGCCGCACTTACATGCTTGAGGTTCTGCAGCAGGACTATATTCGCACGGCGCGCGCGAAGGGCATGCGGGAGCGTCTGGTGACTTACCGCCATGCCCTGCGCAATACGCTGGTGCCCCTGCTGACAACCATCGGCATTATCTTTGGCGGGCTGCTGAGCGGCACCTTCGTGGTCGAAACCATTTTCAATATACCCGGCCTGGGCAGCATGGCCATACAATCGGTGTTCGCGCGTGACTATCCGGTAACTATGGCCATCGTCTTGCTATTCACAGCCTTCTATTCGGGCATCAATCTGATCGTCGATTTGCTCTACGGACTGATCGATCCGCGCATCCGTTTCGGCGGTGATTCGGCGTGACGGCGATCGGCGAGGAGGCTCGGCGTAAGGGGTGGTTCGCAAGACTGCCAGGGGCACTGCGCCAGGCGGCGCGCTCCGATTTCTGGCTGCGCTTCCGGCGCAACCGCAATGCGGTCGTGGGGGGGATTATCGTTACCTTGGTGACGCTGGCGGCGATCTTCGCGCCGGCCCTGGCACCACAAAATTTCGAGAATATCAACATGCTCGCGGTGTGGTCACCGCCGACACCGGAGAATCTGCTTGGGGCCGATGCCCTGGGCCGCGATATTCTGAGTCGGCTGATCGTCGGGGCGCGGGTGTCGCTCCTGGTGGCGGTTTCAGTGCTGGCGATCACGCTGACATTCGGCACGGCGATGGGCATGATCGCCGGTTATTTCGGCGGCTGGACCGAGGCGCTGATCATGCGCACGGTGGACATCATCTTTGCCTTTCCCGAACTTATTCTGGCAATTCTGGTGGCCGCGGTGATGGGACCGGGTAAGTTAACCGTGATCATTGCGCTGTCGCTGGTGTGGTGGCCCGGGATCGCGCGGCTGACACGTTCGCTGGTGCTGTCATGGAAGAGCGAGCTGTTCGTCGACGCGGCGATTGCCTGCGGCACCCGGCCCCATCGTATTCTGATTCGCCATTTGCTGCCCAACATCGTGGCACCGATTATCGTGCGCGCCTCCATCGGCGTGGGCTTTATCATCATGGCCGAGGCGACCCTGAGCTTCCTGGGGATCGGCGTGCAGGAGCCGGAACCAACATGGGGCGGGATGATCCGTGACGGGCTGGTGTCGCTGCGAACCGAGCCGTACCTCTCTTTGTTCGGCAGCTTGGCGCTGGGGATTACGATTATTGGGTTCAATTTGTTGGGCGATGGGCTTCGCGACCTGCTCGATCCGCGGATCCGTGGGCGATGAGTACCATCTTGGCCGACGGGCCGACCGGCTCGGCCGCGGCAAAAACGCCGGATGGGACGCTGCTTGAAGTCGAAGGACTAACGATCTCATTTGCGACGCTGCGGGGGCGGCTGAGGGTCGTGGAGGACGTTACTTTCTCGATCAATCACGGTGATGTGGTGGGGCTGGTGGGGGAGAGCGGCTCGGGCAAGTCGGTGACCGCCCTTTCGCTGATGCAGTTGCTGGGCGATGAGGGGGCCATCGATGGCGGCCAAATCCGGCTGGAAGGTCAGGACCTTACCGCGTTATCGCGGCGGCAGATGCTGGCGGTGCGCGGCCGCGAAATCTCGATGATCTTTCAGGAGCCGATGACCAGCCTGAACCCGGTTTATAGCGTTGGCTTCCAGATCGCCGAGGTGCTGATGGAACATTTTGGTACCTCACGGCGCAAGGCCATGGCGCGGGCCACTGAATTGATGGCATTGGTGGGCATTCCTTCCGCGGCGTCGCGGGTCAATGACTACCCGCACCAGCTCTCCGGCGGCATGCGGCAGCGGGTCATGATCGCCATGGCGATGGCGTGCCAACCCAAGCTGCTGATCGCCGACGAACCGACGACCGCGCTCGACGTTACTATTCAGGCACAGATACTGACGCTTATGGGCGAGTTGCGAACGCGCTTTGCGACCGCGGTGCTGATGATTACCCATGATCTGGGCGTTATCGCAAAGATGGCCGACCGGGTGATCGTGATGTATGCCGGCCAGATCGTCGAGGAGGCGCCGGTGCGTGAGTTGTTCGCCAAACCGCAACATCCCTACACACGGTTGCTGTTACGATCGATACCGCGCGTGCAGCAGAAACGCGATAGGCTCGATGCCATCGCCGGCGCCACGCCGACACCGGGCAATTTCCCGACAGGATGCCGCTTCCATCCACGCTGCCCGGATGCGACGGATCAGTGCCGCAGCACTATGCCAGCGCTGGAGAATAGCAAAATGGGCCGGCGGGCCCGGTGCTGGCGGGCAGGGGAAAGCGGCCTGCTTTCGGCGTTACCGGCATGAGCGGTGAAGCACTGCTGCGCATGGAAGGACTGACCAAGGATTTTAGTATCCGTTCCGGCGGGCTTGGTCGCAGCCGAGCGAAATTGCGGGCGGTGAGCGATGTTACTTTGGACGTCGCGCCGGGCGAGACACTGGGTATCGTGGGCGAGAGCGGTTGCGGCAAGACGACTCTTGGAAGATTGGTCTTGCGCTTGCTGGAGCCGACCTCCGGCCGGGTGATATTCGACGGCGTGGATATCACTCATTTGCCCGAACCGGAGATGCGGCCGCTGCGCCAGCATATCCAGGTCGTCTTCCAGGATCCATACTCCTCGCTCAACCCGCGCATGCGGGTGCGGGATATCATCGGCGAGCCGCTGGGGAATTTTGGCTATAACAATAAGGATATGGCCGACCGCGTCGCCGAGGTGATGGAGATCGTAGGGCTGCCGGCAGAGATGGCGAGCCGCTATCCGCATGCCTTTAGCGGCGGCCAGCGCCAGCGCATCGGTATCGCCCGCGCCCTGGCGGTCAAACCACGGCTGATCGTGTGCGACGAAGCCGTATCGGCGCTCGACGTGTCGATCCAGGCGCAGATCCTCAATCTGCTGCGCGATATTCAGCAGGAATTCCAACTGGCACTGGTCTTTATCTCCCACAATCTCGGCGTGGTGCGGCATATATCGCACCGAATCGCGGTGATGTATCTGGGACAAGTCGTGGAACTGGCCAGCGAGGACGATCTGTTTTCGCGGCCATTGCATCCCTATACCGACGCCTTGATCGCGGCCGTGCCGGAGCCGGACCCGGACGCGGTGGACCGGCAAGAGCCGTTGTCGGGCGAGATCCCCAGCCCCATCGACCCGCCTTCCGGCTGCTATTTTCATACCCGCTGCCCGATCGCGCAGGACATGTGCCGGACCACGTCACCGGAATTTCGCGAGTTCGCGCCTCGGCGCTGGGTGCGCTGCCATACTCCGGGCGAACAAGCGGCGGGAGGTGGATGAGATATGTTCGTTGAGCGGACGAGTTACTTCGCCAAGCCCGGTCGCGTCGAAGATGTGCGGCGTCTGCGACAGCGAGCCTCGGAGGTGCGTATCAAGCTGGGCCTGCCGGCCGGCACAATCTATGTAAAAACCAGCCCGGATGGCGACGGCCCCGATGTGGCGTGGGAATGTCCCTTTGCAACCCTTGATGACAATGCCAAAGATATGGCGGCACGTGCCGCCAGTGCGGATTTCGAGCAGGTTCGCGCGGCCATGGGCGAGGCGCTGGCGGCGTTCGAGCGCCATCTGATGCGCCGCGAGGCCGTGCAGGACTGGGCCGGCGATGTTGACCTGCGCGGCCTGCCAATCGTGCCGCGGGAGGTTCGGTTCAGCAGCGGGTCATTGGCGTTGGCCGGGTTTCTTTATCTGCCACCCGGGAAAGGCCCCTTCCCTTGCATGATCACCAATCACGGCAGTGGCGTTTTTCAGGGTACCCAGGATATTTGCCGCCCGAGCGTTGCCGCGACCCTGATGAGTTGGGGTATCGCTTCTTTCCTGCCGCATCGGCGCGGCTATGGCAACTCGCCGGGGACACCGTGGCGCGACGATGTGAGTGCTGATTTCGGCACGGCCGAATATGATGGGCAGCTTGCAAAGCGCTTGGACGCGGAGAGCGACGATGTGGTGGCGGCGCTGGACTTCGTGCAGGACCTGCCGGACATCATGGCCGATCATGTTGGTGTGATGGGCAGTTCCTTTGGCGGCACTAACACGTTGCTGGCGGCGGCCAAATGCGGGCGCTTCAAATGTGCGGTGGAGTTTGCCGGCGCGGCCATGAACTGGGAGAAGACGCCGGGCCTGCGGGCGCTGATGACAAAAGCAGCGCATGCTCTCAGCCAGCCGATCTTCTTTATCCAGGCCGAGAATGACTATAGCACCGCGCCAACCCGCGACCTCGCCGCCGCGCTGGCCGAGACTGATAAAATCTTTGAGGCGCGGGTCTACCCTGCCTTCGGTATCAGCCGGGATGAGGGGCATTTTTTCGAGCGCACGGGCACGATGATTTGGGGGCCGGATGTCCGCCGGTTCCTGGAACGCTGGTTGTAGACCGATGACGGAAATCCATGACGCCTGGATGGAAAACCTGGCCTGGCCGGAGGTGGCGCGGCGGATCGAAGACGGGGTGACGATATTGGTGCCCATCGGGGCGATTTCCAAAGAACATGGCCATCATCTGCCGCTGAAAACGGACTATCTGTTGGCGCGCGATCTGTGCAATCGGGTGGCCGCGCAAATGCCGGTGCTGATCGCGCCGGTGGTGTGCTTTGGTTACTACCCGGCGTTTCGACACTATCCGGGTAGCCAGCATCTCAGCCCGGACAGTTTTCAGGCTCTGTTGCATGAGATCATCGGCGGCCTGATCGGCCAGGGGGCAGAGCGGCTGGCGGTGGTAAATGCCGGCGTCTCCACCGAGGCGCCATTGCGCATCGTCGTGCGGGAGTTGTACGAAGATACCGGCGTGTGCGTTCATAGCGCCGATATTCGGACACTGGGCCGGAAAGCCGAAGCGGGGCTGTCGCAGAAACTGGGCGGCCATGGCGATGAGGCCGAAACATCGATGATCCTGCGCATCGCGCCGGAATTGGTGCAGATGGATCGGGCGGTAGAGGATTACGGCAACGCCCTGAAGGCGCCAAAGACCGTTTTTTACCAGCCGACCGTGTTCAGCAGCGATCCGGAATCCGGCGCCGATTTCAGCGCTACGGGCGTACGTGGGGACCCCAGCCTGGCCACGGCGAAAAAGGGTGAGGCCATTTTGTCGGCCATGGCCGAGGAACTCGTCGCCGGGCTGCGGGCGCTGTTTGCGCAAGATGGCTAGGCCAAGCCCGCCAGAAAAATGGGACGAGTGCTGTGACGTCGTTATCGTCGGCTGCGGTTACGCCGGAGCGGTGGCGGCGATTGCGGCCCATGACGACGGCGCGGAAGTGGTGGTGCTGGAAAAAATGCCCGACCCCGGCGGCATCTCCATTTGTTCGGCGGGCGGCTTGCGCATCACCAATGACGCGGAAGCCGCCCTGGCCTATTTGACGGCGACAAATGGCGGTACCGCCGAGCAATCCGTGCTGGCGGCTTTGGCCCATGGGATGGTCCGGTTAGCCGATGATGTTCGTGCGCTGGCGCAAGTGAATGGGGCGGTGGTTGGCGAGCGCGGCGCGAGCGGGAACTATCCCCTGCCCGGCCATGACAGTTTTGGTTTCGTGACCATCGACGCGATCCCGGGTTTCGATGCGGCGCAAGCCTACCCGCAGGTGCGGGGCTCGCCTGCCGGGGCGATGCTGTTCAAGGTCGTGGCGGATAATCTGGCGACGCGTGGCATTGCACCAAAACTGGAGACAGCGGCCGAGCGGTTGATCGCCGATGGAGGGGGCAATGTCGTGGGTGTGCTGGCCGGCGGCCGGGCCATAAAAGCACGGCGCGGGGTGGTCCTTGCCTGCGGCGGTTTCGAGGGCAATAGCGACCTGCAAATTCAACATTGGCAAGCCAAGCCGGTGTTTAGTGCCGCTTTCCGTGGCAATACCGGTGACGGCATCCGTATGGCCCAGGATCTGGGTGCCGCACTCTGGCATATGTGGCATTTCCACGGGACCTATGGCTTTCGCCATGTGGATCGCAACTATCCCTTTGCCATCCGCACCAAACGCCTGCCGGATTGGCTGCCTGGTGAAGGGCTGCGGAGCGATGTGCGGATGCCCTGGATCCTGCTGGACCGCCATGGCGTGCGGTTCATGAATGAATATGAGCCCTATTTGCAAGACACCGGCGCCCGTGGCCTGGAACGGTTCGACCCGGAGAGTCAGAGCTATCCGGCAATTCCAGCCTGGCTGATCGTCGACGAAGACGGCCGTAATATGTACGCCCTGGGGCGGCCGACCTATCACGAGCGCGGCCTGCAATTCGACTGGAGCGGGGACAACCAAACCGAGATCGAGAGTGGCATTCTGCGCCAGGCGGCCAGTGTGGCGGCGTTGGCCGAGGCCATTGAGGTACCTGGAGACCAATTGACGCAAAGTCTGGAGCGCTGGAACCGGCAATGCGAGGACGGCATCGACGATGACCAGGGTCGGCCGGCGTCAAGCATGGTGGCCATCGTCAAACCACCCTTCACGTATGCGCAAGTGTGGCCGGTGGTCTCCAACACGCATGGCGGGCCAGTGCATGATGCCCGGCAGCGGATTATCGATGTTTATGGCAAGCCAATTCCACGGCTCTACGCGGCGGGCGAACTGGGCAGCGTCTTTGGCCATTTGTACATGTCGGGCGGTAATCTTGCCGAGTGTTTCATCGGCGGGCGCATCGCCGGCCAAGAGGCGGCGGCGCAAGAGGGGATTTTTTAGGGCGGGGATATGAGTCGAACCGAGAATAATATGGGCTATTGGTGCAGCGAGCCAGTCGGGCGTGCACCGGACAATATCGCGATCATCGATTTGAGCCGGGAACCGCCGCGCGAAGTGCGTTATGGCGAGATGGAGGAACGGCTTAACCGGTTTGCTTCGCTAGTCACTGATTTAGGTCTGACGCCCGGCGACCGTATGGCCATGGCCATAGGCAACCGCTTTGAATTCGTCGAGATCATGTATGGCGCAATGCGAGCGGGGGTGGTTCCGGTGCCCCTCAATATCAAATTGGGTGCGGGTGTGCTCGACTACACTATCAAGGATGCCGGCTGCAAAGCGGCGTTCGTGGAGCCGTCCTGCAACCCTTTTATCGTCGATGTGGTGAATAGAGCCAGCCTAGAGCATAAATTTGCCTTCGATCCGGTGCCGTCAGGTTGGCAGTCCTATGAACCGGCGCTGATGGCAGCGGCAACAAGTTTCGAGGCGCCGGATTTGGCCGACGACCATCCCTCGTTTCAGCCCTATACCTCGGGCTCCACGGGGCGGCCGAAAGGGGTCGTGCTGACCCATGCGGGGCAGCTTTGGTGGATACGGGCGGTACAGAAATACTGGCCGTCGGGCGACGGTGACCGGGCGCTGGCCGCCGTGCCGCTGTATCACAAAAACGCCATGGCGGGGGCGATCAAGCCGATGCTCCATTGCGGCGGCTCGGTGGTGCTGCTGCCAAATTTCGAACCACGGCGATTCTTGGAAACATAAACATTGGCGCGGTATCGCTGCAATCATGCCGGGTCGGTGCCGGCGGTGTTCACATTGCTGCTGCAAGAAAAAGACCTGATCGAGAGCCTGGATTTCTCGGCCCTGACGGATCTTAAACTGGGCTCGGCACCGGTGCAGGAGGCGCTGATGCGGGCGGTGGAGGATGCCTTCCAAGTAAGAGTAGGCGAATCCTATGGATTGACCGAGGGTGGGCCGGTGATGATCGGCTCGCCGCTGGACGGCCGCAAGGTGCCCTTCGGCAGCTGCGGCGTCGCCTGGCCGGAAGGGGAGATCAAACTGGTGGGCACGGATGGGCAGGAGGACCCGCATGACGGCGAACTTTGGGTACGCAACCCCGGGGTGACACCAGGCTATCATAACCTGCCGGAAGTCAACGCCGAGCGGATCAAGGATGGCTGGCTGGCGACAGGCGACCTATTCCATCTGGATGAAGAAGGCTTCTATTATTTTCGTGGACGCACCGACGACATGTTCAACTGCGGCGGTGAGAATATCTATCCCAAGGAAGTGGAGAATCTGCTGCTCAGCCATGAGGATGTCTATG
>QIGO01000030.1 GCA_003230015.1 Alphaproteobacteria bacterium | reverse complement strand
GTGTGACCAGGCGCGCCTTGCTGCTTGGCATGGGGGCGTCACACCATGTTAACCAGATCGCCGCCGCCCGCCTGCGCGCGCGTGGACTGGACGCGGTGGCGGTGGCCTTGTCGGAGCAGCTCTCGACGCCATTGCCAACCGCTGGCAAGACCGTGATTCTGGTCTCGCAATCAGGCGATTCCGGCGAAGTCGCGCACTATCTCGCGGCCAAGGAAGATCTGAGCCATCATACGGGGCTTTCGCTTTCAGCCGACAGCGGGCTGGCGCGGGCCGTGCCGACAATGCTGGCCGCGGGCGGGCGTGAGATCGGCTTTGCCGCCACCCGCAGTTTTGCTCTGTCACTGGTGCTCTACAGCATGATCCTGGATGGGCTCGGCGCGGAGCCCGGCGAGGACGGCTATGACCGGGACAAGGAGGCCGGCGTGCATGGGGACCTAGAGGCGGCGCTCGAGACGATCCCGTCCGGGCGGCGATCCATGGTCTATTCGGGGCGCGGTACTTTCGACGGCCTCGCGGCAATGGCGGCCCTGGGCAGTATGGAGCTGGGCCGTGTACCGGCCTTGGCGCTCGAGGGCGGGCAATTGCGGCACGGACCGATAGAAATGCTGGCCGAGGAGTCGACTGTTGTTCTGTTCCAGGGGCCAAATACAGAAAAACATGGGGCGGCATTGGCCGGGTTCGTCGATGAGGCCGGTGGCCAAATGGTGGTGTTCGATGCAGCCGGCGGCGTCCTACCACCGGGCGCCACGGGTCTTTCATTTCGGCCCGGCGACGGTCTGGCGGCCGTGTTCGCGATGCTGCCGAGCGTCCAGGCCTGGACGATCGCCTTGGCGGCACGGAGTAACCGGGCGCTGGGCCTGCCACGTTTCTGCGATAAAGTGACGACCGGCGACTAGCGCGAACTGGCCACCGGGGAGACATTCGGGCGCCGGACGGTCCGGCGGCTGCGTATCCAACCGTCCAGATGCACGGCTTGCTCAGGGGTCATGCTGATGCCAAGTTTGCTGCGCCGCCACAAGATGTCGTCAGCGGAGCGTGCCCATTCTTTGGCGATTAGATAATCGACCTCCCGACCGGTCAGTCCGCAACCAAAGTCAGGGCCGAGATCGGCGGCAGTGGCGGCATCGCCAAGAAGCTGCCAGATGTCGCTGCCATAGGCGTGGGCCATGCGCATGGACCGCGAGTCGCCGAGAAAGGGATATTTGGACCTGACGCGTGCAAGCAACTGGTCGAAACCGTCAACGGCAAAATCGCCGCCCGGTAGGTGCGCGGTTTTGGTCCAAGGCGGCCGCCGCTTGCCAAGCGACTGTTCGATCAATTCAAGCATGGATTCAGCCAAGCGGCGGTAGGTCGTGATCTTACCGCCGAAAATATTAACGAGCGGGGCGTCGTCACCGCTGCCGTCCCGGCGCAGGACATAGTCGCGCGTCGCCTCCTGGGCACTGGATGCGCCGTCGTCATAGAGGGGGCGGACGCCGGAAAAAGTCCAGACGATATCGCTCTCCTTAACGGGCTGCCTGAAATACTCGCTTGCCGCCTGGCATAGATAGGTGATCTCCGACGGGGTTATGGCGACTTCGGCGGGATCACCGAGATAGTCCTGATCGGTGGTGCCAATCAGGGTAAAGTCCTGCTCGTAAGGTATAACAGCGGTCGTGCTGAAAGATTTTCGGGACGACAATGTGGCTGCCTTGAACCAGACGAATATTTTTGGCCGTGTTGCTGCCCAAGGATGCGCCGAGCACGTCGTCGACCCAGGGCCCGGACGCATTGACGATCAACCGTGCGGTCACGGTCTCTTCCGCGCCGGTGCCGGTATCGCGGAGGGTCACCCGCCAAATGCCATCCTCGCGCGCGGCTAAAATGCATTTGGTGTGGGTCTTGATAACGGCGCCACGGTCGGCGGCATCGCGGGCATTCAGGATGACAAGGCGGGCGTCGTCGACCCAACAGTCGGAATATTCGAACGCCTTACCGAAAACGGGTTTCAGGGGCTTGCCAGCGTCATCGCGGGTCAAATCCAGGGTTTTGGTGCCCGGCAGCTTCTTGCGGCCGCCAATATGGTCATAGAGGAACAGGCCAAGCCGGAGAAACCAGGCCGGGCGAAGCGCCTTATGGTGGGGCAAAATAAAACGCAGGGGACGAATGATGTGGGGGGCGCTCGCCCACAGGATCTCGCGCTCAGCCAGGGCTTCACGCACGAGCCGGAATTCGTAATATTCCAGATAGCGCAAGCCGCCATGAATGAGCTTTGTCGACCATGACGAGGTGCCGCTGGCAAGGTCGTTCATTTCGCATAGAGCAACAGAATAACCGCGCCCCGCAGCGTCGCGCGCGACGCCGCAGCCGTTGATCCCTCCGCCAATGACGAGGACGTCAAAATCGGCCGGCGGCACGCTTTTACCCTCCAAGAAGTCGCAGCATGTTGGTTCGTCTTAGCCTTAAATGAAGATAACCGAAAGTCAATCGAATATGTAGCCGTAAATAGAGGCTATTTTGCCGCCATGGTGTCGGGCGCATCAGGCATAGCCTTGGTTTCGCCGGTTTCGATAAGCCGAATACCGAATTCTCGAACCAGCTTACGAAAACCACCATTCGGGCAATGGTCGGTTACAAATGTGTGGATCTGGGAGATATGGCCGATGCGGACGGGTGCTGTGCGTTTATGCTTGGTGGCGTCGGCTGCAAGAATGACGTGGCGCGCGTTGGCCAGAATGGCCTGGGAGACCCGCACCTCGCGAAAATCGAAGTCCAGAAGAACGCCGTCACTATCAATCGCCGAGGCGCCGATGACGGCAAAATCGACCTTGAACTGGTTGATGAAATCGACCGCGGCCTCGCCGACAATACCGCCGTCCGTGGACCGTACCAGACCGCCGGCAATGATCACCTGGCTGCCCTGGTAGGGACGCATCAGATTGGCAACATTGATATTGTTGGTGATGACCATGAGCCCGCTGTGCTGAAGCAGCGCCTGGGCCACGGCTTCGGTGGTGGTGCCAATATTGACGAATAACGACGCATTGTCGGGTATGAGGTTGGCCGCGGCCCGGCCGATATCGGCTTTCTCGCCGCTGGCGATCATGCGCCGCGCGTCATAGTGAACATTCTCGACACTGGAGGACAGAACGGCGCCGCCATGAACGCGTGTCAGGAGCCGTTTGCCGCACAGATCGTTGAGGTCCTTGCGGATCGTCTGCGGGGTCACGTCAAACTTATTGGCCAGGGTATCCACCAATACCTTTCCTGTTCTTTTGGCGAGATCTAATATCTCCTGCTGGCGCGCGATGATCATAGAATTACTTTCACTTGGTGCTGATCCCGACCTTAAACGAAAGCGCATAGCCGACACAAATGGTGAGCGAGGGCGGCAACCAATTCCCTGGAATTGCGAGGATAAGGCACATTGGCGGTGGAATGGATCAGCCGGGCGGAAGCTCGACGAGTTACCTTGGCGGCCCAGGGGTTCGGCAAGCGGCCAAAGGACGGAGAACCCGGATGGCGCCACGTCCGGCAAGCAATCGCGCGGATGGGGCTGCTGCAGATCGATTCCGTCAATGTCTTCCTGCGCTCGCACTATATGCCGGTATATTCGCGGCTTGGCTGTTACGACCGCGCCATGCTGGACGACAAGGCTTTCCACCCACGGCGGCGGCGGCTGTTCGAATATTGGGCCCATGAAGCCTCGCTGCTGCCGTTCGAAGCGCAGCCGCTGTTGCGATGGCGGATGGCGCAGGCCGAGCGCGGCGAGGGTATCTACAAAGGCTACAGGACGTTTGCCCGGGAACGCCGCGATTTCGTCGATGCAGCACTGCAAGAGATTACCGACAAAGGGCCCCTCACCGCCCGGGAAATAGAAAATTCCGGCGAGCGGCGTGGCCCCTGGTGGGGGCGGCGCGACGGCAAGATCGCGCTGGAGTATCTGTTTTGGTGCGGCCGGGTTACGACGGCGACACGGCGCGGGTTCGAGCGGGTTTACGATCTGACCGAGCGGGTCTTGCCGGCCGAGATATTGGCGCGGCCGACACCGGCCGAAGGGGACGCGCAGCGGGCGCTGGTGCTGATCGCCGCAAAAGCGCATGGCATCGCGACGGCGGCCGATTTGCGGGACTATTTCCGCCTGCCGGCCAAGTCGTCGCAATCTTGCGTCCGGGATCTTGTGGATAGCGGCGATTTGCTGGAGTGCCGGGTGGAGGGTTGGCGGCAACCGGGCTTGCGACATAACGGGGCCCGTGCCCGGCGGGTTACCGGCGCGGCATTGCTGACGCCCTTCGACCCGCTTATCTGGGAGCGTTCGCGGGCCGAGCGGCTGTTTGGCTTCCGCTACCGGATCGAGATCTACACACCCGCCGCGAAGCGGCAATATGGCTACTATGTCCTGCCGTTCCTGCTGGACGAAGGGCTGGTGGCCCGGGTCGATCTGAAGGCCGACCGGCAGGCCGGTATCCTGCAAGTGTTCGCCAGCCATGGCGAGGCGAACATCGATAAGGGCCGGGTTGCCGAGAGGCTGGGAGAAGAGTTGGTGCGGCTGGCAAACTGGCTCGGACTCGATGAGGTAAAGATCCACAGGCGGGGTAATTTGGCGGCAGCGCTCGCCAGCAGTAGCCGTGGCTAGGTTTCGTCCGCCGGCGGTTCGCCGCGATATTGGCCGGAGAGGAAGAAGCTCCATATGGCATAGACCGACGCAAAAACGGCCAGCCAAAGCCAAATGCCCTGCTCGCTCTGGATGACTAACTCGAATGTTAGCCAGCCGACGCAGACCAGCGTCGTGATAACGCGCCGGCTAAGAGGTTCGAACCAAGGATGGCGTTTCATGGCCGCTATTTTGTCTCCTCGCGCAGCAAGATAACATAGCCGGGCGGCGCTGTCGGACCCGACCGGCGCCTAATCCCGGCTGGACAGGTCGAGGGCGACGTCGATGATCATGTCTTCCTGGCCGCCGACCATACGGCGACGGCCAAGTTCGACAAGGATCTCACGGGTGTCGACACCGTGAAGCTTGGCGGCGTGCTCGGCATGGCGCAGAAAACTGGAATAGGCGCCGGCATAACCCAAGGTCAGGGTCTCGCGGTCAACCCGAACCGGCCGGTCCTGCAACGGCCGGACGAGATCGTCGGCGGCGTCCATCAAACCATAAAGGTCACAGCCATGCTGCCAGCCCTGGCGGTCACATACGGCGATGAAGACCTCAAGGGGCGCGTTGCCGGCGCCGGCACCCATGCCGGCAAGCGAGGCATCGACCCTGATGGCGCCGGCCTGGACCGCGGCAACCGAATTGGCGACGCCGAGGCTGAGATTGTGGTGAGCATGGATGCCGCGCTGGGTTTCGGGGTTGAGGACCTCGTCATAGGCGCGGAAGCGCTCGGTGATGCCGTCCATGGTCATGGCGCCGCCGGAATCGGTGACGTAGACACAATGGGCGCCGAAACTCTCCATTAACTTGGCCTGCTGGGCGAGTTCCTGGGGCGGACTCATATGGGCCATCATGAGAAAGCCGGCGACGTCCATGCCGAGATCTCGGGCAGCGCCGATATGCTGCTCGGCAATATCGGCCTCCGTGCAGTGGGTGGCGACGCGCACGGAGGTCACGCCGAGGCCATGGGCGCGTTTCAAATCCTCTACCGTGCCGATACCGGGCAGCAGGAGCGTGGCAAGTTTGGCACGCTTGAGGGTCGCGGCAACGGCCTCGATCCATTGATAGTCCGTGTGCTTGCCAAAACCATAGTTGAAGCTGGATCCCGAAAGGCCGTCGCCGTGGGAGACCTCAATTGAGTCGACACCGGCGACGTCGAGGGCCCTGGCGATCTCAACCACATGGTCGAGGCCGTATTGGTGGCGGATCGCGTGCATGCCGTCGCGCAGGGTGACGTCCTGGATGTAGAGCTTGCCTGCCGGCCCGGTGCTGCTCATGCCGCGACCCCGGCGCGCTCGGCCAGACGTTCGGCGGTGCGCAACGCGGCGGAGGTCATGATGTCGAGGTTGCCGGCATAGGGCGGAAAATAGTGCGCCGCGCCTTCAACCTCGAGAAATACGCTGACCTTCAGGCCGGTGAAATCGCTGTCCATCTCGGGAATGTGCAATGGGTCATTATGGCCGATACGCTCGAATTGGACTTGCTGCTTGAGACGGTAGCCGGGGACATATTCTTGCACGCGGGCGACCATTGCCTCGACGGCGGCCGAGATGTCTTCCGGGGTGCCTTCCTGGGCGAGGCAGAACACCGTGTTGCGCATGAGCAGGGGCGGTTCAGCGGGATTAAGGACAATGATCGCCTTGCCACGCTCGACACCGCCGACCGCCTCTATGGCCCGGGACGTGGTCACGGTGAATTCGTCAATGTTGGCCCGTGTGCCCGGCCCGGCGGACTTGGAGGCGATGGAGGAGACGATTTCAGCGAAGGGCACGGTCGCGACGCTGCGGACGGCCGCCACTATGGGGATGGTCGCCTGTCCGCCGCAGGTCACCATGCTGACGTTGGGGGCTTCCAAATGCTGGTCAAGATTGACCGTCGGCACAACGTAGGGGCCAAGGGCGGCCGGGGTCAGATCGACTATCTGTTTAGCGTGGGCGCGCAGCACCTCGCTATGACGGGCGTGGGCGGCGGCCGAAGTGGCGTCAAAAACGATTTGGATATCGGCAAATTCAGGCATGGCGACCAGGCCGTCGATGCCCTCATGGGTCGTCGGGACGCCGATCCGGCTTGCCCTTGCGAGGCCGTCGGAATCAGGATCGATACCCACCATCGCGCCAACTTCCAGGGTCTGGGACAAGCGCGCGATCTTGATCATCAGATCGGTGCCAATATTCCCAGATCCGATAATCGCGACCTTGGTTTTCGACATTTTGGCCTCTCGAATTAGGCGAGCAAATTACTTATGCCAGCCCTTGGCAGCATAGTCGTGCCCTAAGGCTCGCGATCTTATCGGACATGGCGGCCAAAACAAGGCGATCTCCGCGGCGGCGAGAATGGGGCTTACAGTGCCTATTGGCCCAGTCGTTCGACCTGCCGCATCACCCAGTAACCACTCGGGACCTTGACGATCCGCAAGACGCCCGGTGAGTTGTCGAAATTCTTGATTTGACGACGGCGGAGATTGGCTTTCGCCAGGGATTTATACGGTCCCACCATCAAGTCGAAATTGCGCGGCGGCCGGCAGAGATAGGGGCTGGCATCGACCGCAGCGGCAGGTCGGCCGGCCTTGGGGCGCCGGACCGCTGCGTTGCGAAATCCGCCCCATGCCGGGCTAACCAGCGATGCCTCCCGATGACCGGCTCGCCGCCAAACCGGGCATCGGACTGTTTCGTTCGCGCCATATCGCCAACTCGACCCGGTTGCGGAGCCCGATAAGCCGGCACATGTTGCGCATGTGGACCTTTACCGTCGACTCCGCCAACTGCAGGGTTCGCGCGATTTCACGATTCGTGTGCCCGCGCGCGACAAGCGTCAGGACTTCATATTCGCGGGGCGTAAGCTGCCGTTCCATGCCGGCGCCTCAACCCGCGGCGCGGAGTGCCCGGCCCACAGCCTGGGCGTATCCCTGCGCGTTCTTGTGCGCCTCGTGCTGGGCCTCAACGAGCTGATGGATCGCGCCGCGGCAATCGCCCAGAGCATCTTCGAGACGTTCCAACAATATCCTGGCATCCACGACGTCGATCCGAGTTGCCTGGCAGCGCTGCAGGAGACTTGTCAGTGTCTGCTCAATATCGGCAAACCAACCTTTGGTGGTAGTAAGTGCATCTAGGTTCCAGCCAATAAAAGGATTCCTCATGTCGCATTCCTCCTCAAAAGCTGAAACTTAGTAATCCTTTCTTACGTCTGTTGTCAAGTATTACTTTCGGTCGGCGCAGTAAAACCCCTATAATCGCCCTTAAGTACTAGGTCATTCAATTAGAAGAAGTCCTCGACTAGGCCCCAAGCAGCTCCGAGACTCGGGCGATTCGGTAGATCTCGCGGATCCTATCCGTGGGGATCCGAATGTCGTCGATGGGAGGGGTAAATTGCGATAGCTGGATATCGTTCGAGGTGCGCCGCACGAGGCGCCTGATATAACAATTACCGGGCTTGCCAGCGTCTCCGCGGAGTTCAACGACGACGTCATCGCCCGATTTTGGCGGCCGGCCCGTTTGGATGTAAACGAGATCGCCCTCCTCAAAACGCGGATACATGGAATCACCAATGACATATATGGCAAAGACATTGCTGGCACCGGCTAGGCCCGGCGGCCGCCTGACATGGTCGATGACGTTGCCATTGAGGCAAAAATCGACGTTGTCATCGCCGACCGTCACCCCCAAAATCGCAACATCACGGGGCATCGACGCGGTCGCCGGCACCGCGCGATAGTCCAGAGCCTGACTGACCATTTCCTTTCTTTCCAGCGCCTGCCTGAGCAATTCCTGCCGGGTCGGCGGTCCGCCCGGAAATTCGACCGGGTCGACCGCCGGACCAGTACCGTCGATCAGCCACTCCAGCCGCAGGTGGAGGCGGCCGGCGATGCGCCGCAAAAGGGTGTCGTAAATCGCCCGGGCGCCAGTCTCAAGATCCTGCGTGTAACCCGGGTTCTGGTCCAAAATCTCGTCGATATCAAGCTGGCTCAGGCCGAGCATTTCGCGCGCGCTCTGAACACGACGCCGAATTTCGATATTCGGATCCTGGGTCCCGCCGATTAACCAGGTGACCTCCACCCGGAGCGCTTCGGCAATGTCAATCAAACGTTTGGTCGCGGGTTGCGTGGCCCCCGACTCCCATTGCGCTACCGCCTCTCGACTAATACCGCAGCGGCGCGCCAATTCCGCCTGGCTCATCCCAGTCGCCACGCGGCGGGTCGCTATCCGTTCGCCCAAGCCCATGCCCGGATTATGCGAGTTGTCCATGTTCGCCGCATGGAAAGTTTTTCTTGACATTGTATGTAAGTGTTCCTTACTACGACATCCTAGTCAATGGCCCTACGGCGCGCAGCCACAACAAAAGAAATACTACCCATGAGAGTCAAAGGAGGACGCCATGCCGAATGCCAGCATCCCTGACCGCTCTAGATCATCAAAACCATAGATGGGGCGACGTGGACGCAAGCGCGACCCTAACGCGCTGCGACATCAAACCAGCCGGGCCGGACGTACCCGGACCGATCACGGTACTGACGAACTTATGCGCAAACGCGCGGCCCTGGTCGGCAGCCAAAACCAGCGAGACCAACTGGCCGGCGATCCACTGGGTATCTTGCTGCTAAACGGCTTTCTCACCGAGGACCAGGTTCACGCCGCATGGCGGTTCGCGATCTTACGCTGGAGACTTTATGGCAAACCGTTTCCATCGGCCGCCCGCGTGTATGACCCCTACCGCCCGCGCAAGGCGTCGGAATCAGAAGGCGACCCGGCCGGTGTGGACCGTTATGCCAGATGTTGCGAGGTGCTGAAAAACTGCGGCCAGCTGGCGTGGCAAGAAGTCAGAAACACCGCCATGGAACAACGGCTGCCGGCATGGTTCCTGCGACTGAAGATGGGACAAATACGTGGCGGCGATGAACGACGGCAGCAGGCCCTGCAAATGGGGCTCGATGCATTGGTGCGCGAGTTCGGTCTCGCCGCGCAATCGGACAGCGGGAAAACGCGGCCTGCCAAGATCGCATGAACTAAGCCTTAAGATATTGTTTTAGCACACTTTTTTTCTTGCCTTGCCGCTGACACGGCGGTAGAGTGCACGAAATTCAAGGTCGCACAAATGCACCCGCCCCGGTAACTCCGCGGCGGGTGTTGTTTTGCCCGGGCCATGCCGCGGCAGCCCAATGCCAACTCCGATCAGCCAGTGATGGGCCCGCAAATGACTTTGACGGCCAAACAACAGAATTTCATCGATGCCTATGTGGCCGGGGAAGAACCGGCCCAGGCGGCTGTCAGCGCCGGGTACACCGCCAAGTCAGCGGCTACTCGCGGAAAGGCGCTGCTGGGCAGTCCGAAAATTGCAGCAATCATCGAAACGCGCGGCCGGACGGCACCGGGTGAAATCGGACAGAGCTGGATCATTCGGCGGCTGGTGGAGAATGTGGAGCGCGCCATGGGCGACCCATCCCTAGACAGCGACGGCAAGACAAGCGGCCGGAGCAGCTATCAGGGTGCGGTTGCTAATCGGGCGCTGGAGTTGCTGGGCAAACATTACGGCCTGTTCGCGGATCGAGTGGACGTACATTACCATCATGAAGAGGCGCTCGAGGCGCTGGAGTGAGCGCAAATCTTTCGAAACGAGAACGGGCTGTCCGGCAAAAGCTCAAGAACGACCTGGTGCATTATGCGGCGCGGTGCCTGAAAATCCGCACGAAAACGGGCCAGATCGCGCCGCTGATGCTGAACACACCGCAACGGCGGTTGCATCGTGCGATCGAAGATCAGCGAGCGCGCACGGGCAAGGTGCGGATGCTGATCCCAAAATCCCGGCAATGGGGGTGTTCGACCTATGTGGAGGCGCGCGCCTATCACCAAGTGACCCATGACTTCGGCAAGCGGGCCTTCATTTTGACACCGGCACAGGATTCCACCGAAGCGGTGTTCGAAATGGTGCAACGGTTTCATGCCCATTGCCCTTCCCTGATGAGACCCCATGCAAGCCGCGCCAATGCGAGGTCTTTGTATTTCGACCGGCTGGATAGCGGCTTTGAAGTGGGGACGGCTGGGGCCAAAACGGTGGGGCGCGGGCGCACGATCCAGCTGTTTCACGGCTCGGAAGTCGCCTACTGGCCGAATGCCGAAAGCCATATGGCCGGCGCCTTGGAGGCGGTCCCCGAGGAAGCCGGGACGGAAATCATTCTAGAATCGACGGCGAACGGCGTTGGCGGCGTTTTCCACGATCTATGCATGGCGGCGGTCAAGAAGACCGGGCCGTATGAACTGATTTTCGTGCCGTGGTTTTGGCACACCGGTTACAGGTCCAGCCCGCCAGAGGATTGGCGGGCGCCGGAAGCCTGGCGCGACTATACCCGCCTGCATTCGCTAAACGCCGCGCAGGCCTATTGGGCATGGCGCAAGAACGGGTTTTTGGCACAGGCAAGCGGCGCCTCCTGGGATGAGCCGTGTTGGCTGTTCATGCAGGAATATCCCGCAACCATCGAGGAAGCATTCCAGCATTCAGGACGTACGGCCTTTATCCGGCCCGAGCTGGTGACCGCCGCACGGCGGAACATCGTCGTGGATAGCGGCCACGCGCCCCTGATCCTGGGCATCGATATCGCGCGCGGGGGCGGCGATAAAACACGGATTATCGACCGCGCCGGGCGTGCCGCCGGGCAACGGGTCAATCTGACCATAGACAGCGATGATTTGATGGAAGTCTCCGGCTTGATCGGGCGGGAAATAGACCGCCTGAAGCCGGATATGACTTTTGTCGATGTTACCGGCCTGGGCGCGGGGGTCGTGGACCGGCTGAAAGAAAGAGGCTATCGCAAGATGCGCGGGATCAATTTCGGCAGCCGGGCGCTGGAACCCGAGCGCTTCGCCAACAAGCGCGCGGAAATGTGGGGACTCATGAGTGAATGGTTCGCCGACCCCGGCGGCTGCGACATTCCCGACGACAACGCGCTGCAGGCGGATATCTGCGCGCCGACAGCGAAATTCGACAGCAACTCGCGGCTGGTTCTTGAATCAAAAGACGACATCAAGAAACGGTTGGGGCAGGGTTTTGGATCGCCCGATGGTGGCGATGCGCTGGCGCTCACCTTCGCGGAGACCGTGCGTAAGGATCGCGGCCGGCGGCTGCAGCCGGCTTCGGCGGAACTGGCGGTAGACCCGCGGCGGCGGCCCTGACACTCCGACCGCCGGTGGCGGTCTGATATATCCGAGGATGGCATCCATGGCGGGCGAGGAATTGGCGCGCACGCTGGTCGTGTTCCATCACTTTGGCGCCGGTACGGGCAGACGGTGGCTGCACAGGCAGTACCAGCATGTGTTTGTTGCCCTGGCGGCCGGTGACTATTGGGTCGCAATCGATGGCCGCGCCGGCAACCCGGAATTCGCGGTCGTCGCAAACGTAGGATTCGATCTGGCCGGATTCTATCGCCGCCAAGGGTTTGAAGTCGTGGAAACCGTGCGGCGGCGCCGCCGCTTCGGCTGGCCCTGGATCGCGGCAACCTGCGTGGGCGCGACGAAGCGTGTTCTCGGTCTGCGCGCGCCCTGGATACAGACCCCCTATCAACTCCTCAAGCATCTACGAAGGTGATCACCTTATGGGTTCTTTTTTTTCGCCACCAAAGCCGAAATTACCGCCGCCGCCCGCGCCCTTGCCGGTGGTGGCCGGCGACGATGCCGAAGCAGACGAACTAAAGCGGCTGGAGAAAAACGCGCTGAGGCGGCGACAAGGCCGGGCAGCGCAGATACTGACAAGCGGCCTGGGCGATACCAGCAGAGTGGCGGTTCGCCGCCCCGCACTGCTCGGCCGAACATCCTCGTGAGTGGCAGACAAACCAAAGCCGGCGCCGGTCCGGCCGATGCCAACCAGGATATCCTCAGGCTGCTGAAACGCCGGGACAAACACATACAAACGCTCGAAGCGGCGGCGGATAATTTCGCCGAAGGCTTGCAAGCTTTGGACAAAGTCGGCCGCGCAATCAGGCTCATCCGTAGCAAATATCTCGGCCCAGAAGGCGCGTCCGACCACCTTATATCCGTCAGTCTGCATAGCCGCATGCAACGGTATCTGGGGCGCAAACTCGCCCATGTTATCGGGCTGGGCTTCGAGGGCAAGAATGACGGTACCGAGCCGGCCCCCTGGGTGACTTGGGAGGCGGTGTGGACATCGGACCTATTGCTGCCGGCCTCGGACAGCACACGCAAAGAAGCGGAGAAAAACGCATGAAAGACGAAAATGCCGAGACGGTAAGCGCGCCCATAGATGCGCCGCCGGCCGAGGCAACTGCCAGCCATGAAGAAACCGAAGCCGCCAGCGCCGAAGAAAATGGGGCCGGGGTGACGATTGATCAAATCGGCGCCCCAATCCCGGAAGGATACACCGACGCCGTGTTCGCGGAAATCGCGGAAGCCTTTCCGGTGGAAGCAGGGGCGTTGCGGCGCGGCTGGGGCGAAGACGCAGCGGTGAATACTGCATTCGCCAGGCGGGCGTTGGAGCAAATCGAAACCGCGGCGCCCGGATTTGTGGCGGAGATGTCAGGCCAGGTGGCGGTTGCGTCGCCGAAAATTCTCTCGGCGCTGTCGGCGTTGGGGCGGTCCCTCGCCGCCACGCCCGGCGATCCGGATTCCGTGCGCCTCGACCGGGCGATGGTGGAAGCGATCAGTGGGGCGCCAGTAACCGCCAAAAAACAAGATCAAGACCTGCAGGGGGAAATCGACAGGATTACCGCGCAGGCCTGGAAGGACGGCGCGTATTACAGCAACGCCGTGCAAGACGAACTCCGCCCGCTGTACCAACAACTGCACGGGACGGCGCAAATTTCCGGTCGGCAGCCATAGGAGAACAGAGGAATGACAACGACGATGCAATTGCCACGAGACGGCGGCGGCGCCGCTCTTCCGGTCTTGCGGCCGATCCGTACACAGTCCGTGGCGGTGGGCAGCACCAGTGCTGCAACGGCGGAAGTCGTCGGCCGCCGGATTAACCCGTTAACGAGAGCGGTGCGACCATCGGACTTTAGTGGGCTTATCCAGTGGTTCGAGGCGTTCGACGCTTCGACGCTCACCTTGCGCGAGTCCGGGGCGGACCGCTTCGTCACCGCGTGGCTGGACAAGTCGGGCGCGGGCAACCATATGGCCCAACCGACGGCAGCCAATCAGCCAAAGCTGATCGCCAATGCGACACCGGATGGGCGGGCCAGCGTGCGTGGCGACGGTCTTGCAAGCTACATGACCGGGCCGGTGATCTTCACCAGCCCCCGGGACGAAGAAGCCACGATCGTGGGGGTCAGCAAGGCCACAAAGACCGGTGCTTCGCAGCGCATCTGGTGCATCTCGAACAGCAGCTCGACACCGCAATTTTCAGTGCGCTTCACCGCCGCGAACAAGATCGAGGTGTTGGCGCGGGGTGCTGCGACCGCGGAGCTACAGGAGCCGGACAGTTTGGCGGACGCGGCAGACAGCCGTTGGCACGCATTTAGCGGCCGCATCAACGCGGTAGACGGCCGTGGCGAAACCGCGTTGGACAACGAAGCGTTTCAGGTAGGCGATAACGGTTCGCCCTTCTCGAACAATTTGTTCACGACAAGCCCCACGGGTTCGACGCTGTTTGCGATCGATGGCTCGGGCGGACTTAGCCAATTCCTGGAAGGAGACATAAGTGCTGTGGCGATATTCAATCGTGCGCTTACGGACGGGGAATGGGCCAGCCTGCGCGATGGCTACCTGATGCCACTGGTCGCGCCGGAGACCGTGCAAGTGGCGCGGCTGGTATCGACCACCGATTGTTACCGCGACGAGTGCCGATATGTTCCTGCCGGCCGGCGTGCCTGAGTATGTACGGGTGGTGCATGGCAGGGACAAGATCGCGGCATTGCGCGCCAGTGTCGACGGAACACTCGCTGTCACGGAAGTAGCCTAAATGCTCATCAAGAGCCCCGGCAGGCTGCTGGGAGGGCGGGCCGCGCGACGGGCGCATTTCGTCGACTGGATGTGGTCGGGAGCTCTGAGCGCAAGCGGCTTTACGGTAACCGCGGAAATGCTGGAGGCGAAAACAGGTCTCTCGCTAATGGTCAGCGAGAGCCCGTTGTTAAACCCGCTCGCGTTTCAATCCGCCGAGGTTAGCAGTGTCGCACTGGCCGGGAATGCGGGCGATACCTACCATATCGCTAAATTCACGGCGACCGGGCTGACAGCGGATCGAGCCTATTACTACGCCATCGCCGTGAATGGCATTCCCGACCGGGAGATGACCGGGCGCATACGGACCACGCCGGCGGCGCTGGCGGCGAGTGATTTTCGGATCGTCGTCGGGTCGTGCACTAACCCGGGGCTGAGCAATCCCGACGTGACGTTCGACGCTGTCGAGGCCGAGGCGCCGCTGCTGTTCGTTCATCTGGGCGACCTTCACTATGACGATATCAGCACTGACGACTTGCCCGCCAACCGCACGGCAATCCGCAAGCACACGCGGTTGGCCCAGGTGGCATCAATGTATCGCACAGCTCCCGTTGCCTACATCTATGACGATCATGACGCCGGTCCCAATGATGGTCATCAAGGCACCGCCGGCTTCGCGGACTTCATGGGCAACACCATAACTGCCTATCGCGATCTGGTGCCGCACTTCCCCTTGGCACAGCCTGACGCCACCGGCTGGGTACGAAGCAATGCGCAATTGTTCACCATTGGCCGCGTGCGTTTCCTGATGCCGGACTTGCGGACATTCCGCAATCAGTCGGTGAGCCCGAAGACAACGCTCGGCGATGGGCGGACAACATCGGGCTTTGCGTCCTGGGACCAAAAACAATGGGTGCTGGACCAACTCTCCCAAGCGCAGACGGACGGTATCAAATTGGTGGTGCTGCTGAGCAGTTCGACGTTGCCCGGTACCATCGGCGGATCTTGGGAAGTGGAATTCGCCGCCGAGTTCGCCGACTTGATGACCTATGCCGCGGCCAACAATGTGCCCGAAATCTTGCTTGTTTCGGGCGATGCCCATGCTTTCGGGTTCGACGATGGTGGCGTGGTGGCCAGTCTGGCGCCAGGGAGCAATGCGCGGATGCTGCATGTGCAGTCGAGCCCGCTGCGGTCGATCGCTCTGAGTGGTCGGCAATGACACCGAAACCAATAATGTCGGATCTGGCTATGTGGTGATCGATTTCAGCGATGGCGGCGGCAGCCGCGTGACCTGGACGGCAATACCCAAGGACGCAGCGGGTGCGGCGTTCGCGGGCGCCAAGGGTGGGCCGTTTGCCAGCGACGATGCCGGCCGCGTGGTGCAGCTGGCGAATTCCACGGCGAGTGTGGCCGAGAATGCCGGATCGGTCTCGATCACCGTGGAGAAAAGCTGGGTCGGGTCCTGCTCGGTCGCCTATGCCACGGCGAACGGCAGTGCTGTCGCCGGTACCGATTACACCGCCGGCAGCGGCACATTGTCCTTCAACCCCAATCAGGCGGAGGCGGTCGTCACGATCCCCATAACCAACCGTGCCGGCGCGCAAGGTAGCCGCGACTTCACTCTGACTTTGAGCAGTCCGACAGATTGCACACTTGGTTCGGTGAGCGTGGTCACGGTGACGATTACCGATGTGTAGAGCGACGACCCGGCCGCTTTTGGAGAGGACGCCATGACCGATAATAACCAAGTTCAAGACCTTCTGGCGCGCGCCAAACAACTCAAAGCGAGCCGCGGTACCTGGGAAAAACATTGGCAGGAGCTTGCCGAGGTCTTGCGTACGGATCGAGCCGACTTTACGGCGACGCGCACGGCGGGCGGGTCGCGCACGGAGCAGGTTTTTGACTCAACGCCGCAGCAGGCCGCGCGGGGGCTGGCATCGGCGCTGGACGGCATGCTCAAGGGCCGGCAGAGCCAATGGTTCAATATTCGCGCCGAGGACGAAGACCTCAACGAGATCGACGAGGTCAAGAACTGGCTGCGCGACGTGGACCGGCGGCTGTGGCGCGCGCTCTTCGACGACCAGGCGCATTTCGCCGACCGTAGTTTTGAGACCGATCAGGATCTGGTGGTGTTCGGTACCGGCATCCTGTTCACCGAGGAAGTGCCAGGGCGGGGCTTGAACTTTCGGGCGATTCACTTGCGCGACGCGTTGATCGCCGAGAACAGCCTGGGCGACATCGACACGGTGTTTCGGTATTTCAGTTTCAGCGGGCGGCAGGCGGTGCAGCAATTCGGGTTGGACCGACTGGGCGCAAAGACCCGGGAAGCCTTGCGTGGCGGCGGGCAATCGAAACCGGATGCGCGCTTTCAATTCCTGCATGTGGTTTTGCCACGTGTGGACCTGGACCCAAACCATCCCGGCGCTCTGGGCAAACCGTTTGCGTCGCTGTGGATCGATGTGGATAGCGAGCATCTGATCGGCGAAGGGGGATATCACGAGTTTCCCTATGCCATTCCGCGTTGGGAAACCGTCACCGGGGAGGTCTATGGACGCTCGCCAGGGATGCTGGCCCTGGCCGATGCGCGGACCCTGAACGCGATGAGCCGGACGAATTTGGATGCCGGCGAAAAGGTGGCCAATCCGCCGCTGCTGGCGGCGTCCGACGGGCTGACATCGAATGTGCGACTGTTTCCAGGCGGTATCAATTATATCGATTATGATTCGGTGCCCGCCGGGCGGCGGCCGTTGGAGCCGCTTATTACAGGGGCCAATCTGCCGATTAGCCTGGAGATGGAAAATCAGCGCCGGGACATGATCTGGGCGGCGTTCTTTCGCAATGTGCTGCAACTGCCGATCAATGCGCCGCAGATGACGGCAACGGAAATCCTCGAGCGCAAGGAAGAGTTCTTGCGGGTGATCGGACCGACCTTCGGGCGGCTGGAGTCAGGGTATATCGCGCCGATCGTCAACCGGGTGTTCGGGCTGATGAAAAGAGCCGGCGCGTTCGCGCCACCGCCCGATATCCTGCGCGACCGGCGCATCACGTTCGCCTTCGACAGTCCGGTAAGCCAGGCGCGCAAACAGATCGAAGCGCTCGCCGTGCGCGGGGCGCTGGAGCAAGCCGCGCCGTTTCTTGAACTCAACCCGGCCGCCGTGGACCTGATCAATAGTGAAGAAGCGATCCGGACCATATTCGCGGCGAACGGCGCCGATGGCTTGTTACTGGGGGAAGACGCGTTGGAGCGGATTCGCACCGCAAGAGAAGTCGCGCAGGTGGTCGAAGTCATAAGCGATGTCGTGGGCGGGGCCGAATGATCGGGCCATGGTGGCGGCGTAAACAGGGCGGTGCCGATCCTATCTCCTTTCAAGCGCAGCTCGTCGCGGCCTGGGGGATCGATCCACGACGTTATTCCGCCGAGGCGCTGCGCCGTGACTTTAGCGCCACATTCACGGACGCGAGAGCGCAGCGGGTGCTCTACAAGATCCTGGAGTGGGGGCATGTCTATCAGCCGGCTCATGTTGCCGGTGACTCACACGCGACGGCATTCCGCGACGGCGAACGCAATCTGGCGCTACGCATTCTGGCGGCGATTATTACGGAGCCGGAGGCAGACGCTCAGACGCGCGCAGAGATAAACAAAAGCGATGCGGGCTAAAGGCTAAGGATGGAGACTGCATGAACATTGTAGCAGGCGATAGCCCGGCGACCCCGCCTTCGGATGAGGAAACACAGCCGGCGTCTGAGGATGTGGCGGCGGGTCTTTCGCCGGACGCCAACTGGCGTCTGGTGGCGGCCGACGGCAACGACAAAGTCGCCAAGGCCTTGGAGAGTGTCACGGATGTTCGCGCGCTGGCGGCATCCTATGCGGCGCTGCGCGCGGCGGTCAGCACGGGAAAATTCGCCAATAAGATCGTCGTCCCCGAGGCGGACGCGCCGCCTGAAGACTGGGCTCGCTTTCGTGCGCAACTGCCAGACTATATGAGGGCGCCCGAAACGGCCGGCGACTATAAACTACGCCACCCGGAGTGGATGGCCGGACCGGATGAGGAACTCGACCAACAGAAACAGGAAACACTGGATGGCTTCGTGGAGACCATGCATGGGCTTGGCGCCACCGAGGCGCAGGTGCAGACAGCGCTGGATCAGTTTTATGACCTGGCGGCACGGGGCAAGGCGACCCAGACACTTGCCGATGCGCGTTATCTGCAGGAAAGCGAGACGGCGCTACGAAATAAATGGGGACCGGACTATGACCGTAACAAAGCCCTGGCCGAGCGCGCGATTGGCGCGCTGTTCGGTGCGGAATCCGATGTCGCAAATCTCGAACTCAAGAATGGCTCTCTTTTGGGCTCGCTGCCGAGTTTTGCCCGCGGTATGGCGCAGGTTGGACGGTTGATGGGCGAAGACCCCTTGATCGGCATGAGCGGTGCGGGCGGTGAAGATCTGCAGAACCAGATCGATACCATCACGGCACAAGGCATGCGCGACGGCAACTACTACACCGAGGCAGTGCAGCAGAAACTGCAACCGCTCTATGCGCAACTGCATGGCGTAACGCCGAGCGAGAATCAAGGTAGCCGCGGCTAACGAAATTACCCGGCCGGACAAGCGAGAGCCCCGGCACTTTCACCCCTGCAAGATCGTGCGGCCTCGAGCCGGCGAAGCAATTGGCATGCCCCGCCGAAAGGACAAGCATGCCGCTTTGCCCATGGGACAACCGCGGGACCTCGCGTTCACATCAACGACGTGAGCGAGAACAAATATGTCATTCACTGTAGACCAAAGCTTCGTAAAGCAGTTCGAACGGGAAGTGCATGAGGCCTATCAACGGCAGGGATCCCTGCTGCGGGGTACCGTGCGCACCAAAAGTTCCGTTTTGGGCAAGTCAACCACCTTCCAAAAAGTCGGCAAGGGTGCCGCAACCCAGAAGGCTCGGCACGGCACGGTACCGCCGATGAATGTGGACCATACGCCCATCGAGTGCATCCTGGAGGATTGGTACGCATCCGACTGGGTGGACAAGCTCGACGAGCTGAAGGGCAACCATGACGAGCGTGGCGTGTTGGTACGCGCCGGAGCCTGGGGACTGGGCCGCAAGAGTGACGAGTTGGTCATCAA
>QIGO01000181.1 GCA_003230015.1 Alphaproteobacteria bacterium | reverse complement strand
TTTTTCCGTTCAAACGGATCCGTTTGAACGATTAGAAAATGCGCAAAAACAACAAGCTAGAGCACATGGAGTGAACGCAAGTGAATGGAATTTGCTCTAGTTGGAGCGGATACCGTTACTACGGTCACGCAGTTCCGCGAGCAGGCCCTCGACGCCATCGCGCCGCATCACCGACGAAAAGTCGTCTCGATAGGTACGGGCCATACTGACCCCGGCCACGAGCACGTCGGTAATCTTGTAAACATCGCCCTTGTTGGCCACCCGCCAATCCAGTCGCACCGGATTACCTGGACTGGTCCAGAACAGGCTACGCACCAACACCGCTTTCTCGTCAGCCCTCGCACTGCTTGCGGGAATGGCCTCGGTTATCCGAAATGCCTGTCCGGAATAGTCGACGAACCGATCGGCCCAAAGGCTGACGATCACATCCTCGAACAGCCGAAAATACTCGTCTCGTTCATCCGACGAAGCTTCTCGCCAGTACCGCCCCATCACGAAACGCGCGATTCCCGGGATGGCAAACCCCTCGCTCAGCATATCACGAAACAGTTTCTGTCGTTCTTCGCGGCTCGTCGCTTCACGCGTCAGGGTACCAATGGCTTCATCGGCAAGTTCTTGGACGAACTTTTCCGCGCCGGCGACATATTCCTCGGTCTTGGCTGCCGTCGGTCCGACAAAAAGCCCGGCCGAGATCAGCACCACGACCAAAACATTCTGCAATTTTCTCATACGCGTTGCATCAGTTTGCCGATGCTTCCTCTTCGATCGACGAAAAGGCATCGATTGAAATTGTTGGCGCCGGTTGGTTTGAACCGTCCGTTGAGTTTAGAATCATTGCCTGCCGCCGCTGGCCGTATAGACTACGAACGGTCGCATAGAAGTCCAGTGAATTTGCCTGCAGGTCGCGGACCTCCTCGATGTTACGTGACCTGGAATTTACCGCCCCGGAGGCGGTGATGCCCAATGTTACCTTGTCGGCGGCGATTGCATTGACCGGGTTAATAAAGAAATCGACGACCCGCCCGACCCCATCGCGCAAATTCGACGGTCCCAGCAACGGCAACATAATGTAGGGGCCGCCGTCTTCAACTCCCCAAGTCGCCAAGGTTTGCCCAAAATCCTCGACTTGCGGTTCGCCGCCGCCCACATCGCCCATCCACAGCAGCAGCATGTTGGAGACGAAGCGCGAAGCGGTCTGCTCGGCGTGGTCGAAATTGCCCTGTAGGATCGCGTTCACGAATGTCAGCGGCAGCCGCAGATTGAGCAGGAGATTATTGACGTTATTCTTGATCGGCGGCCACATGAGGTCGCGGTAGGCTACCGCGACGGGTTGAAGCACCAAAGTATCCACCGCCAGATTGGCCGAGAAGACCAGTCGATTTACCGTCTCTAGCGGATCGTTGATCTCACTGCCGTCGCTAAGCGCCCCGGCATCGTCGCTGGGTGCGCTGGCGCAGGCGGAGAGTGTCATCGCCAGCGCCAACGCGCCCAGCGTGCCACGCCTAAATCGGCGCACGTTCAAATGTCGCATCTGCCACTCTGTTCGATTGAACCAACGTCGGCTATTTCGAGCAGAGTGAACCCTCGATGCTTCTGTACGGTTAACGAAACCCTGGCGCATCGTTTTTTCTATTCCTGACCTACCATACTGCTAACACAAGTGGGATTTCTTGACCAGGACCGTAGAGAGAGGGGTGACAGTTGAATCACACCACTGTTGCAGATTTGCTGCGATAGGAACTGGCCTGCGGGGAATCTGGGTATAGAAATTAAGTACATAAACATATCTTTATATCGTTACATGTGCTATTAACAGCATATGGAGCCCCTTTTGCCTGCCCTCCGTGCTGCTGCCGAGCCCACAAGGCTTCGGCTGCTCGCACTATGTGCCCGCAGCGATCTGACGGTGACGGACCTCACTCAAATCCTCGGTCAGAGCCAGCCCCGATTGTCACGTCATTTGAAGGTGATGTGCGAAGCCGGCCTGATGCAACGCACCCGCGAGGGGACGAACGCATTCTTTCGGGCTCAGAATGAAGGGCTGGCGCCGGTATTGGCTGAAATCATGCCACGCGGTGATCCTGTTTTTGCGCTCGATGCCAAGCGCTTGGGTGAGATCAAGCAAGCGCGCGCTGCCAAGGCTACTGTTTATTTCCGTAAGAATGCCGCGAGCTGGGACAAGCTGCGCAGCATGCATGTTGAGAACCGGCTGGTGGAGGAAGGTCTGTGCCGATGCCTGCCGCCCCGCAAGATCGACAAACTACTCGATATCGGCACCGGCACCGGGCGTATGCTCGAACTTCTCGGTCCCCGTGCCAAGCAAGCTGTGGGCGTCGACGCCTCCCGCGAGATGCTCGCCCTGGCCCGGTTTAATTTGGAAAATGCCGGCTTGCGCAACTGCGAGCTACGCCAGGCCGACATGTATCAGTTGCCTTGGCTGGAACCGTGCTTCGACATCGTCACCATTCACATGGTCCTGCACTATGCCGAGAACCCGGCGGCTGTTATTGCCGAAGCCGCTCGCGTCTTACGCCCCGGCGGCAGGCTGTTCGCGGTCGATCTCGCACCCCATGCCCTGGAGACCCTGCGCACCGAGCACGCCCATTATTGGCTTGGATTTGCCACCCCGAAGGTCGCCACATGGTGCCACCAGGTCGGTCTTGGCCTGTTTCGCACCATGACCCTGCCGGGTGAGCCGCTGAATGTATGCATTTGGCAGGCCGACAAGCCTGCCGACGCCGCCGCCAACAAGCCCGGGGGGCAGCAATGACCACGCCGTCGATGATGGAAGATCGCCTTGCCATATCATGGGGCAGCGCGCCGCCGGCGGTCAGTTTCGAATTTTTTCCGCCGAAGACGGAAAAGATGGAACAGGCCCTGTGGCAAACCGTCCAGCGCCTGCGCGCCCTCAGCCCGAAATTCGTCTCCGTGACTTACGGCGCTGGCGGCACAACCCGGGAGCGCACGCACGCCACAGTGGCGCGCATACAGAACCAGGCTGGGCTCAGCGCGGCGGCGCATTTGACTTGCGTCAGCGCCACGCGCGACGAGGTCGACGCCGTCGCCCGGCATTATTGGCAAGCCGGCATCCGTCACATCGTTGCCTTGCGCGGCGATCCTCCCGAAGCGAGCGGCGGTTACCGCCCGACCCCTGGCGGGTATGAATATGCCGTTGACCTGGTCCAGGGTTTGAAGCGTATTGCCGATTTCGAAATATCCGTCGCCGCCTATCCGGAAAACCACCCCGAGGCGCCCAACGCCGCTTTTGAAATCGAAAATCTCAAACGCAAGATCGACGCCGGGGCAACCCGCGCCATAACGCAGTTCTTTTTCGATCCCGAGATTTTCCTGCGCTACCGCGATACCGTCGCGGCCGCCGGCATATCCATCCCCATTGTGCCGGGCATATTGCCGGTGACGAATTTCGCCACCGTGGTGCGGTTTGCCGGCATGTGCGGGGCGGCGGTGCCGGCCTGGCTGACCCGGCTCTTCGAAACCCTCGATGCCGATCCCGAGACCCGCAAGCTGGCCGCCGCGATTATCGCCGCCCAACAATGCGAGGCCCTGCGCAGCCACGGCGTGGATATGTTTCATTTTTATACCTTGAACCGCGCCGACCTCACCTACGCTATCTGCCACCTGCTTGGGTTGCGGCCGGCCGCGGCAGCACAAAAGTAAGTAATTTCGGGGATAGTCTGCCCATGAGCGATATATTGGACCAATTGCACGAGCGCGTCCTTTTATGTGACGGCGCCATGGGCAGCCGCGTCCAGACACTCGACCTGGATCTTGAGCGGGACTATTGGGGCCAGGAGAACTGCACCGAAGTGCTCAACCTGTCGCGCCCGGAATTGGTCCGCGACATCCACCTGGGCTACCTGCGCGCCGGCGCCGATATGGTCGAGACCAACACCTTTGGCGGCTCGCCCATAACATTGGCCGAATTCGACCTGCAGGATCGCGCTTTTGAGATCAATAAGCGCGCTGCCGAGTTGGCCGGCGAGGCCATAGACCAGCTCGCCGGTGACGGTCGCGATCGTTTCATACTTGGCTCCATCGGTCCGGGAACCCGTTTGCCCACGCTCGGCCATATCACCTACGACGAATTGGAGACGGCGCTCGCCGTCCAGGTCGGCGGGCTGCTTGCCGGCGGCGCCCATGCCCTGATGATTGAGACCTGCCAGGACCTTCTGCAGGTCAAGGCCGCGGTCAACGGTGCCCGCGCCGCGTTTGCTCAAGCGGCCTCGGAGATCCCCATATTCGTCAATGTTACGGTCGAGACCACCGGCACATTGCTGGTCGGCGCCGACATCGCCAGTGCCGCCACTGTCCTGCGCGCCCTTGATGTGGCGATGATCGGGCTCAACTGCGCCACCGGTCCCCAGGAAATGGCGGAGCATGTGCGCTGGTTGGGTGAAAACTGGCCTGGTCTCCTCGCCATCCTGCCCAACGCCGGGCTGCCGGAACTGGTCGATGGCAAAACCAGCTACCCCCTCAAGCCCGACGCCCTCGCCAGCTGGCTGGCGCGTTTTGTCGAGGCAGACGGCATCAACCTTATCGGCGGCTGTTGCGGCACTGACATCGCGCATATCGCCGCCCTCGACCAAATGCTGCGCCGGCGCGCCGGCGGCGCGCTGCGCCCCCGCCCGGTGGCAAAATCGCCGATCTGGGTGCCGTCCGTGGCCTCCCTCTTCAGCCAGGTCCCCCTGCGCCAGGAGAACGCCTATTTCTCCATCGGCGAGCGCTGCAACGCCAATGGTTCACGCAAGTTCCGCGACCTCCAGGACGACAATGACTGGGACGGCTGTGTCGCTGTCGGCCGCGAGCAGGAGAAGGAGGGCAGCCACGCCTTGGACCTCTGCACGGCTTTTGTCGGCCGTGACGAGGTCTCCGACATGAGCGAGGTCTTAACCAGGTTGCGCAGTTCGGTGACCGCACCCTTGGTCCTCGACTCCACCGAATATCCGGTGCTCGAGGCCGGCATGAAATTATATGGCGGCAAGCCTGTCATCAACTCCATCAATTTTGAGGATGGCGAAGAGGCGGCCCACAAGCGGCTGGCGTTGGCGCGCAAATTCGGCGCCGCGGTGATCGCCCTGACCATCGACGAAGAGGGCATGGCCAAGGAGGCCGCCGCCAAGCTTGCCATCGCCAGGCGCCTCTATGAATTCGCGGTGGAAATCCATGGCTTGCCCCCCGGCGACCTCATGTTCGACCCGCTGACTTTCACCATCTGCACCGGCAACGCCGACGATCGCCGCCTCGGTATCGAGACCCTGGACGGCATTGCGGCCATCCGCGACGCCCTGCCCGAATGCCAGATTATTCTTGGTCTTTCCAATATCTCCTTCGGTCTCAATCCGCCGGCCAGACACGTCCTCAACTCGGTCTATCTCGATCACGCCCTCAAGCGCGGTTTGACCGGTGCCATCGTTCACCTCAGTAAAATCAGGCCGTTACATGCTATTCCTCGAAAAGAAGTCGAGCTTGCCGAAGACCTGATATTCGACCGCCGCCGCCAGGACCACGATCCCCTGGAAGCCTATATGGCCGCTTTCGAGGGCCGCACGATTGCCGCCGAGAAAAAAGTCGAGCGCGCCGCCGCGGTCGAGGAACGCCTCGAGCAGCGCATCGTCGATGGCGACAAGCAGGGCCTGACCGAGGACCTCGACGAGGCCATGACCCTCCACCCACCCCTCGACATCATCAACACCTATTTGCTCGGCGGCATGAAAACCGTCGGCGAGTTATTCGGTGCCGGCAAAATGCAGCTACCCTTCGTGCTCCGCTCGGCCGAGGTCATGAAGGCCGCGGTTGCCCATCTCGAGCCCCACATGGATCGTCTCGAGGATCAGCAACGCGGCACCATCGTCCTGGCGACCGTGCGCGGCGACGTCCACGACATCGGCAAGAATCTCGTCGACATCATCCTCACCAATAATGGCTACCGCGTCGTCAATCTCGGCATCAAGCAGCCTATCGGCGCCATTATGCAGGCCGCCCGGGAACATAAGGCCGACGCCGTCGGCATGTCGGGGCTGCTGGTCAAATCGACGGTCGTAATGCGCGAGAATTTGGAAGAGATGACCCGCGAGGGATTGCAGATGCCGGTCTTGCTTGGCGGCGCCGCGTTAACCCGAGGTTATGTCGAAGAAGATTGCACCCGCGCCTATGCCGACGGCCGCGTCGCTTATGCCCGCGATGCCTTCGACGGGCTTGGCCTCATGGACCGGGTGATGACGGGCAAATTCGACGACCATCTCGAGGAACTGCGCCAGCGCCGGATCAATCGCCCGGTCAACCGGCGCCGCAAATTAGGCGTTGCCGCCGAGCCCGCCGAACGGCCCGTCGACCTCGCGGAAACCCGCCTTCGCCGCGACGAGCTGTCTGACGGTGTGGCGGTCCCCCAGCCGCCCTTCTGGGGTGCCCGGCTGGTCGAGCGTGTTTCTGTCGACGCCCTGCTGCCATTCCTTAACGAGCGAATGGTCTACCAGTTTCATTGGGGCTATCGCAAAGACGGGCGCAAGCTCGACGAATATATGCGCTGGGCCCGCCAGGAACTGCGGCCCATACTGCAAAGCCTCCTGGAGCGCTGCAAGCAAGAGCAAATCCTCGCACCCCAGGCGGTTTACGGCTATTGGCAGGCCGCCGCCGAAGGCAACGATGTCATCCTGTACGATTCCGACGGCGAGACCCCGCTAACCCGCTTCACCCTGCCGCGGCAGGCCCGCCAAGGCGGGCTCTGCATTGCCGATTTTTTCCGCGATGTCAGCCGCGGCCCGGGGGAGCGCGATGTCATCGGCGTCCAGATCGCGACCATGGGCCAAACCGTCGCCGACGTCGCCCGTCAATGGTTCAACGACGACCACTATCAGGACTATCTCTACCTGCATGGTCTTGGTGTCGAAATGACCGAGGCACTCGCCGAATATATTCATAAGCAGATCAGGGCTGAACTCGGTTTTGCCGCCGACGATGCCCGCGCCATCGACGATATGCTGCAGCAAGGCTACCACGGCTCCCGCTACTCCTTCGGCTACCCGGCTTGCCCGAACCTCGAAGATCAGGGCCCCTTGCTCGACCTGCTCGGGGCCGGCCGTATTGGCGTGTCTCTAAGCGATGGTTTCCAATTACACCCAGAGCAATCCACCTCGGCGATCGTTGTTCATCATCCCCAGGCCAAATATTTCTCCGTCTGATCGGCCAATTTTGGGTTCACGGTGACCAGCCGCTAATCCTTTACACTCTGTTAACCAGCACTCTGTAGGTTCGCGCGGCCAGAGTGTTTCCAGGAAAAGCGGGCACCGATTTTCCGCCGGCAAACACGGCAAGACAAAGACCTAGGGTCTGGTTTTGAGTCTGTCAAAACCGGAAAGACCCTAGGAGCGCCAGGACGGTATTGGGTGGAGGTGGTATGGATAGCGCGGGCACGCCGCAGGGCGTGAAACACCTCGCACAAAAATCGCTCGCTAAGATCTTTGAGCTTGGCATGACGCCGCACCCGCGCAACTACGCCGTATGGTACGGCTATTTCTCTGGCCAGCCGGACCTGTGTGACGCCGTCGACGCCATCATCGCCGCCGGCCAGGCTTTCGACGATACTCATGGCGCCGAGTTGTACCGGACATATTTCTCGTTTGACGATGAAGGAGCGGCCCTCCGCGAGACCAGCGAACATGTCGAGGCCGCCCTCGGTCAGGTCGTCTCGATGTTGAGTGAGGCGGGCGAGGACACCTCGCGCTATGGTAACGCTTTGGCTGGCATTAGCGGTGATCTGTCCAGCGGCGACTCCATCGAACATGTGCGCAAGATTATTCAACGCCTCAATGAGCACACCCAGGAGATGGTGCGGCAGAACCGTCGCTTCGAGCAGGAGATCACCGAATCAAACAATGAGATTACACAGCTACGTAAGAAGCTCGAAGATACCCGGCTCGAGGCGATGACCGATTCTCTGACCGGTCTCTACAACCGAAAATTCTTTGACACCGCGTTCTCCCAGGCCGCCCGCGAGGCCAAAAAATCGGCCACGCCCCTGTCGGTGCTCATGCTCGACATCGATCGCTTCAAGAAATTCAACGACACCTATGGGCACAATCTGGGCGACCTCGTCCTCAAGCAGGTCGCCCGCTGTTTGGGTGCCTGCGTCAAAGGCCGTGATATCACCGCCCGTTTTGGCGGCGAGGAGTTTGTCATCCTGCTGCCCGATACCGCCATCGAGAACGCCATGATCGTTGCCGAACAGGTCCGCAAGACGGTCGCCGGCAAGAAAATCGTTGTCCGCTCGACCAGCAAGTCCCTCGGCAGAATCACTTTATCCGTTGGTGTTGCCCAGCTCAGGCCGTCGGAGGACGCAACGACCTTGCTCAAGCGCGCCGATGCCGCGATGTACTTCGCCAAGAATAACGGTCGTAATCAAATCGCCGCGGAAGACCAGACCAACGGCCCGGTCGCCGCTACCGCGTAAGGATTCCGCGGCATCGTGGCTGGGTGACCTAACCGGGGCCTGACACGACGTCCCCACGCGGTTCAACGCGACAAGCGACACGAACGTGGCGACGGCTTCGTCTCGACAAATTCAAAAACTGGGCTCGAGCCGCAGCCAATCCCGCCGGTCCATACTCGGCACGGTAACCTCCCGCAACTGACCCCCACGGCTCAGCAACGTCAGATCGATGGCCGTGCCGGCATCCCCTGCGGCCCAGATCGACCGGTAAAAATCCTCCAGATCGCCGACACCCACGCCGTCGACTTCCACCACGATATCGCCCGCATGTATGCCCACATCTTTTGCCGGGCTGTCATCGGCCACCCGGGTGACGAATACGAACCCACGCAGCGTTTCGGGATAGACTCCCAGCCATGGCCGCGCCGCGGCATCGCGCCTGCCATTATCGATAAGCTCTTGCAGGATTGGTTTGATCTCGTTGATCGGCACGAACATGTTGCCGGCGACGCCGTCCCCCTGTCCGCCGGCGTCCCCCACGAACAGCGAGCCGATACCGATCAGGCTGCCCTCTTCGCCAATAAGAGCCGCCCCGGCGAACTGCCGGTGCGGTGGGCTCGTGAAGATCGCGTCTTCGAGCATATATTCCCATGAACCTGTAAAAACGCGCCGTGAAACCACCCGCACCCCCAACGCGTCGCTGAACCCGTTACGGGTCGCCACGAGCGCCCGCTGGTTTGCCGCCGCGGCTGCCGAATCGCCCAATGGCATGGGATCGATGTCCAGGTCCTGCATCGCCCGCAACAGACCAAAGCCGCTATTATGGTCATAGGCCACGACCTCCGCAGCCACCTCCCGGCCGTCTTGCAGCATGATGTCCACGGTTGCGGCTTCGAGGATCAGATAGCCGATGGTTAGCACCAGCCCGTCCTCGGAAATCACCACCCCACTGCCTTCGCGCCGAGTACCCAGGCCCGCCGCCGTCCGCGCGTTGCCTGGCACGTCGACTTCGATGCCCACCAACGCCTTCAACAACGTGCGGGGATCGGACCGGGTGTCGCGGCTGGCTTCGCTGGCAGCACCTTCTTGCGCCCAAGTCGGTCCGGAGGCGAAAACGAACACCGCGCTCAGCGCCACTATGGCGGCACGGCGAAGGCTGGTTGGGAAAAGCAGATTGCGCCACATCGAATCACTCCAGCACTAAAGTCACGATGTTTCAGGCTATCACGGTCGCTGCACAAAGAAGGAGAAAATCACGCGAAAGTCATACGCCCTGGGAGCGGCCGGTCTTTCTGCGCGTTTCTCGGTGCAGGATATAGAGGCCGCTGGCGATCACCACCACAATACCGGCGATCACGCGCGGTCCCGGCAAGTCCCCCCAGAACATATAGCCCAGCCCGACGGCCCAGATCAGCGCGGTATAGTCGAAAGGCGCCACCACCGCGGCGGGCGCCAGCCGGTATGCCTGGGTGACCAGCAGCTGCGCGGCGGCCCCGGTGACGCCGATAAACGCGAACAAAGGCCAGTCCTCCAGCCGCGGTGTCACCCACTGAAACGGCATGACCGCGCCCGCCACGATCAGCATCCCAGCCAGATTGTAGACGACGATGGCGGTATTGCTTTCCGTACGGCTGAGCGCCCGTGAGGAAATCATCGACAGTGCGTAGGCGAACGCCGCGGCTAGCGCGAAGAGGGCTCCCGAACTCAGCATCCCCGGCCCCGGCTTGACGATGATCAGCACCCCGAACAGTCCGATCAGCACCGCCCCCCAGCGATGTCTCCCCACCCGCTCCCCCAGCAAAGGCGCGGAGAACGCCGTGACGAGAAAAGGCGCGGCGAAGGCCACCGCCGTGGCGTCCGCCAGCGGCATGCGCTTCAGCGCCATGACGAACAACACCAGGACCAGCAAATTCAGCACCGAACGGGCCGACAGCGCCACTTTCCGCCGCGCCCGGATTTGTTTGAAGCCGGGCCTCGCCCACACATAGACAAGCACCAGGGGCAGCGCCACCAGGCTGCGCAGGAAGACGATTTCAATTGGCGGGTAGCGTGCCGCGACGGCTTTCAGCGCCGCATCCATGAGCGCCAGCGCCAGCATCGCCCCGACCGCCATGGCAATCGCTGTCATGCGCTCGCGGCGCGCGCGATCCTCCGCCTGTATCTGCGAATCCATGAACAGTATTTTCCCGGGGGCCCAGCAACTTTTAGACCAGCGACGGTCGTATCTTCCGGCCTGCCTGTCAAGCGCCGCCGGTGCCCTCCCGACACGCCGAACGCGACTCTCGCCGGCACCGTTGTTATATAGAGCGGCATGGTAGATCCCTTTGAAATTGTCGAGGACGCCTTGCCCGCCGCGGACATCCCGGCCCAAGAGCCGCCCTATCTCGCGGACTTGAACGAGGGCCAGCGCGCCGCCGTCGAGACGCTCGAAGGTCCGGTGCTCGTTTTGGCTGGCGCCGGCACCGGCAAGACCCGCGCGCTCACCACGCGTCTGGCGCATATTCTGCGCCTCCGCCGCGCCCGGCCATGGGAAATGTTGGCCGTCACCTTCACCAACAAGGCCGCCCGGGAAATGCGCCTGCGGGTCGGCGATCTCGTCGGCGGCCCGGCGGAAGCCTTGTGGCTCGGCACCTTCCACGCCTTGGGCGCGCGCATGTTGCGCCGCCATGCCGAATTGGTAGGTTTGCGCCCGAATTTCACTATTCTCGACGCCGACGATCAGGTGCGCTTGCTCAAGCAGCTCCTCGCCGCCCACAATATCGACGACAAGAAATGGCCCGCCCGTTTATTGATGGGCGTCATTCAACGCTGGAAGGACCGCGCCCAGACCCCGGCGGATATCTCCGCCGCCGACGCCGGCGACCTCGCCGGCGGCCGCCTGCACCAGATCTACGCCGAGTATCAGCAGCGCTTGGCCGTGCTCAACGCCGCCGACTTCGGCGACCTGCTATTGCATTGCGTCACCTTGCTCAAGGCCAACCAGGATATTCTCGGCGAATACCAGCGCCAGTTCCGCTACATCCTGGTCGACGAGTATCAGGATACCAACGTCGCCCAATATCTCTGGTTGCGCCTGCTTGCCCAGGGCCATCGCAACATCGCCTGTGTTGGTGACGACGATCAGTCCATCTATGCCTGGCGCGGTGCCGAGGTCGGCAACATCCTGCGCTTCGAGAAGGATTTCCCCGGTGCCGCCGTCGTCCGCCTGGAACAGAATTACCGCTCCACCAAACATATCCTCGGCGCCGCCAGTGGCCTCATCGCCAACAACCAGGGCCGTCTCGGCAAGACTCTTTGGACCGCGGATGACGGCGGCGGTCCGGTTATCGTGCGGGGTGTTTGGGACAGCGAGGAGGAGGCGCGGGTCGTCGCCGACCGCATCGAGGACATACAGCGCCGCCGCGAGGCGCGCCTCGACGACATCGCCATCCTCGTCCGCGCCGGCTTCCAGACCCGGGAATTCGAGGAGCGCTTCCTCACCCTGGGCATTCCCTACCGGGTCGTCGGCGGCCCGCGCTTCTATGAGCGCCAGGAAATCCGCGACGCCATGGCCTATCTGCGGGTCATCAACCAGCCCGACGACGATCTCGCTTTTGAGCGCATCGTCAACCGGCCCAAGCGCGGCATTGGCGAAGCCACGGTCCAGATCCTCCACCGCGCCGCCCGTGGCGCCGGTATCTCTCTCTATCGTGCCGCCCGCGATATCGTCACCACTGACGAGCTTAAGGCCCGCGCCCGCAAGTCCCTCGGCGATCTGGTTGGCGACTTTGACCGCTGGCGCAGCCTGGCCCGGGAGATAGCCCAGGGCGATCTTGCCGCCACCATGCTCGATGAGTCCGGCTACACCGCCATGCTCATGAACGACCGCTCGCCCGAAGCGCCGGGGCGCCTGGAGAACCTCAAGGAACTGGTCACCGCCATGGCCGAGTTCGAAAACCTCGCCGGTTTCCTCGAGCATGTCGCCCTGGTTATGGAGAACAACGAGGGTGCGGGCGGTGAATTGGTCAGCATCATGACCCTGCACAGCGCCAAGGGCCTCGAATTCGACACCGTCTTCCTGCCCGGGTGGGAGGAAGAGCTGTTTCCCCACCGCCGCAGTCTCGACGAAAACGGCCCCGCCGGCCTCGAAGAGGAACGCCGCCTGGCCTATGTCGGACTCACTAGGGCCAAGCGCCACGCCGAGATACTGTTCGCCGGCAACCGCCGCATCTATGGCCAATGGCAAAGCGCCATGCCCAGCCGCTTCATCGACGAACTGCCCGCCGCCCATGTCACGGTCGAGTCGGCCCCCGGCCTCTACGGCAATACCCAGCCCGGCCACGCCCGCCACCTCGATTCCGGCTTTGACCAGGGCGGATTCGGCACCCGCACGGCGCGCTATAAACGCCAGCCCATGATCCTCGCTTCAGCCTTTGCTGTCGGCGAGCGCGTATTCCATGAAAAATTCGGCTACGGCCATATCAAGGGAATCGAGGGCAACAAGCTCGAGATCGCTTTTGAGAAAGCCGGTACCAAGAAAGTCATGGACAGCTTCATCCAGCCGGCGAATGAAGTTTAGCAGGGCAGGGGAGTATTTTGTCCCTGTGGAAAGTCGAGTGGGCGGTGCCAAAAGCGCTCGCCGACGCCATCGCCGATGCCTTGGAGCCGCACATGGCATCCGTCGGCATATTCGGCATCGATGGCGACGGACCGGCGCGCATTGAGGCCCTGGCCGCAACCGAGCCCGATCCCGCCCATCTGATGAGGATTTTGGCCCAGGCCGGTTATCAGGGTCCGCCGCCCCATATCGTCTGGCTGCCGGAGATCGACTGGTTGGCGCAAAATCGGCAAAATTTCCCACCCCTCGCGGTCGGCCGTTTTTTCATCCATGATTCCCAACATGACGGCCAACAGCCGCAAAACGCTGTCACTTTATGCATCGACGCCGCCACCGCCTTTGGCACCGGCGCCCACGCCACTACCCAAGGCTGCCTGGTTCTGCTCGATGCCCTCATGCGCCGCGGCCCGCTTCTGCAGCCCATACTCGATCTCGGCTGCGGCACCGGCATTCTCGCCCTGGCCATCGCCAAGGCCCGGCGTAACACGGTTCTCGCCGCCGATATCGATCCCGAGGCCGTGCGCATGACCCGCCTCAATGCCAGGCGCAACGGCCTCAAAACGTGGGTGAGGGCAGTCCGCGCCGACGGTTACCTTGCCCCGGCAATTCGCCAAGCCGGACCATTCGGCCTCATTGTCGCCAACATCCTCGCCCGCCCCCTCGCCCAACTGGCCCCGGCCCTGGCCCGCAACCTCGCCCCCGGCGGCAAGGTCATCCTTTCCGGGCTGCTGGCAAACCAGGAGCGCCAAGTACTGGCACCGCATCTGGCCCAAGGCCTGGCCCTGCGCCGCCGCTATCACCGCGACGGTTGGCTCGCTTTACTATTGGAGAATCGCAGAAAATAGAGGAGCGACCGCCGGGGGAGGACCGGCGGCCGCCCGCACGCGGCAAACGAATTGGTACGTCCTGCTACCAATTATCGTTTGCGCGAAATTGAGCTTGGCATCCGGGCGCCATAACGATATCCGCTGTAGCGAGGGCGTGCACATACAAGACAGGTACCGGTTTGGCCGCGCCCACTGCGCGGCCGAAAAGCCGCAAGGCCGGCTGTAGCGACCGGCCACGACGAACCAGGGACCGCGCCAGAGCGGCAAATGGTTCGCTGTTTGGATCTTGGGCAAGACTAGCCAGGGCCGCCATATCGCTGTGTTCCAAGCCAAAATGCTGCGGCGCCACAGTGACGCCAGTAAGCTGATATATATGCCTATTAGCCGCCCGCTGCCGTTCGTATTTTTGCAATGCAGCATTGCATGGGTCGCCGGGCTGGTTAACGGCCCTTGGCCGATCCCGCCACTTGCCGTGACTTTGCCCGCCGGCATAGTGTGAGGCATGACCCAAATCACGTCCCCGGCGGACAAGCTCGCCGCCCTGCGCCGCGAAATGACGGCCCGCCAGCTCCAAGGTTTCATCGTGCCCCACGCCGATGAACATCACCAGGAATGGCTGCCGCCGCGCGCCGCCCGCCTGGCTTGGCTGACCGGTTTCGATGGCTCCGCCGGTGCCGCCGTAATTCTTCACCGCAAAGCCGCGATCTTCGTCGATGGCCGCTACACCCTGCAGGTGCGCCAGCAAGTCGATAAGGCGCTCTATGAGGTCAAACATCTGATCACCGAGCCGCCGCAAAAATGGCTTGCCGCCAAAGTCACGGCCGGCGACCGCATCGGCTTCGACCCCTGGCTGCATACCCAGGCCCAGGCCACTGCCTTGGCCAAAGCCTGCCGGGATGCCGGCGCCGAGCTAATTCCCACCCCGCAAAACCCTCTGGACGCTGTCTGGCCTGACCAGCCGCCGCCGCCTTTGGCCCCCGTCGTGCCTCACCCGGTGCAATTCGCCGGCAAGGATTCGCCGTCCAAGCGCGCCGAATTGGCCGCCGGCATTAAGCAAGGCGGCGCCGCGGCGGCTGTCATCAGCCTGCCGGAATCCATCGCCTGGCTACTCAACCTGCGTGGCGGCGACGTCGCCAACACCCCGCTGCCCCTTAGTTTTGCCATTCTCCATGACGACGGCGCGGTCGAGCTGTTTATCGACCGCCGCAAACTCACGCCGCAAACCGAACGGCATCTCGGCAACCATGTCTCGCTCGCCCCGCCCGAGGCCTTGGCCGAGGCCCTGGATCGCTTGGCCAAGGCCGGCAAGCCCATACAAATCTGTCCGCGCACGGCCGCTTCCTGGATATTCCGGCGGGTCAAGGACGCCGGTGGTGAAATCCGCGAAGCACCGGACCCGTGCGAACTGCCCAAGGCGCGCAAGAACGAAACCGAGTTGAACGGCGCCCGGGCCGCCCATCGCCGCGACGGTGCCGCCCTGACCCGCTTCCTGTCCTGGCTGGCTCGCGAGGCGCCCTCCGGCACGGTCACCGAGCTAACCGCCGAAGCCCGCCTCGAGGCCTTTCGCCGCGGCGGCGAGCATTTCAACGGTTTGAGCTTCTCCACCATCTCCGGCGCCGGCCCCAACGGCGCCATCGTCCATTACCGCGCTACCGAGAGTTCCGCGCGCAAACTGGCGGCAGGGGAGTTATATCTTGTCGATTCAGGTGCCCAATATCTCGATGGCACCACCGACGTCACCCGCACCGTCGCCATCGGTGAGCCCACCGCCGAAATGAAGGATCGTTTTACCCGTGTCCTCAAAGGGCACATCGCCCTTGTTTTGGCGCCATTCCCCGTCGGCACCAGCGGCGCCCAGCTCGACACCCTGGCGCGCCAATATTTATGGCAGGCCGGTCTCGACTATGATCACGGCACCGGCCACGGCGTCGGCAGTTATCTGGGTGTCCATGAGGGCCCCCAGCGCATTTCCAAGCATGGCTCGGTACCCCTGGAGGTCGGCATGATCGTCTCCAACGAGCCCGGCTACTACAAGGAGGGCGCTTACGGCATTCGCATCGAAAATCTAGTGACCGTCGTCGCGGCTCCCCTCGAGGGGGCGGAAAGAGAGATGCTCGGTTTCGAGACCCTGACTTTGGCGCCCATCGACCGCAATCTCATTGATCCCGCCTTGCTCACCCCTGCCGAGCGTTCTTGGTTGAACGACTATCATGACCGCGTCCGGACCGCCATCGAGCCCCAGGTCGATAACGAAACCGGGGATTGGCTGGCGGCGGCGACGCAACCCATATAGCGCCGGCCCATGCCCCACGCCCTCCTAACCGCCATCGAGGACCATATTCTGCCGCTCACCCGCGTCGGCGTCGCGGCCGGGAACAAAATTTTTGGCGCCGCGATCTTGCGCAAATCCGATCGCTCCCTGGTCATCGCCGAAACCAACAACGAGACCGCAAACCCCCTTTGGCATGGCGAAATGCATACGCTTAAGCGGTTTTACGAGATGCCGGCAACAGGCCGCCCGGCAACGTCGGATTGCCTGTTTCTCTCGACCCACGAACCCTGCTCCCTCTGCCTTTCCGCCATCACTTGGGCCGGTTTCGACAATTTCTACTATTTGTTCAGTCATGAGGATTCCCGCGATGCTTTCCAAATCCCCCATGATTTGCGTATTTTGAAGCAGGTGTTTCGCCTCGAACCCGGCGGCTACAACGCCGCCAACGCCTATTGGACCGCCTATCCCATTCGAAGTTTGATCGCGGCCTTGCCCCAAGATCAGGCGCGGCAGGCCCTCGAGGCCAGGGTCGAGAATATCGCGCGAGCCTACCAGGCCCTGTCCGAGGACTATCAGGGCGTCAAGGAACAGCAGGACATCCCGCTGCCCTAACTCTCGCCGATCAACGCCAGCCAGCTTTCTTCGTCGATCACCGTGACCCCCAGTGCTTGCGCCTTGGTGGCTTTCGAGCCCGCACCGGGACCGGCGACCAGCAGGTCGGTCTTTTTCGATACCGAGCCGGCGACCTTGGCCCCGAGCCCCTCGGCCCGCGCCTTGGCTTCGTTGCGGGTCATTTTTTCCAAACTGCCGCTAAACACCACCGTCTTGCCGGCGACCGGCGAATCCTCTTCCGGTGGTTCAAAATCCGCCGGCGTGACCTGGCGGGCCAGCGCGTCCAGCGCCGATCTATTATGCTCCTCCGCCATGACGGCCAGAATCTCCGCCGCCACCGCCGGCCCGATGCCGTCGATATCCACCAATTCCTGATAGGCATCGCTTTCAGAATCCTGGGCGGCATCCATGGCCCGCCGCCAATTGTCTAGCGAGCCATAGGTTTTTGCCAGCAGCCGGGCTGTCGCCTGCCCAACCTGGCGAATACCCAGCGCGAATATGAACCGCTCCAGCGGCACCGACCGTCGCTCGTCGATGGCTGCCAGCAAATTGGCCACCGATTGCTCGGCCCAACCTTCGCGCTCGGCGATCCCATCGGCTTTTTCCGCTAATGTAAAAATATCCGCCGGGCTCTTGATCAGCCCGTCGGTCCAAAAGGCCTCGATATGCTTGCCCCCCAGACCCTCGATATCGAAGGCATTGCGCGACACGAAATGTTTCAGCCGCTCCACCGCCTGGGCCGGGCAGATCAGCCCGCCGGTGCAGCGCCGCACCACCTCGTCCTCGCTGCGCACCGCCGCCGATCCGCATACCGGGCATGAAGTCGGAAATACATACGCCCCGGCACCCTTCGGGCGTTTTTCGGGCAGCACCTTGACCACTTGCGGGATCACATCGCCGGCCCGTTGCACCACCACCATGTCGCCCACCCGCACATCCTTGCGCGCGATCTCGTCTTCGTTATGCAGGGTCGCGTTCGAAACCACGACGCCGCCCACAGTGACCGGTTGCAAACGCGCCACAGGTGTCAGCGACCCCGTGCGGCCCACTTGAATATCGATCCCCAGCACCCGAGTCGTGGCTTGTTCCGGCGCAAATTTCTGCGCCACGGCCCATCGCGGCGCGCGGCTGACAAACCCCAGCCGCTCCTGCAGATCCAGCCGGTTGACTTTGTAGACGATGCCGTCGATGTCATAGTCCAGGGTCGCCCGCTTGAGTTCCAACTCATCGAAAAACTGTTCTAATTCAGTTTGTTCTCGACAGAGCCTGATCAACGGGTTGACCTTGAATCTCCAGCCCTTGAGCCGTTCGAGAAAGCCCCACTGGGTATCGCCAAGGGGCTCGCTGATCTCGCCCCAGGCATAGGCGAAAAAACGCAAAGGCCGGCTCGCCGTGATCGCCGGGTCAAGTTGCCGCACGCTGCCCGCCGCCGCATTGCGCGGGTTGGCGAATATCTTCGCACCCGCCGCCGCCTGGCGTTCGTTGAGAGCCAGGAAATCCGACCGCGCCATATAGACCTCGCCGCGCACCTCCAGCACCGCCGGGGCCGCCCCCACGAGGTGTTTGGGGATGTCGCCAACGGTACCCATGTTGGCGGTCACATCCTCGCCTTCGCTGCCATCGCCCCGCGTGGCGCCCAGCACGAATTGCCCGCCCTCGTAGCGCAACGACGCCGACAAACCGTCGATCTTCGGTTCGGCGACAAGCTCAACCGTTTCCTCGTCGCCGAGATTGAGAAACCGGCGAACCCGGCCGACGAATTCAGCCACCTCCTCATCACTGAAGGCGTTCGACAAGGACAGCATGGGCACCCGGTGTTTGACCTTGGCAAAGGCGCTGCTGACACCACCGCCCACATGCTGGGTCGGGCTCGAGCCCGTTCTCAGGTCGGGAAAATCTTCCTCGATGCTCTCTAACAGGCGGAAATCGGCGTCATAGGCCGCATCGCTCTTGATCGGCGCGTCCTCCACATAATAGGCCCGCGCACTGGCGGCAATATCGGCGGCAAGCTGGCGATGTTTCCGCGCCGCCTCATCGCGGCTGAGGCCGGTTCTCT
>QIGO01000054.1 GCA_003230015.1 Alphaproteobacteria bacterium | reverse complement strand
ACCAGCGCCCAACTGGGCGCCGGCCGGTCAGGCCGCCCCATCGGAGGCATGAGCGCAGCGAATTGCCGCGAGATACAAGAAATGGTGCGGGTGGGGAGACTCGAACTCCCACTTCCTTGCGGAAACCAGATTTTGAGTCTGGCGCGTCTACCAATTCCGCCACACCCGCATAGCCCAGCGGCCGCCGTCACCATACGGGCCGGTTACCGGTAAAAGAGCGCCTTTCGCGGGCCTGGTCAACCCATCTGCGGCCCTGCCCGGTCGCGGCTATCCCATCGGACTGATTGCCAGCATCGCCAACTCCTGTTATTGCCCGACATCCACTATCGGCCCACCATCTCGGCACTCCCCAACATGCTGCGCTCCCTCTACGACTGGACCATGCGCCTCGGCGCTGCCCCCTGGGCCATTTGGGCCTTGGCGGCCGTCGCCTTTGCCGAGAGTTCTATTTTCGCCATCCCGCCCGATGTCATGCTGATCCCCATGGTCCTGGCCGCCCGCAACAAGGCCTGGCTGATAGCCGGTGTTTGTACCGTGGCCTCGGTGCTGGGTGGTTTTGCCGGTTATGCCATTGGCTTCGCCCTTTTCGAGACCATCGGCCAGCCGGTTCTCGATTTCTACCAATATGGCGATAAATTCCAGCAGTTCGCTGAGGCCTACAACGAATGGGGTGCTTGGATCGTCGCTTTTTTTGGCGTGACCCCCTTTCCCTACAAAGTCATCACCATTGCCAGTGGCGCCACCCAGCTCGACCTCTTCCAGTTCGGCATTGCCTCGCTGCTGTCGCGCGGCGTTCGGTTTTTCGTCGTCGCCGGGCTTTTGTGGTATTTTGGCGAGCCCATTCGCCGATTTATTGAGCGCCACCTGGGCAAGCTGACAATTCTCTTCTTTGTCCTTCTATTTGGCGGCTTCTTGGCTTTGCGATACGTTTTCTGAACCGCCAGGTCGGCGCGGCGCACAGCGCCGCCGTCCCTTGCCAAGCTGGCTGTCGAACCCCTTATATGGCGCATGTTCGCGATCGCCGTCTTTGTCATGATCCGCGATGTCCTTGGAGCCCGGCATGTCTCAAGCGTCTGCCCCCCCAGCACCGAGCCCGCGGCATACCGCTGAGGACCGTCTGCCAGGCGACCCCGACCGCGCCACGCTGGTCGGCCGCATGATCCGGGTCGACCAGGCCGGCGAATATGGCGCCAGGCGCATTTATGAAGGCCAGTTGGCCGTCCTTGGCCGCCGCCCGGTAGCTGTGACCATCCGCCGCATGGCCGACCAGGAGCAGCGCCATCTCGAGACTTTCAACAAGCTCATCGTTGAGCGTCGGGTCCGCCCCACCGCATTAACGCCCCTATGGCATATCGCCGGCTTCGCGCTCGGCGCCGGCACCGCGCTCCTAGGAGAAAAAGCGGCCATGGCCTGTACGGTGGCTGTCGAGGAGGTCATCGGCGAGCATTATGCCGGGCAAGAATCCAATCTGGGCAAGGACGAGAAAGACCTCAAGGAAACCCTAGAGCGCTTCCGTCTCGAGGAGCAAGAGCACCGCGACACCGCACTCGCCCACGGCGCCGAGCAAGCCCCCGCCTACCCCATCCTGAGCCGCGCCATCAAGGACGGCACCCGCCTGGCCATCTGGCTCTCCACCCGGCTCTAACGAAAACGCAGGACCATACTGCCCCCAGAACAGAGCCCCAGATTAGATCCGCCCAGGATCTAATCACCGCAGCAAAGCGGCAACACCGTGGTCTTCCGGAACAAAACGCCCCGAGGAGATCCGACCAGGATCTACGAGACGGCCGCGAACGCGGCCCGCCGGCCCTCCGGCGCACCCGCGTAGGCGTGGACCGAAGGTCCACTGCCGTGAGCGACACAGACTCTCTTAGAGTGGATCGAAGATCCACTCTAAGACTCCAGTTCGCTATCCCAGTAGAGAAAATCGCGCCAGCCTTCATGCAGGAAGTTCGGCGGGAAGGCGCGGCCGTTTTCCTGCAATTCCCAGTTGCTTGGCGCGTGGGGTTCGCGGCGCAGCCGCATGCCGGCTTCTTTGGGCGTTCGGTTGGCTTTGCTGAGATTGCAGCCGCCGCAGGCGGTTACCACATTGAGCCAGTTTGTGCGCCCGCCCCGGCTGCGCGGGAAGACATGTTCGAAGGTCAGGTCAGGGGTCGGAAAGCGGTAGCCGCAATACAGGCAAGAGAATTTGTCGCGCAGGAAGACGTTGAAGCGGGTGAACGCCGGCCGCGCCGCTGGCGCCACGTATCTTTTCAGCGATATCACGCTCGGCAGGCGAAATTCGACGGACGGCGACCGCACAACCCGGTCATAGACGGCAACAATATTGACGCGTCCGAGCACAGCCGCCTTGATCGCTTCCTGCCAAGGCCAGACAGAAAGCGGAAAATAGCTCAGCGGCCGAAAATCCGCATTAAGGACCAAGGCCGGGCTGTCCTGCAGCGTCGCCGCCACGATTTTTCTCCTTTCCGCTCAGTAACACCATAGAAGAAATGTCGATTAAGCACAAAAAGATTTGGATTCACAATATGTTGCAAGAACTGCCATAATATTAAGCCAAGTCTGCCGCAAGATATCTAGCCGCCGAGCACCCGGCCCAGAAAATCTCCGCCCCACGCCATGCCCTGGGCATCGATGCCGTGGGCCAGTCCAGGCCGCATATGGGCCCATACCGGCACATCCAGGGCTTTTAGCACTGCCTCCGCGGCACCCAGACATTGCGGCGGCACCACCGGATCGGCATCGCCATGGACCAGCAAGACCGGCGGCCGCGAGGCCAGGTCGTTGCTCAAGCTCTCGCCATCCACCAGCATGCCCGAATAGCCGACGACGCCGGCGCAACAAACCGGCCGCCGCAGCGCCACATGTAGTGCCATCATGCAGCCTTGTGAAAATCCCACCAGGGCCAGTTGCCGGTCGTCGAGGCCATGGCGGGCCAATTCCGCGTCAATGAAGCGGTTGAGTGGATCTGCCGCCCGGCGGGCACCGGCAGCGATGTTGGCCTGGTTAAAATCCTGCAGGCTGAACCATTGCCGGCCAAAGGGCCCCATATCGCAGGCCATCGGCCCATCGGGCGCGATAAAGGCCGCATCGGGCAAGGTTGCCGCCCAATTGGGCGCCAGCCCGATCAAATCATTGCCGTCCGCCCCCAGGCCATGGAGCAGCACCACCAATTGTTTTGCCGCTCCCCCGCTTTGCGGCGCTTGGCTCGGCCCGGTGAGGGTCTTGCCGCCGGCTCCCGGCCCTGTCGAATTGCTCATTGCACCGCTCCACATTCGCCTGCCGCCTGAGCGACCCGGGCACTGGACTCTCGCCCATTCATTTTACTAATAATGATCATTGCCCCCGAGTCACACTGAAACCATCATGTCTGCCAAAGCCCGTACCGTCGTTACCCGTTTCGCCCCCAGTCCCACCGGCTATCTCCATCTCGGCCATGCCTATTCCGCCTTATTTGCCTGGCGGCTGGCGCGGACCCAGGGCGGACATTTCCTCGTCCGTATCGAGGATATCGACCAAACCCGCTGTCGCCCCGAATTCGAAACCGCCATTTTCGAGGATCTCGCCTGGCTTGGCATCACTTGGGAGCAGCCGGTGCTACGCCAATCGACCCGTTTTGACCAATATCGAACGGCCCTCGACCGGCTTGACGCGGCACAGCTTCTCTACCCCTGTTTCTGTACCCGCAAGGCGATCCAGGCCGAAATCCACGCCGCCGGCCGGGCGCCTCATCTCACCCGCCACGGCCCCGACGGCCCGGTCTACCCTGGGACCTGCCGCAAACTCGACCATGCCGAGCGCCGGCGCCGTCTTGCCGCCAACCAGCCCCACGCCATGCGTCTTGACGTCACCCGGGCCCTCACTCAATTACCCGAACCGCTTGTCTGGCATGATACCATTCACGGCGACCATCAAGCCCGCCCCGAAATATTTGGCGACGCCATTCTGGCCCGCAAGGATATCGGCACCAGCTACCACATGGCCGTCACCCTTGATGATGCTGAACAAGGCGTCACCGAAGTCACCCGCGCCGAGGATCTGTTACCCGCCACCCACATTCACCGCCTGCTCCAGGCGCTCCTCGGCCTGCCGACACCCATTTGGTCCCATCACCCTATGGTCAACGACGATAGCGGCGCTCGCCTGGCCAAGCGCACCAACGCGCCGACCTTGCGCGCCCTGCGCGACCAAGGCCTGTCGCCCGAGGAGACCCGCGCCATGGCCGATCGCCTTGCGGCAACCTCCCGCCCGGTGCGGTTATAACCCAATCCGGCGCCGACCCATTGCCTTGTCAGTTTGCCCGCCGGATTCTATAACCAAACCACCGTTTTGTGTGTTTTCACAAAGGGCGGGCATTTGATGATTGTCCGCGACCCAACTCGCCGAGTCGGCGCGTTCAAGCGATCGATTTTCATCTGCTGAGACACAAACTTTAACCGGGGAATGGCCGCTGATTTTTTTGCCCAACCCCAACAGTAAGACGTCGATCGCGCCAGTATTGTCCCTCAAGCTGGCCCATATCGCCCTGCATCGGTCGCGGCAGCGTTCGGACTGCACCCGCACCCTGTCTGCACTCGCTCGACATTTGAGACCGCCCGCCGCTTCGCCGGGCAGACGAGAAAGACGACCATGACAGGACAAGACGCGGCCCTGGCCAGCCTTGGCTGGACCGAATTCTTCCAACAACAGCTTTCCACCGCCGAAATCGCCGACAGCGAGCCGGTTCGCGTTTCCACCGTCCATCGCGGCGGTGTCGAGATCATCGCCCCGGTGAGCGACATTCCCACTGTCATGATGCTGCCGCCCACTTTCTTGAGCGCCCCTGAGGAGGAGCGTCCGACTGTCGGCGACTGGCTGCTCCTCGATCCCCGCACCCGGATCCTCACGCGCCGCCTTGCCCGCGCCACCCTGCTCAAGCGCCTGGCCCCCGGCAACCGCGTGCAGCTCATCGCCGCCAATGTGAACACACTGTTCATCACCTCTTCCTGCAACGACGATTTCAACCTCTCGCGCTTCGAGCGTTATCTCGCCCTGGCCAGCGACGCCGGCACTGATCCCGTCATCGTCCTCACCAAAGCCGATCTCGCCCAAAACACTCAACCCTTACAGCAACAAGCCGCGGCTCTGATGCCATCCCTGCCGGTCATCTGCGTCAACGCCACCCAGCCCGGCGGTGTGACCGCCCTGCTTGAGTGGTGCGGCAAGGGCCAGACCATTGCCCTGGTGGGCTCCTCCGGCACCGGCAAATCGACCCTTGTCAATACCCTCATCGGCCACGACCGGCAGGCCACCCAGGCCATTCGCCAGGGCGACTCCAAGGGCCGGCATACCACCACCGGCCGCTCGCTCCATGCCCTGCCCAGCGGCGGTTGGGTGATCGACACCCCCGGCATGCGCGAACTCGGCTTGACCGACACCGAGGAGGGCATAACCGACGTCTTCGCTGAAATCGAGGAACTCGCCGGCCAATGTCGCTTTTCCAACTGCACCCATCAAAAAGAGCCCGGCTGTGCCATCACCGCGGCGCTGGCGTCGGGTCAACTGGATCCGCGCCGCTGGCGTAATTTCACCAATCTGCGCACTGAGGAGGCCCGCAACACCGCCACTATCGCCCAGCGCCGCAAACGCGGCCGCGATCTTAGCAAGTCTATCCGGACGGACGGCACCAAAAAACGCCGCGGGAAATAGCACCACTGCCGGTGCCGCCCGGCCCGGGCTTAACCCTTCTTCAAGGTCCCGGGCCGAAACTGGCCTGGTCAGAACGGCAGGTAGCCCTCGATATGTCCATTACCCACACCGACCAAACTCCGACGCCGCCCCAACCCAACCCGGCCCAGCCGAGCCACAGGCTCAGCTGGTCTCATAGCCTCTCGGGTGGGTTCGATCCATCGGGTGCCCGCGGTGTCGGCGGCGTTTACCTGATCTGGCAGGCCAACGGGGCCAGCCGCCGGTGGCTCTATGTTGGCGCCGGCGCCGACATCGCCGCCCGCCTCGCCGAACACCAGGGCGACCCGCGTGTCCGCCGGCATTGTGGCACCGGCCAGGACATCCACATCGCCTGGGCCGCCGTTGCCACCCTGCACCGCCACGGCGTCCTCTGGTACCTCGCTCAGACCCTCGCCCCCCTGGTTACCGAGCCGGTCCCCGCCGCCCGCGCCGTTCCCGTCAACCTGCCTGATTGAGCGCGCCCCTCTCGCCAGCGCCGCCCCGGCGGTCTATATCAGGACAATGACCGCCATCTTACCGATCCTCTTGGGTATTGCCCTTGCCAGCGTGCTTTTGACCCTGCTGGTCGGCGTCGCTGTCATGACCAGGGGCGGTGAAATTGACCGGCGTTTTGGCAACAAGCTCATGCGGCTGCGCGTCGCCGTGCAATTAATTGCCGTGATCCTGTTTGTCCTGCTGGTGCTCAGCAGCCGGGGGCAGATCTAAAGGAGGCGCCATGGTTCAACTTACCCACATCTATACCCGCGGCGGCGACGGCGGCGAGACCTCCTTGGGCAGCGGCCAACGGGTCCCCAAGCACGATCTGCGCGTTGCCGCCTTTGGCACCGTCGACGAGGCCAACAGCGCCATCGGGCTCGCCCGCCTCCACACCGCCGGTCAAGGCGAAATCGACGCCATGCTGGCGCGCGTTCAAAACGATCTGTTCGACTTGGGCGCCGATCTTTGCAACCCCCAGGACCAACAGCGCAAATCCACCGCCCTGCGCATTACCGCGGCGCAAATTACCCGCCTTGAGCACGAGATTGACGCTCTCAACGCCGATTTGGCCCCCCTGCAATCTTTCATTCTGCCAGGCGGCAGCCCCGCCGCCGCCCATCTCCATCTGGCGCGCACGGTGACCCGCCGCGCCGAACGGCTGATCTCGGAACTGGCCAGCATGGAGCAGACAAACCCGTTGGCGCTGCAATACGCCAACCGCCTTTCCGACCATCTGTTCGTCCTGTCGCGCCACCTCAACGATGGCGGCAATGGCGATATTTTGTGGCAGCCCGGCGCCAATATCGAGTGAATTTGGCGGGTTTGACAGGCCCCAGCGGATGCGCCATATGTTGCAGTGCAAAATGTGACGGTTGGCTGACGGGGAGAGCTGATGAAAGTCCTGGTCCCGGTAAAACGGGTTGTCGATTTCAACGTCAAGGTTCGCGTCAAGGCCGATGGCAGCGGCGTCGACACGGCCAACATCAAGATGTCCATGAACCCCTTCGATGAGATCGCCGTCGAGGAGGCCCTGCGTCTCAGGGAGGCCGGCTCCGCGACCGAGATCATCGCCGTTTCTCTCGGCGTCCAGCAATGCCAGGAGACCATCCGCACCGCTCTTGCCATGGGTGCCGACCGCGGTATTCATGTGCTGACCGACGCCCCCCTGGAGCCCCTCGCCGTCGCCAAGATGCTGGCCGCCCTGGTCGCGCGCGAGGACCCCCAACTGGTCATTCTCGGCAAGCAGGCCATCGACGACGACAGCAACCAGACCGGCCAGATGCTGGCGGCACTGCTTGGCTGGGCCCAGGGCACATTTGCTTCCAAGCTGTCACTGGCCGACGGTACCGCCACCGTGACCCGTGAAATCGACGGCGGGCTCGAGACTTTGCGACTGAAGATGCCCGCGGTAATCACCACCGATCTGCGCCTCAACGAGCCGCGTTACGCCTCCCTGCCCAACATCATGAAGGCCAAGCGCAAGACCATCGACCAGGTCACCCCGGAAGATCTTGGCGTCGATCCCGCGCCGCGTTTGACAACCTTGAAAGTCGCGGAACCGTCGGGCCGCCAGGCCGGCATCATCGTCGCCGACGTTGCCGAGTTGGTCGACAAGCTGAGGAATGAGGCAAAGGTCATCTCATGAGCATTCTCGTCATCGCCGAGCATGACAATGCCGGCCTCAAGCCCGCCACCCTCAACATCATCGCCGCCGCGTCGGAACTCGCCCAACATGGCGCCGGCGATATCGTCGTCCTGGTCGCCGGCAGCGATTGCGGTGCTGCCGCCAAGGCCGCCGCTTCGGTCGCCGGCGTCAGCGCCGTACGCTGCGCCGACGACGCCTCCCTGAACCCAGCTTTGGCGGAGAATCTGGCACCCCTGGTGGTCGCCCAGGCCGCCGAGTTCAGCCACGTCCTGGCGCCGGCGACGACATTCGGCAAGAATCTGCTGCCCCGCGCCGCCGCCTTGCTCGATGTCCAGCAAATTTCCGAAATCTCCGGCATTGTCGACGCCGACACCTTCATCCGCCCGATATACGCCGGCAATGCCCTGGCGACGGTTAAATCCGCCGATGCCACCAAACTCATCACCGTGCGCGCCACCGCCTTCGACCCCGCGCCCGCCCAGGGCGGCGACGCCCCTATCACCGCCGTGGACACCCCCGCCGCCGCCGACCTGGCGCAATTCGTCTCCCTCGACGCCACCGAGAGTGAGCGCCCCGAATTGACCGCCGCCCGGGTCATTATCTCCGGCGGCCGTGGCATGGGGTCGGGAGAAAACTTCGCCCTGCTTGAGCCCATCGCCGACAAACTGGCCGCCGCGATCGGCGCTTCGCGCGCCGCCGTCGATGCCGGCTTTGTCCCCAATGACTACCAGGTCGGCCAGACCGGCAAGGTCGTCGCCCCGGACCTCTACATCGCCGTCGGCATATCCGGCGCCATCCAGCATCTCGCCGGCATGAAGGACAGCAAGGTCATCGTCGCCATCAACAAGGACGAAGAGGCGCCCATATTCCAGGTTGCCGATTATGGCCTGGTGGCGGATCTCTTCACTGTTCTCCCCCAACTCGCCGACGCCTTGGACTAACGCCCTATCACGGAAAGATCAGCCATGATTCAAAGCATCGGTATCGTCGGCGCCGGCCAGATGGGCAGCGGCATCGCCCATGTCTGCGCTGTCGCCGGCCTCGACATAATATTGGTCGATAACAACGCCACGCAGCTGGACAAGGCCCTGGACGTCATCCGCGCCAATATGGCGCGCCAGGTCAAACGCGGCCATCTCGATGCCGACGCCGCGGCGGCGGCACCCGCAAAGATCGCCACGGCCGCAGATCTCGGCGCCCTTTCTTCGGTGGACATGGCCATCGAGGCCGCCACCGAGAACGAGGCCGTCAAAGTCGAGATTCTCAAGCAGCTCTGTCCAATTCTCAAACCACAGGCTTTGCTGGCGACCAATACCTCGTCTATATCCATAACCCGCCTCGCCGCTTCCACCGACCGGCCGGAAAAGTTCATGGGCATGCATTTCATGAACCCGGTGCCGTTGATGAAGCTGGTCGAATTGATTCGCGGCTTGGCCACCACCGACGAAACCTTCGAGGCCGTTCGCGAACTCACCGAGCGTCTCGGCAAACAATGGGCGACGTCGGAGGATTTCCCCGCTTTCATCGTCAACCGCATCCTGCTGCCGATGATCAACGAGGCCGTCTACACCCTCTATGAGGGCGTCGGCACCGTCGAGGCCATCGATACGTCCATGCGGCTCGGCGCCAACCACCCCATGGGCCCCCTCGAACTCGCCGATTTCATTGGCCTGGATACCTGCCTGTCGGTCATGCAGGTATTATTCGACGGCCTGTCCGACTCCAAATACCGGCCTTGCCCGCTGCTGGTGAAATATGTCGATGCCGGCTGGACCGGCCGCAAGGTCGGCCGTGGTTTTTATGACTATTCCGGCGACATCCCCGCCCCGACACGCTAGCACGGCTTTTCCCAGCCCGCCCCTGGCGGCAAAACCACGACAAAAACGGCATTGAGGCTGACAAACAGGCTCTTCACCCTCATATTCCCCTAATGACCGATGCAAACGCACTTTGGGGCGGTCGTTTTGCCGCCGGCCCGGCCGCAATCATGGAACGCATAAACGCGTCTATCGACTTCGATCGCCGGCTCTATGCCCAGGATATCACGGCCAGCCAGGCCCATGCCCGCATGCTTGCCGCCCGCAAAATCATCACCCAGGCAGACGCCACGGCCATAGAGCAAGGTCTGGATACAATTCTGCGCGAGATCGAGGCCGGAGAATTTGAGTATTCCCGGGCCCTCGAGGACATTCACATGAATATCGAGGCGCGGCTTCGTGAGCTCATCGGCGAGCCCGCCGGCCGCCTTCATACCGGCCGCTCCCGCAACGATCAGGTCGCCACCGATTTACGCCTCTGGGTCCGCGACGCCATCGATTCCCTTGATACCGGTCTGCGCCACCTCCAGGCCGCCCTCATCGACCGCGCCGAACAATATGCCGCGCTCGTCATGCCTGGTTTCACCCATCTCCAAACCGCTCAGCCGGTGACGCTGGGTCATCATTTGCTCGCCTATGTGGAGATGTTCGGCCGCGACCGGGGACGTTTTGCCGACTGCCGCCGCCGCCTCAACGAATGCCCGCTCGGCGCCGCGGCCCTTGCCGGCACGTCTTTCCCCATCGATCGCCGGCAAACCGCCCATGAACTGGGATTCGAGCGGCCCACGGCCAACTCCCTGGATTCCGTGTCCGACCGGGACTTCGCCATCGAATTCCTCTCCGCGGCCTCCTTGACGGCGATCCATATTTCCCGTTTTGCCGAGGAAATCGTCATCTGGTGCAGCCAGAACTTTGCCTTCATCCAGCTTTCCGACGCCTTCACCACGGGCAGTTCCATCATGCCCCAGAAGCGCAACCCCGATGCCGCCGAACTCGCCCGCGCCAAGGCCGGCCGCATCATCGGCGCCATGACTGCATTGCTGGTGGTCATGAAAGGCCTGCCCCTGGCCTACGGTAAGGATATGCAGGAGGACAAGGAGCCGGTTTTCGACGCCGCCGACAATCTCGCCCTGGCCATTGCCGCCACCGCCGGCATGGTGGCCGATCTGCAGGCCAACGAGGCTGCCTTGCGCGCCGCCGCCTCCGCCGGTTTCCCCACCGCCACCGATCTTGCCGACTGGCTGGTGCGCCGTTTGGACATGCCCTTTCGCGATGCCCATCATGTCACCGGCGCCCTTGTCCGCCTGGCCGAGCAAGAGAATATCGGCCTCGCGCAATTGTCATTGGCGCAAATGCAGTCGGTCGAGCCCAATATCAGCAACGATGTGTATGATGTGCTGTCGGTGGACGCCTCTGTGGCCAGCCGCTCGAGTTTCGGCGGCACCGCGCCCGAGCGCGTCGCTGCGGCAGCCAAACTGGCGCGCCAGCGCTTCTTGGCCGACGACGGAGTGGCACCATGAGCCGTATGCTCACAGCGTTGGTTTTAGCCCTGGCCCTGGTCTTCTCATTGAGTGCATGCGGCAAAAAGGGACCGCCCAAGCCACCCTCCGAGGACAGTGTCTTCCCCCAGAGCTATCCCACTCAATGAGTGAATTTAGCTACCGCAACGGCGAACTCCACGCCGAGCAGCGCGCCGTGGCCGACCTCGCGGCCGTGGTGGGTACGCCCTTCTATTGTTATAGCACCGCCGCCATCGAGCAGTCCTACCGCGCGTTCCACGGCGCGTTGGCCGGCCTCGACGCGACCATTTGTTACGCCATGAAAGCCAATTCCAACCTCGCAGTAGTAAAAACATTGGCCGCTTTAGGCGCCGGTGCCGACGTTGTCTCCGGCGGTGAGTTACAGCGCGCCTTGGCGGCCGGCGTGCCGCCCCAAAAGATCGTCTTTTCCGGTGTCGGCAAGAGTGCCGGCGAATTGGTCGCCGCCCTCGAGCAGGGCATTCACCAGATCAATGTCGAATCGGCACCCGAGCTTGCCCTGCTTTCTCAGTTGGCCACCGCCCGCGACATCACCGCCAAGGTAGCCTTGCGGGTCAATCCCGATATTGACGCCGGGACTCATGCCAAGATCACCACCGGCACCAAGGCCAACAAATTCGGCGTCGATATCGACCATGCGCCTGATCTTTATGCCGTGGCCCGCGACCTGCCCGGTATTCGCGCTGTCGGCATTGCCGTGCATATCGGCAGTCAGATTACCAATCTGCCGCCATTTCACGCCGCTTTTGCCCGTGTCGCCGCCCTGGTTTCATTGTTGCGCCAGCAAGGCCACGATATCACCCGCCTCGATCTCGGCGGCGGCCTCGGCATCGCTTATCGCGATGAGCCGCCGCCATCGCTGACCGACTACGCCGCGATTGTCCGCGAAACAGTCGCCGATACCGGCTGTTCTCTTACTTTCGAACCCGGGCGTTGCATTGTCGGCAATGCCGGCATCCTCGTCAGCCGGGTGTTGTTGGTCAAGGAAAATGCCGGCCGCCGCTTTGTCATCATCGACGCCGCCATGAACGACCTGACCCGGCCCGCCATGTATGATGCCTGGCACAATATTCTTCCCGTCGTCGAGCCCGACCCGAAGGCCGCGCCAACCGCCACCGATGTCGTCGGCCCCATTTGCGAGAGCAGCGATACTTTTGCCACTGAACGCGCCTTGCCGCCCTTGGCCGCCGGCGATCTTATTATCTTCACCGGTGCCGGCGCTTATGGCGCCGTCATGGCCTCGACTTACAACAGCCGGCCACTGATCCCCGAAATCATGGTTCGGGGCGCGGCCCATGGGGTCGTTCGGCGGCGCCAGACCATGGCCGAGATGTTAGCTCAGGATAGCCTGCCCGACTGGCTGCGGACATCGGCCGGCACAGCGGCCAAACCGGTGGAGGTTTCATGACCGATCGACGCGAAACCACCCCTTCCGCGCCCCAGGATGACGGCCCGCGCCGGGTCTTGGCCCAGCTCCACCGCCGCGTTGTCCTGGCCCGGCTGGTCCTGCTCTGGGAGCGTCTGTGGCCGGCCCTGTGGCCGTTTCTCGCCGTTGCCGGCCTGTTCCTGGCTCTTGCCCTCGGCGGCTTGTTGCCGGTCTTGCCCGGCTGGCTCCATTTGTTGGCGCTGATCGCGTTCGCCAGTGCCGCTGTCGCCGCTATTATCCGCGGTTTCGGCCGTTTCCGCCTGCCCACCGCCGGTGCCGCTCAACGCCGCTTGGAGACCGATGCCGGCCTCGCCCACCGCCCCCTGACGGTGATTCAGGACCAGCCGGC
>QIGO01000125.1 GCA_003230015.1 Alphaproteobacteria bacterium | reverse complement strand
GGCCGCTACCTCAAGGACGACGAGCGCCGCCTTTACGACCTCATCTGGCGGCGCACCATCGCCGCCGAGATGGCCGAGGCCCAGATCGACCAGGTCGCCGTCGATATCGACGGCGGCACCGGCGGCCTGCGCCTGCGGGCCACCGGCTCGACCATTGCCTTCGACGGCTTCCTCAAGGTCTACCGCGAGGATCGCGACGATGCCCCGGCCCCTGGTGCCGAGCCCAGCGACGACGAGCGCCGCCTGCCGGTTATCAATGAGGGCGAAACCGCCAATCGCCAAGCTGTCGACGCCAACCAGCATTTTACCCAGCCGCCGCCACGTTATAGCGAGGCCAGCCTGGTCAAGAAACTCGAGGAATTGGGCATTGGCCGCCCGTCCACCTACGCCTCCACCATCCAGGTCCTGCAAGACCGCGATTATGTCACCCTCGACAAGCGCCGCTTTATCCCCGTTGACAAAGGTCGCCTCGTAACCGCCTTCCTCACCAGCTTTTTTACTCGCTATGTTGAATACGACTTCACCGCACGTATGGAGGAAAAGCTCGACGAGATCTCCGACGGTCAGATTGAGTGGAAGACGGTATTGCGCGATTTCTGGGAACCATTCCATGCCGTTGCCGAAAACACCCAGGAGCTGCGCACCCGCGCCGTCCTCGATTCCCTCGACGAGGAACTCGGCCCCCATTTTTTCCCCGAGCGCGAAGACGGCTCCAATCCCCGCCTCTGCCCCGCCTGTAGCGAAGGCCGCCTCGGCCTGCGCTTGGGCCGCCATGGCCCCTTTATCGGCTGCTCGGGTTATCCCGAATGCCGTTTCACCCGCCGCCTCAGCATTGATGGCGACGACGAGGAAGGCGCCGATGTCGCCGCCGGGCCCAAAATACTAGGCCTTGACCCCGAGACCGGCAAGGAAGTGACCTTGCGCAAGGGCCCCTACGGCCTCTATGTCCAACTCGGTGAGGCCGAGGGCAAGCAGCGCCCCAAACGCAGCTCCCTGCCCAAGGGCATGGCCGTCGCCGACGTCGATTTGGCGGTAGCACTCGGCCTGTTGAGCCTGCCGCGCGACATCGCCCCGCACCCCGAGGACGGCGTCATGATCCAGGCTGGCATCGGCCGTTTTGGTCCCTATGTGAAACATGGCAGTGTTTATGTCTCCCTGGAGCCGGGTGACGAGGTTCTCACCGTCGGCATCAACCGCGCCGTCGATCTCATCGCCTCGAAAGGCCAGAAACGCGGCGCCGCCAAGCCCCTGCGCGAAATGGGCGAGCATCCCGGCGACAAAAAGCCCATTACCCTGCATGAGGGCCGCTACGGCCCCTACGCCAAGCATGGCCGCGTCAACGCCACCATTCCAAAAGACAAAGACCCGGCGACACTAACCCTCGAAGAGGCCGTCGCCTTGGTCGATGCCCGGGCCGCCAAAGGCAAATCTCCCCGCAAGACAACCAAGGCCAAGACCACGAAGGCCAAGACCACCAAAGCCAAGGCGAAACCCAAGAAGGTCACCAAGCCCAAGAAAACCACAACCGCCAAGGCTGTCGCCACGGAGACTCCCGCCGGTTGACCCCCAAGAAACGCCCGCGCCGCGCCAGCCGTCAGCAGAAACCGGCACCGTCCGGATTGCCTGACCGCGACGAACTGCTCCGCTTTATCGCCGCCAATGGCAGCGCCGACCGTCGTCTTATCGCCCGCGAATTCGGCCTGCGCGGCCCCCAACGCGCGGCCCTGCGCGCCCTCCTGCGCGAGCTTGAAAACGAAGGGCTGGTGGAGCGCCAGGGCCGGCGCGGCGTCCGCCCTGCCGGCCAACTGCCACCGGTCGCCGTTATTGAGATCACCGCCATCGATGCCGACGGCGATCCCCTCGCCCGGCCCGTATCTTGGCAGCATGACGAAAAACCGCCGACGATTTTTGTGGAATCGCCAGGCAGCCGCACCGGCGACCCTGGCATCGGCGACCGCCTGCTTGCCCGCCTCAGCGCCATGCCCGACGGCAGCTACAGCGCCAAGCCCATGCGCAAGCTGCCATCCGGTCCGGTCCAGATTGTCGGCCTCTACCGCACATCGCCCCAGGGCGGCCGCATAACCCCACTGGAACGGGGATCCCGCAATGAGTTCCAGGTCGCCACCGCCGACACCGGTGGCGCCGAAGACGGCGCCTTGGTCACCGCGACTGTCCTGCCCGGACGCCGCGCTGGCCTTGCCCGGGCATCCGTCACCCAGGTCATCGGCTCCGCCGACGACCCGCACGCCATCAGCCTGATTGCCATCCACACCGCCGATATCCCGCATATATTCCCCGAAGAGGCCCTCGTCCAGGCCGCCGACAGCCCCGCCTTTGACACCGGCCAACGCACCGATCTGCGCGCCCTTCCCCTCGTCACCATCGACGGCGCCGATGCCCGCGACTTCGACGACGCGGTTTTTGCCGAGCCCGATCGGGAAAATCCGCAAGGCTGGCATATCATCGTCGCCATCGCCGATGTCGCCTGGTATGTCCGCCCTGGTGATGCCCTTGACCGCGAAGCCTATCGCCGCGGCAATTCGGTCTATTTCCCCGATCGTGTCGTCCCCATGCTCCCCGAGGCCCTATCCAACGGACTTTGTTCTCTGCGCCCCCGGGAGGATCGCCCCTGCCTGGCCGCCCATCTGTGGATTGAGGCCAACGGTCGCCTGCGTCGCCACCGTTTCGAACGCGCCGTCATGCGTTCTGCGGCCCGTCTCACCTATGAGCAAGCCCAAGCCGCCCGCGACGGCCACGAGCAATTGCCCGGCCCGCTCGCCCAAGCCCTGCCCCATCTCTATGGCGCCTATGCCGCTCTCACCGCCGGCCGCAAACGTCGCGGCGCTTTGGAAATCGACCTGCCGGAGCGCCAGGTCATCTTCGGCGACGACAACAGGATCAGCGAAATAACCACCCTGCGGCGCCTCGACAGCCATCGCCTTATCGAGGAGTTCATGATTACCGCCAATGTCGCCGCGGCCCAGACCCTGGACCGCCGCAACCGGCCTTGCATGTACCGCGTTCATGACCAGCCCGACCCCGAACGCGTCCAGGAGCTGGCGCAGATCCTTAAGGAATACGACCTGCCCCTGGCCCTTGGTCAGGTCGTCAAGCCGGCCATCTTCAACCGCATCATCGACAAGATCCGTGGCGAGCCCACCGAACGTCTCATCAACCAGTTAATCCTGCGGACCCAGTCCCAAGCCCAATACAGCCCCGAAAATCTTGGCCATTTTGGCCTCGCCTTGCGCCAATACGCCCATTTCACCTCGCCCATCCGGCGCTATGCCGACCTTCTTGTCCACCGCTCCCTCATCGCCGCCCTCGATCTCGGCGAAGGCGCCCTCGCCGAACACGCCGGCGCGGACTTTTCCGAGGCTGGCCGCCACATTTCCGCGACCGAGCGCCGCGCCACGGCGGCCGAGCGAAGCACGCTCGACCGCTATTTGGCGAGCTTTCTGGCCGACCGTGTTGGCGCCACATTCTCCGGCCATATAGCCGGCGTGGCGCGCTTTGGTTTGTTTGTCACCCTGGGTGATACCGGCGCTGACGGCCTTGTACCCATTAGCCGCCTGCCCGGCGACTACTACAATCACGACCATCGCCGCCACGCCCTGGTCGGCGAACGCAGCGGCCGCGTATATCGCTTGGGCGATCCGGTGGAAGTTCGCCTCTCCGAGGCCGACGGCCTCTCCGGCAGCCTCGTGCTCGACCTCATGGAAGGGCCGGCACAACTGGTCGGCGGCCCGCGGCACTCCCGGGCTCGAGTCACCCCGTCAAACAGGGTCAAACGCGCTGGTCGCGCCAAAACCAAGCGCTCGGCACGCAAAGAAGCCCGCAAGGCCCCAGTACCCCGACACTAGTGGCCCTTCGCCAACTTATCCATGGCCATCGCCTGCTTGTAGAGTCACCGTCGAGTCCACACGATTATTTGCTGATATTTAGGTAAAATATATAGGATTTACTTGCTAGACTGCCAAAAGCATGTAAAGCAAGGTTTCATGAACGACGCTCTTGATTCGCGGCCGCTCCCCAAACGCCCCCGGCATTGGAGCGCGGCAATCCTCGCTTCAGCCTTCCTTTTGGCCGCTTGCGGGCGATTCCTGCCCTCGGAGCAGGACGGCTTTAGCCAGGCCTATGCCTATGATGTTCTGGAGGCCGGCTACGTCTACATCTCCGACCGTTATATCGAGGAGATAGCGGCGCGCGATCTGGCCCTGTCGGGCTTGCAGGGACTTGCCGAGATAGACAGCGATTTCTCGATCGGCGAGCAGGGCGGTACTGTCGTCGCCTTTGTCGGTGGCAACGAACTTTCCGTACCCCCCCCCAACGGCCAATCCCCTCAGGAGTGGGCGAGCTACACCAGCAAGATCATCGACGCGGCCCGCGCCCTTTCCCCAGCCATCTACGAAGCCGATACCGAGGCCGTATTTGAAGTGGTTTTCGACGCCACTCTGGGCGAACTTGACGGCTTCTCGCGTTATGCCGGCGCCGAAGAAGCGGCTGACGCACGGGCCATGCGCGAAGGCTTTGGCGGTATTGGCCTGACCATCCGCATCGACGAGGATGACGCAACGATCCTTTCCGTGATCGAAGGCCGCCCGGCGGCCCAGGCCGGTATCCGGCCGCAGGATCGCATCACCGCGGTCGACGCGACGCCGATCGCCGGCTGGACCCAGCGCGAGCTGATTCAGGCTCTACGCGGCCGTGTCGGCACTTCGGTACGCCTGCAGATCACCCGCCCCGACCCCCCCGAGGTGTTGGAATTCAATATCCGCCGCCAGCAAATCGTGCCGCCAACTGTTGTCGTCGAACGTCGTGGCAGAGTCGCACTGCTAAAAGTGTCCAGCTTTAATCAGCGCACCGCCCGCACGGTCGCTCAGCAGGTCACAAAACTGCGCCGCGAAAATGCTGGTGAGACCGATGGCATAATCCTCGATCTAAGAGACAATCCGGGCGGTTTGCTCGACCAAGCCGTTGAGGTCGCCGACGTCTTCCTCGACCAGGGCGAGATTGTCGCGACCAGTGGCCGTCACCCCCACAGCGAGCAGCAGTACAACGCCTCGGGATCGGACCTGTCCGGCGGCATGCCGCTGGTCGTCCTGGTCAACGGCAACTCGGCCTCGGCATCCGAAGTCGTCGCCGCGGCCCTCCAGGACCTTGGCCGCGCCATCCTTATTGGCACCAACTCCTATGGCAAGGGAACTGTCCAGACCGTATACCGCCTCCCCAATGACGGCGAGCTGACCTTGACTTGGTCCCGTCTCCTTGCCCCGTCGGGATATCGCCTGCATGAATTGGGCGTTCTGCCGACGATTTGCTCCCACGGCGGCGGGTTGACCACCAATGCCAGTGACCTTATCGCCGCATTGCGCAGCAATACCCTGCCTTCTCGTGGCATTTTTGGCGATTGGCGCGCCGCGCCCCCGCTGAGCAGCGGTGAGATTGCTGAGTTGCGGCAGATTTGCCCGGCCGACAATGGCGCCCCTCTGGCCGATGTTGAGGCCGCCGAAATGCTAATCACCAACCCGGCCCTCTATGCACGGGTCCTGGAAAATGGCACCGAGGCAATTGCCCATCGCCCTTGAGGTTGGCTTGACAGGGATGCCATGGCGGCTATTCTGCCGCGCACGCCAACTTGCTGCTGGCGCAAGTGGTTAACGAAGGAATAGCGATATGGCAAAGCCGAGCACAATTCTTGTGAAGCTCGTCAGCACTGCGGATACCGGTTATTTTTATGTTGCCAAGAGAAATCCGCGCAAGAAGCCGGAAAAGCTATCCTTGCGCAAATTCGACCCGGTTGCCCGCAAGCATGTGCCGTTTAAGGAAGAAAAGATGCGCTGACTCGGCGCCGGCAAGCATCCCTATTAAAAGGCCGACAAGCAGCGGCCCTTTTTTTGGCCGAATCAATCTAGCGGGTCAGGACAATGGCACCGCGCCGCGTGACCACCAGGCTATGCTCATATTGAGCGGTCATGAATGCCGGCGGCGTCATCAGCGTCCAGCCGTCATCGCTCTGTTCGGCCCATTCCGCCCCTGTGGACAAAAAGGGCTCGATCGTGAACACCAGCCCCTCATGCAAGGTCCGCCGGTCCTGGCGGTCGAGATAGGGCGGTATACTGGGCTCTTCATGCAGGTTTGAGCCGACACCGTGACTATGCAGGTTACGGATCACCGTATAACCGCGCTGTCGCGCCACACGTTCGATGGTTCGGCCGATGATGTTCAAGGGCACCCCCGCCCGAACCGCGTTGATACTCCGGGAAAGCGCTTTTCGGGTTGTCCGGCACAACGCCTTCTGCCCCTCGGTCGTTGGCGGCACCATGAACGTCGCCCCGGAATCGGCGAAGAAACCGTCCTTCCTGGCGGAGACATCGATATTCACCAGGTCGCCAGCCTCGACTTCCTGCTCCCCGGGAATACCATGGGCGATCTGGTTATTGATGCTTATGCAAGTCGCGCCGGGAAAACCGACACTGACCATCGGCGCCGATTCAGCGCCCGCATCCTCGAGCAGCTTGGCGCCCGCATCGTCGAGCTCCCGGGTCGTCATTCCCGGCTCCAGCAGGGCGCCCATCGCCCGCAAAGTCTTCCCCACCACACTGCCCACCGCCAGCAGGCGATCGAGTTCCTGTTGCGTACCGATTGTCATATTTTTCCACCAACTGTCCCAGCACCACCGCGTCTAGCCAACGGCGTCGCGCATTTGTGCCGTCGCATGGTCGCCGGCGTCAACCCAACAATTCCGGCCATCGGCCTTGGCTCGATAGAGCGCGTCATCGGCTAACGCCAAGAGATCGGTGCGGTCCGCCGCCTGGGTCGTGTGAGCAACACCGATGCTAATCGTCAGCCCGATTTCCTGTTCACCCACCAAGACGGGCGTGTCGGCAACTGCGCGCCGCAGCCTTTCGGCCACCATGCCGGCGATCCGAGGTCCTGCGTCCGGCATCGCCACGACGAATTCCTCGCCCCCATAACGCGCCAGCATATCGAAATCGCGGATCGTCACGGTAAACCGCCGCGCCAGCTCTACCAGCACCGCGTCTCCGGCGGCATGGCCATAGGTATCGTTGACACTCTTGAACAAATCCACATCCAGCATCAGCAAGGACAACGCCTTGCCTTTATCATGGGCGTCGGCGATCTGCCCGCCAAGATGGGCATCGAGATATCTGCGGTTGTAGCAATTGGTCAGCGGATCTTTCAGCGCCATGGCAATGCTTTGTTCATAGTCCTGTCGCAATTGGTCTTGGAAGCGCTTACGGCGGATCTGAGTACGCACCCGGGCCAGCAGCTCGCTCTTCTCGATCGGCCTGGCTAAAAAGTCCGTGGCACCCAAATCCAACACCTTTTCAAACCGCTCCTTGTCCTCCATATCCACAATCGCCACAATCGGCAGCGGCCGTGTGATTTTATTGCTGCGCAATTGCGAAAGCAGCCGCAGCGGATCGTCTTCGCCCAAATCCATGCTCACCAGAATCAGATCGAATGACTTTCCGGCGACCGCCGCCAGGCATTCGGCGGCCGAGCGCACGACGGTGACGCGGTTCTCGTCTCCGGCCAGAATTTCAGCCGTACGCCGTCCCGAGATTTCGCTGTACTCAACCACCAGGATATCGGCATTGCGGGGATCTTGATCGCGTATCAATTGTCCCGGTTCCAGAACACCGAGCTGGCGGCCGGTCTGTAGCCGTAACCGCAACTCATCGGTCGCCATCTTCAGCCGTACCAGCGACCTGACACGGGCAAACAGCGAACGGTCATCGACCGGTTTGGTTAGGAAATCGTCCGCGCCCGCTTCCAGCCCGGCGATTTTGTCCTCGACCTCCGACAGCGCCGTAACCATGATCACCGGCACATGCATGGTCTCAGGCGCGGCACGGATACGGCGGCACACTTCAAAGCCGTCCATTTCCGGCATCATGACGTCAAGCAGGATGATATCGGGTTGCGCCAACCGAATGCGCCGAAGTGCTTCTTGGCCGCTCGTGGCGGTGATCACTTCAAAATATTCAGCCGACAATTTGGCTTCGAGCAATCTGACGTTACGCTCGACATCATCGACGACAAGAATTCGGGCTGACACGTTCGCACACTCAGCTTAGATATTGCTGAACCGTCTCCAGAAACAGCGCGACGGAGATCGGCTTGGCGATATAGGCCTCACATCCGCCCTGCCGGATCTTTTCCTCGTCGCCCTTCATCGCAAAGGCAGTGACAGCGATTACTGGGATAGCACGCAGCCGCTCATCTTCCTTCAGCCATTTTGTGACCTCAAGACCTGAGACTTCTGGCAGTTGGATATCCATCAGGATCAGGTCCGGAAGATGTTCACGCGCCAGTTTCAGCGCCTCCATCCCATCTTTGGTCTGCAAGGTACCGTAGCCCTGTGCCTCCAGCAGGTCATGGAAAAGCTTCATATTCAGTTCATTATCTTCGACAATAAGGACGGTCTTGGTCATATCCCGTTCCGCAGGTAAAAAGGCGATGGCCGGACAAAAACCGCGCCAGGCCACAAAAATAACGAGAAAAACCCTAGCGGATTGTAATTAATGCACTATTAAGCTGCCGGTCTCCGGCGGCCGCCTGGCGATGCAGAAGGTCCACCGGCTAGGCTACACCATGAATAGCGCCAAATTTTGGCCCTATCAGGGCGGAGATTTGTCTGACGGAGCCTTTGAACATGCTACCTTTTACCAACAAGCGGTTAAGATTTTAGGAGACGGCCCGCATGCGTATCGGTGTAGACCTCGGCGGCACCAAGACCGAGATCGTCGTCCTCGACGCGGGCGGACGCGAACGTTACCGTCAGCGCGGACCGACACCAACCAACTATGACGGATCCATTCGCAACATTTGCGAACTCGCGGCGGCGGCCGAGCAAGCGGTCGGGCAAAAATGCCGCATCGGAATATGCATTCCCGGCGCGGTTTCGCCGGCCACCGGCTTGATCAAGAATGCCAATTCCACATGGCTCAATGGCAAGCCTCTGGACAAAGATCTGGCCCATAGCCTTGAACGCCCCCTGCGCGTCGCCAATGACGCCAACTGCTTTGCTGTATCCGAGGCCTCGGATGGCGCCGCCGCCGGGGCCCACTGTGTTTTTGGCGTCATCATCGGCACTGGTTGCGGCGGTGGCGTCGCTATTGCCGGCCAGGCACTGGTCGGGCCCAACGCCGTGGCTGGCGAGTGGGGCCACAACCAGTTGCCCTGGATGTCGCCTGAGGAGGCCCCGGGACCGGACTGCTATTGTGGCAAAAAGGGCTGCCTGGAGACTTTTTTGTCCGGCCCCGGCATGGCCGATGATCATCGGGCGAGCACGGGCCGGGACCTTAACGCCGAACAGATCGTGGCCGCTGCGGCCGCCGGCGACACTGCCGCCGAAGCCACTCTCGCCCGTCACGAGGATCGCCTCGCCCGCGGACTTGCCAGCGTTATAAATGTCCTCGATCCCGATGCCATTGTGCTTGGCGGCGGGCTCTCCAATATTCGTCGGCTTTACCGCACGATCCCCCAACTATGGGGCCGTTACGCTTTTTCCGACGAGGTCGACACGCCTTTGGTTCCGCCGGTCCACGGGGATTCCAGCGGCGTTCGTGGCGCGGCGTGGTTATGGCCCGCCGGAGACGGCGATTGGCAGGGCAACTAACCAAAACACCGGCACTTTGCCGCGACTGTATTAGCGCGCAGCCGCTGACTTTGCTCAGGCGTTGTGGCCACTGCGGCTCACCGCGATTGGTTGAACATCCCGAATTGGCGTCTCTGTCTATCGCCCATATCGACTGCGACGCTTTTTTTGCCAGCATCGAGAAACGCGACGACCCCAGTTTGGCAGACCGGCCGGTAATTATCGGCGGCCGCCACAGGGGTGTTGTATCCACCGCATGTTATATTGCCCGCGTCAACGGCGTGCATTCCGCCATGCCCATGTTCAAGGCCTTGAAGGCCTGCCCCGACGCCGTTGTGGTGTCGCCGGACATAGACAAATACGCCGCCGTCGGCCGCCAAATCCGGGCCATGATGCAGGCCCTCACCCCCTTGGTCGAGCCCCTATCCATCGACGAAGCCTTCCTCGACCTAACCGGCACTGAGAAGCTTCACGGCGCGATCCCGGCCCGCACGCTGCTGCGTCTCGCCCGCCATATCGAGCAAGAGGTCGGCGTCACCGTATCCGTTGGCCTCAGCCACAATAAATTTCTTGCCAAGCTGGCATCCGACCGCAACAAACCGCGCGGTTTTACGATTATTGGCCGCGCCGAAACGGCTGCGTTTCTCGACACCCTGCCGGTCCGCAAGATGTGGGGTGTCGGCCAGGCTCTGCACCGCCGCCTTAAGGCCGATGGCATCGCCACGATCGGCCAACTGCGCCATCTGCCGGAGCCCGCATTGATTAAGCGCTACGGCACCATCGGGCGCCGTCTCTATTATTTCTCCCGCGGCCAGGACCACCGCAAGGTGACCCCGGTTCACGGCGCCAAGAATGTCTCAACGGAGACCACATTCAACGACGATGTATCCGACCTGGCGGAGTTGGAATCGCGACTATGGCCGCTCTGCGAGCGCTTGTCCCGGCGTTTGAAAAACAAAGACCTTGCCGGCCGCACCGTGACCCTCAAGCTCAAGACCACCGCGTTTCGCAGTATTTCGCGAAGCCACAGCCTGCCCCACCCGACCCAGCTGGCCGAGACCCTGTATCGCGAGGGCCGCCAACTTCTCGCAGGGCCGGTGGACGGCACCCGTTTCCGCCTCCTCGGTATCGGCGTTTCCCAGCTTCATCCGGCGGTCGATGCCGATCCCATCGACCTCGCCGATCCCGGTGCCGCCCGCCGCAAAAAGGTCGAGGCGGCTATCGACGCCGTACGTGACCGGCTTGGCCGCGACGCCATCGCCAAGGGCCGCGGTCTCCCCTAGAGTGTTTCCGGGAAAAGCGTACACCGCTTTTTCTCCAGCAAACACGCCAAAACAAGACCTTAGCCCCCGCAGGCTGGCTCGGCAATGGACTCGATTTGAGACAATGTGGCCTCCATGGCGAAGTCGCCAAAGTCGAAACTGAACTCCCGCACCACGCCATTTTCTTGCATCTTGGCCTCAACCTCGAAATCCGGCTCCGCCGCCTGCCCGCCATTTGGGAAAAAAGCGATTCTGACCAGCCACCAGCGTGAGTCCATCAGCGCCGATAGACCAGCACCCGGCCCTTCATCGCCCGACCTCGCGCCGCCCACGATCACCACATTGGCACCGAACGGGCTCTCGTCGGGCCGCGGACCATCGAAGAAGCGCTGCCAAACGATCTGCTCGCCCCGCGCGGCGGCCTCCAAGACGTCCCGCGTGTGGGCCATGGGGAAAACCGTATCCGGCGGCAGCTCAAGCACCCGGCCTTCCGGCACCGAATAACGCACAACCGCGGTTTCGCCGGCTCCGGGCCGTTCTGCGGCACCGCGATATTCGTCAACGACACGGCCATTGCTGGTCGTGCGCGTCGTGAAGCTATAGCTCAAACCATCGTCGCTTTCGAAGCTCGAAAAAGAAACCTCGGTGTCCCGGGAAGGCCCGCTCCGGAAGTCCAAGGTGATGCGCATCCTTTGATCGACCGTCCAGCCGTCACAGGATCGGCTCCAATCGAGGCTCATCGCACCCTGCGCACCAACGATATTGCTGGTCGAAGCCAATGATTTCAGGTTCATTTCATAGAGCGCCCGGTGCGGCGCCAGGACCGCGTCCCCAGCCTCGGCCGGCACCCAGGCAAGCGGCGCCAAAAGCAGTAAGCCCAGACCGCCGATGGCGATTTGCCCCACCGGCCATCGCCGTGACATCCGAGTTCCCTTGCCCAAACCACGCTCCCTCTGGCTCTGATCCATCTTCAGCGCCATTATGCCATCTCACAAGCGCGCCCCACCAGTGACAATGGAGTAACAAATGGCTGCGAAGCCCGTCGTCCTCGCCACCAGAAAACTTCCCCCCGCGGTGGAGGATCGTTTGTGTCGCGACTATGACGCGACCCTCAATCCGGACGACTCACTCTACACGCCCGAGGCCATGCTCAGTGCCGCCGCAGGCGCCGATGCCCTTTTCATCCTGCCGTCGGAACGGTTAACCGCCGACATCATCGCCCGTTTGCCCGCCACCGTCCGCGCCGTCGCGACCTTCTCCGTCGGTTATGAGCATATCGACCTTGGCGCCGCCAAGGACCGCGGCCTCATCGTCGCCAACACCCCGGACGTATTAACCGCCGCGACGGCGGACCTGGCGATGCTGTTGGTCCTCACCACGGCCCGCCGTGCCTTCGAGGCCCAGGATATCCTGCGCGCCGGCAAATGGCCGCGCATGGCGACGACGTGGATGTTGGGATCCGACGTCGCCGGCAAACGCCTCGGCATTTTCGGCATGGGCCGCATCGGCCAGGCCCTGGCCCGGCGGGCCCGCGGCTTTGACATGAATATCCACTATCACAATCGCAACCGCCTGCCGGCCGACCGGGAAGCCGGCGCCACCTACCACGAAGATCCGGAGGAAATGTTGCCGCTCTGCGATTTTCTTTCGATGAACTGCCCCGCCTCGGATGAAACCCACCATTGGCTCAACGCCGCGCGGCTGGCCCGCCTCCCCGACGGCGCCCATGTGATCAACACCGCCCGCGGCCCGATTATCGACGAGGCAGCCCTCGTCGCCGCCCTGGCAAGTGGTAAGCTCGCCGGCGCCGGCCTCGATGTCTATGAACATGAGCCAAAGATCCATCCCGGCCTGATCGAGCAGAAAACCGCCTATCTTCTGCCCCATATCGGCAGCGCCACGGTCGAGACCCGCAACGCCATGGGCTTCAAATGCCTCGATAATCTGGACGCATATTTCGCCGGCCGGGAGCCTCCCGACAGAATCGCCTGACCCCCCACCACCTTGCGTGAATAAATCTCCCCGAGTAGATCCGACCAGGATCTACGAGACGGCCGCGAATTGCGGCCCGCCGGCCCTCCGGCGCGCCCGCGCAGACGTGGACCAAAGGTCC
>QIGO01000182.1 GCA_003230015.1 Alphaproteobacteria bacterium | reverse complement strand
GATAATAGCGGCCCCCAAGATACCGATAAGAAGTGCCAGGGCCGCATCGTTGAATTTCACAAGCCTTCACTCCAACGCATAAGGATAAGGCTGCCCCTCTTGCAAACGGAGGGGCAGCCTACTGGTTAAGTTTGCGCAAGTCTTACTTGGCGATGCCGATGGCTCGCATGGTGGCGCCAAGATCTTCGGCCGTCTTGGCCAGTACGGCGGTCAACTCCTCGCTGCCCATCATGACAACTTCAGAGCCGCGCGACGCCTTGAAATCAGCCCATTCTTGCGTTTCAAACGCCTTGAGAGCCGCTTTTTCGTAACTGCAGGCGATCTCTTTTGGCAGACCCTCAGGACCGCTCATGGTGATGAAGGCGGCGAGCGTCCAGTCGCTGTCGGTGAGTTCCACGGTCGTGGGAACGTCGGCCAGTGCTGCGTTGCGTTCGTCCCACACAGTGCTGCGTTGCGTTCGTCCCACATGTAGGCCAGCGCACGGAGTTCGCCGGCTTCGATAAGCGCCTTGCCCTCAGAAAGAGCTGGCGTAGCGACATCGACGCCCTTGGCGATCAACTCCTGCATGGCAGAGGCGGCGCCATCGGAAGGGACCCAGCGAATGGCATCGGGGGCCAGGCCTTCGGCGGAGAGCAAGCCGGCGAGGGCCAAATGCCATATGCCGCCCTGGGCGGTGCCAGATCCGGTCAACTCGCCGGGGTTGGCCTTGGCGTAGTCGAGCAGCTGTCCCAAGGTCTCGAACTGGGAATCCTTGGCCACCAAGACGCTCGCGGGCACGACGTCGACCATGACGATGGGCGTGATATTGTTCTGGTCGAGCTCGGTCAGGCCGGCGGTGCGCATGGTGGTGATTTCAACGGTCGCCGATCCGATGGTGTAACCGTCCGGTTCGGCGGTGGCGATGGCGCTATGGCCGACGACGCCATTGCCGCCGGTGCGGTTGACGGCGTTGAAGGGGACGCCGAAGTCCCTCTCAAGCAGGCTCGCCAGCATGCGCGAATTGGCATCGGTACCGCCGCCGGCACCCCAGGGAATGACATAGGTGACGGGCCGGTCCGGCCGCCAGCTGCACTCTTGCGCGTAGGATATCTGCGGCGCGGCGAATGCGAGTGCCAGGCTGCCCAGGGCAACACCCAGTGTTAGCTTTAGCATATGCTCCTCCAGTAGTTTGTTTGTTTATGTTTGTCTCCCACTGAACTTTAGGTCCCTTGACCTCAAGGCGCAATCGTCCTCGATGGCGGCCTGCAGGCGGCAAAGCGGTTCTTAGCGAGGGGATATCGGGGCCGGGGCGGTTCTGGCTTGACGCTCGTGGAGGTCATCACGAAATTGCATAATGCGATTTGGTGCAATCGGGCCATAGGTCGCGACTGCATAGCTACCCAAATATTCCCGACGGGACGAATTTTGGCCACCTATCTGCAACAGCTTCTCGATTTTGCGACAGCCCACCCATCCATTTTCGGCCTCATCGTATTTCTGTTTTCGGCAAGTGAAGCCATTGTGATCGTTGGCGCCTTCATTCCCGGAACGTCGATCGTGCTGGCACTCGCCGGGGTGGCGGGTGCGGCGCAGGCGAATATCTGGCTGCTGACCCTGTGGGCGTTCGGCGGGGCCATAGCCGGCGACGGCGTTTCATTTTGGATTGGCCGCCGCTATGGCGACCGACTTAGACGGGTATGGCCTTTTAGGCGGCGGCCGGCGCTGCTGGACCGCGGTGCGGCATTCTTCCAACGACAAGGCGCGAAAAGCGTCTTTTTCGCGCGCTTTCTACCCGGTGTACGCGCCGTCGTTCCGGTGTCCGCCGGCATGCTTGGCATGTCCAGCGCGCGGTTTTATACGGCCAATGTGGCGTCGGCGGTGGTATGGGCGGTCTCCCACGTTGTGCTCGCGGCTAGCGTCGGCGTGGCGTTCGCCACCCTGGGAAACATGAGTGGCCGGCTCGCCTTGCTGGCCGGGGTCGTACTGATTGCCGCTGTCATGGTGTTTTGGCTGGTGCTTCTGACAGTTCGTTGGTTGGCGCCGATGGCGGCTTTCGCCTATGGAGGGGCGGTGGCGCATTTGGGCGCGCGAGACGATGCCTTGTCCCGCCGCCTGGCGCGAATGCTCGATCCGGCGAAGCCTCGTCTGGCGGTCCTGGCACTCTGGTCCGGTGTTCTGGTTGCCGCCACTATCGGCTTTTTGGGCGTGCTTGAAGACCTGCTTACCGGCGACCCACTGGTGCGCGCCGATATTGCCATCAACGAACTCGCGCAATCGCTGCGGACGCCCTTCGGCGACGCTGTCATGGTCATCATTACCTCGCTGGGCGACATCGTTGTTATCGGCGGTCTCACGGCGATTGTCGTCGCCTGGTTGTTGCTGCGGCGTGCCTTTGCCACAGCCGGCGCGGTTGCCCTGGCGATGGGCGTCTCGACGGCCTTCGTGTTTGTCATGAAGGCTGTTCTGCACAAGCCGCGACCGACCGACATCTTTGTCGGTGCCGATGCCTTTAGTTTTCCAAGTGGGCACGCGACATTGGCGACCGTACTCTACGGTGTTATTGCCGTCCTGGTCTCGAAATCACTGCCGCGAACGGCGCAGATCGCGGTGTTTAGCGCCGCGGCTATCGGTGCCGGTGCGATTGGCCTGTCGCGCATCTATCTTGCGGCCCATTGGCCGTCCGATGTTTTTGGCGGCGTCTTTTTCGGCCTTGCCATGACCGCTATTTTCGCCCTGATTTTTGAGCATTTACCGGCGGAAAAGATTGGGCGGGCCGGATTGGCCGCGGTGGCGGTCGCCGCTTTCGCCGTACTCGGCGCCTGGCACGCATCGAATAGTTTGCAGGAGAACCTTACGCTCTATGCAAGGCAAACGACGCAAGCCTCATTCGGTCTCGATGCGTGGCTGACGAAGGACTGGCAAAATCTGCCGAGGGATCGGACAGACCTGGTGGGAGAAACCGAAGAACCGATTGCCGTGCAATGGGCCGGAGACGCGGACCAACTTGCGGTGGTCCTGAGCAACGCCGATTGGCTAGGCGCGCGCCCGTGGTCGGCCAAGGATGCGCTGCAATTTCTCAATCCGGCCGCCACACTTGCCGGCTTGCCGCCCTTGCCGCTGTTGAACGACGGGTTATTTCCGGTGCTGACGATGATCCAGCCCCTGGCGTCGGATAACAATCGACGACTGGTCTTTCGCGCCTGGCCGTCACAAACAGATGTGGTCACGGGCGATGTACGGGTGCCGATACTCGTCGGCTCGATCACGTTGGAGGAAATGACCCATCCCTTCGGACTGATCACGACGCTTCGCGATCAGAGCCTGTTCGGCTATGGGAGTGCGGTGCTTAGCGACGCGCTGCGCGCAGACGCAACAATAGAGGCAACGGTACCGTCAGCGGGGCAAAATCAGGCCGGCCCTACTTTGGCGCTGCCAATTGGGTTGCTTTCCAGGAACGGGGACAAGGCCGGATCAAAGAATCGCGGCTCGCCGGTGCCGCCGACGCTGCAGAAAGAAACACCGTGAGCGCAACACCACCGCTGAAAAGTCCGGACTATCAGCCTGCCGGCCGTTTCGACGGCCTCAAGGCTCTGGTGCCCAAAATCGTCATCGTCGGGCTGTTTTTGCTGGGCCTGCTGGCGCTGTACCGGCTTTTGAACGAGGTCCGTCTGCGCGATGTAATCGAGCAGGCGGCGGCCATACCGGCGCAGACCTTGGGGTTCGCCGCGCTGACGACGCTGGCAAGTTATGCAGCATTGGTCGGTTACGACTGGTCGGCGCTGAGATATGTGGGCAAGAAACTGCCGCTGCCGATCGTCGGATTCACGTCTTTTGTCGGCTTTGCGCTTTCGAATTCTCTGGGCATGGGCGCACTCTCAGGCGCGGCGGTGCGCTATCGGCTCTATTCCAAGCTCGGTCTAGAGGGTGGGGAGATCGCCATCGTTTCTACCTTCTGTGCTGTCGGATTTGGGTTGGGCATTTCTGTCGTCGGTTCGGCGGCGCTTATCGTTCATCCCGGCGCGCTGGCAGATTTTTTCTCCTGGCCACCGGTCGTCGGGCGGGGCATCGGCGTGGCAATCCTCGCCGGCACGCTGGGGCTGTTGATTTACCGCAGCCGAACGCGTGGCACCATTCGCCTGTTGCGCTGGTCCTTCCGGTTGCCCAGCAGCGGAATTCTCGTCGGACAACTGGGGTTTTCCGTGCTCGATATTGGTTTTGCGGGGGTGACGCTTTTCCTGCTTTTGCCACAGAGCGAAATTCCGTTCATGACCTTCATGGCGCTGTTTGCCGTGGCGAGCGTCGCCGGGGTGATCTCCAATGTTCCCGGCGGGATCGGCGTTTTCGAAGGCGTGCTGTTGACGGCCCTGCAATTCTACATGCCGACCGAGGGCGTGGCGGCGGCGCTATTCGCCTATCGTGTGATTTACTATCTGGGTCCCTTCGTTCTGGCCATGGTTCTGCTGGCGGCAGCCGAGTTCATTATGGCAACCGCAACGCGGGTGGCGACATTGCAATCGCTGGCGGACGCCGTGAGGCCCGTGGCCGGTGTCGTGCGGCAAGCCTCGCCCATCGCGGCGGCGGGGATTTCCTTTATTTCCGGGGTGTTGCTGCTGGTTGGAAATTCCATTCCCGCCTCTCTGAAAACACTCGATGCGTTGCAGGGGCTGTTCCCGCTGGCGTTTGTCGAGGTGTCTCATCTGGTGGGCAGCGTCGTGGGTGTGGTCTTGATCGTGCTGGCGCCAGCCCTGCGCCGCCGGGTCGCGGCCGCATTATGGATCATCGTAGCGATGATTGCCGCGGGGGCCGTGCTCTCGGTGATACAGCATCTTGACATGGAGCGATTTGCGTTCCTGGTGCTGGCGGCGATTGTGCTGCTGGCTTGCAGAAAGGCCTTTCACCGGCGTTCGCGGCTGCTTGGCGAAACCTTGACGCCAGCCTCCTTTCTGTTCTCGGCGGCGGCACTGATCGCACTGGCCTGGCTGTTTTTGCTCTCCTACAGGGCCGTACCGTTCAGCAACGAGCTTTGGTGGCAGTTCGCCTTCGACAATCAGGCGCCCCGCGGCCTTCGCGCCGCCGTTGCCGCCGTGTCGACTTTCCTTATCCTGTTTATTGTGTTTGCGCTGCGGCCACCGAAACGGCGTTTGCAGCCGCCGGATGGGGCAGCGCTGGCGCGGGCGAAAACAATCATACAAAGGCAGGATAATGCCGACGCCAACCTCTCTCTGATCGGCGATAAGATGCTGATGTTCTCGGAGTCGGATGAAAGCTTCATCATGTATGGCAAACATGGAAGGAGCTGGGTGGCGCTCGGCGATCCGGTCGGGCGTATCGAGGAAGGTCCGGATCTTGTCTGGTCGTTCAAGGATGTGGCAGACACGAATAATGGCAGGCCCGCTTTCTATCAGATCGGCGAGGCAAATCTGACCTGGTATATCGACGCCGGTATGAGTCTATACAAACTGGGTGAAGAAGCCCGTGTGCCGCTTACCGATTTCGGCTTGGAAGGACCAAAACGCAGCCATTTGCGGCAAAGCCGCAATAGGGGAAAACGCGACGGGCTCACCTTCGAGATGGTGCCGGCGGGGGCGGGCGACGCCCTGCTGCAAGAATTGGAGAAAATATCAGCAGCTTGGTTGGCGACGAAGAATGCCCAAGAGAAGGGGTTCTCGCTTGGCCGGTTCAGCATCGACTATCTGCGACATTTCCCTCTGGCGCTGGTACGCGAGCATGGACGCATCGTGGCTTTTGCAAATATTTTCGTTACCGATACGAAGGTTGAGGCGTCGATCGATCTGATGCGCCATGTGCCTAGTGAATCGCGCGTGACCATGGATTTCCTGTTTATCGAGTTGATGCTGGTTCTCAAGGCACAAGGGTATGGGGAGTTCAGTCTCGGCATGGCGCCATTGGCAGGCTTGGCCGACCATCGGCAGGCCCGTGTATGGGACCGTTTCGGTACTTATCTCTATGGCCATGCGGGCCATTTCTATAATTTCGACGGGCTGCGCCGGTTCAAGGCGAAATTCGACCCGGTCTGGAAGCCAAAATACCTTGCGGCGCCGGGCGGATTGGATCCGCTGATTGTCATTGTCGACGTCGCGGCGCTGATCAGCGGCGGGTTGGGCGGCATGGTGCGAAAATAGTCGTTGGGCTAGGGGGGTTGCGGGACCGGGGTGATCCGGGCGCCGCCGATGCTCTGTTCGGTGGGCATGAGTTCGATGGTGGCGATGTTGCAGCGCCAGGGTGCCCGGATGGCGTAGGCGATCGCGTCGGCGATGTCCTCCGGGCGCAGGCAGGCAAAACCCTGGGTGAATGCTTTGGCGTCGGCGGGATCGTCGAGTGCGGTATCAAAAAATGGCGTGTCGACGCGTCCGGGGCATATTTCGGTGACGCGGATGCCGGTGCCTTGCAGTTCAAGCCGTAAATTCTGGCCGAACAGATGGATGGCGCCTTTCGTGGCGCCGTAGAGCGACAGCCCGGTGGGATGGAGGCCGGCAACCGAGCCCATGTTGACGATGTGGCCACGCTGGCGCTCGATCATGCCTGGCAAGACGATGCGGGTAACCTGTAGAACGGCGGCGACGTTGGTCTCGATGACGCGGGCTATATCCTCGCCGGTCGTCTGAGCCAGTCCCGCAAAACCACGACCGAGGCCGGCGTTGTTGATGAGAATGTCAATGGGCAGGCCGGCAAGGACTTCGTTGACCTGACCAGTGTCGTTGACGTCGGCGACGAGGGGTATGCAGCCGACTTCGCCGGCAAGCTCTGCCAGGGCCTCGCGCCTTCTGGCGAGCGCATAAACCTTGAGATCGAGCGCTCTGAGGGCGCGCGTTACGGCGGCGCCGATGCCGCTTGAGGCGCCGGTGACCAGGGCAACGCTATACTGGCTGTCGGCCATGTTCGGCTTCCTTCCCTACGGTTTTGATCCCGGTCAGCCGCGACGGGTGTGTTGGCGTTACTCGGCGCAATCGACGCAGCGGGTCACGGTTGGGTCGAATTCAAGGCGTTTGGGAGCTATTTCCGTGCCGCAAACGACGCAGTCGCCAAAGGTATCCAGTTGCAGACGTTTCTCCGCCGCGTCGATGCGCTGTAGCCGCTCCTGCCGGCGCACTTCAAGGGCCTGGGCCATCGCCTGGGCTTGTAAAGCGTCCATACGCGACAGGCGGCCGACGCTTTGCTGATCGAGTTCGACAGGCTGGCGGTCCGCTGCCGCGGCAGCGCTGGTATCGAGCAAATCGGCACGCTCCGCCGCAAGGGTGGCTTTGATTTTTTTGGGGTCATAGTTTCGATGTGTCGTCACGGTGTTATGCCCTTATATTCACATGCACGGCACGGCAACCAGGGTAGGCAGTGTCAATCCGGGACAGCGGCTACAGACGGCCGGCTGTACGACACTATAATAACGCCGTGGCGATCTCCTCCCACTCCTGATTGAGTGGGGTCTGAGAAGGTTCTCGGTGGGCCCTGCGGTACCAATAAGCGGCGTTGGCGATGTCGCCTTCGACACGGTGCAAATAGGCGTGGATCCAATAGCCGGTTTTGTCATGCTGTTGTTGCGCCAGCTGGTGGGCCTTTGCCCATTCTCCTTGCGCCTGGTACCAAAGCGCGGCCAGGGGCATGCTCAAGCTGTCAGGCGGAGCCCGATCGCTCAGAGTGTTCTTGAAACCCACAATGTCCATCCGGGGCGGTCCTCCGTAGGCGTGAATGCCGCCGGACGTACGTTCGCCTTGCAGCTGCCTGGCGCCTAGTGTTCCACGTTACGAGGCGCAGGTGAAGTATTGGTCTTGTGCGGCCGCCTTGGCACTTAGGCTTTGTCCGTTGTTCCTGGAAACACGTTATGGGTTCACGACCCTACATTCCTGGTCCTCGGATTGCAGGCGCAAACATAGTGCCTGGGCGATTTGGCGGTCGGCGACCGGGCCGACCTGGATCTCGAATGTCGGGCCGCGCGCGCGTGCCGATTGTTTGATATGTACTCCGAGGCCGCCGAGGAGGTCGTTGTAACGTTCCCGGAGACGCTGCCACATTATTGGGACGAGATCTGCGTCGGGTAGAGACGCTAACTGAATGCGCCATCCTTCAGCGGGAAATATTGTCGAGAAAATTGGCGCCGCCGGCGGCGGCAGTGTTCGCAGACCGGCGCCCGATTGAAGCGAGGCTAGCCGGCGCGTGGTGGAAGCCGACGGCCCGGATGTGAGGGTCAGCAGGTCTGCCTGGGCACGGGCGGTGACATGGCCCTGGGCCGCCGCCCGTTCGAACCAGCCGAGGGCGGCGGTGAAATCCTGCGGTACGGCGCGGCCGGCGTTGTAGAGTTCACCCATAAGATATTGGGCATTCGCGGAACCCGACGCAGCGGCGCGACGGTACCAGCTGATGGCCTTCTCATTGTCTTTTCGGACACCTTCGCCGCGTGCGTGCAGGACGCCGATATTGTACTGGGCATCGGCGTTGCCGCCCTCCGCCGCGCCATACCACAGGGCGTAGGCCGTTTCAAAATCGCCGGCTTGATAGGCTTCAATGGCAGCGGGCCGCCGTATGGGCTGGGCTACATTGAAAGCTACCGGAGTCGATATTTGCGCGACTTGTGTGACGGCGGCTTTGCGGATATCGGCGAAGGCGGCGAGGAACTGGTTTCGAGGCAGGTTGGCTTGTTTGAGCCTGGCGGCGATGTCTTTGAGGTCGTTATTTTGGGTTTGCGCGAGGCGGTCGGCGGTGATGAGGGGCTGGAAGACCTCGTCGGGGTTGACCAGCTTGGCGCTGGTGGCCAGGCGATCCAAATCGAGGACATGGTCGAACTTGCCCTTGGCCTCGGCATATTTACGCACCCCCGCCGGATCGTGACACACCGCGCAGCGCTGGGTGAAGATCGTCGATACCTGTTCGCGCAACGCCCCATCCGACGCCCCATAGCCAGGTAGGGAATAACCAACAGTGGCAATTGTAAACGCCAATAAACCAAACACTATAGGCCCGCGCATCGTTTCCCTTCCTAAACATCCGTCTGCGCCGGCATGCTTTGCGGGCGATCGTCAGCACCGGTCGTAGGCCGGCCTTTGTTGCCATTTTGCAATAGGGCAAACTGGAAATTTCAACTGCCGTCTATTTCATTTGTGTATGGCATTATGGTCACAGGAAATCACCGTTGAATGTTGGGAATAACAGCGGCTATTTGGACCCAAGGGTATGCAATTGGTGCCTGGATGGACACTCTATTTGGCGGCTGTCGCCTGCCAACTAACGGTATTTACACGTTATTTTTGAGTGTCTTTGCGTTAACGCGGTATTGTCGAGAGGGTGTTCCCGGCTGCTTGGCGGGCAAAGCTATTTGTGGGTAGTGATATCCGAATTGCTATCGGGATGGCGCTTGGATAACCGAAGTTGCGTCTCGCCACCGTGGGAATATCAAATTTGGTAGACTTGCGTAGTTATCGACTCGCAAAAATAATGGACGCGATTCGGTTTTTCTCACCGTTCTTGCTGGTGTTGCGATGGGGAATGAATGAGGTAATTGCGAGAGGAAAAGTGGGCATATAACATTTATGATTTCGCGCTCCCTTCATTTGCCCTAGCGTGTTGTTTTAACGCATTTTCTTATCATTCAAACGGATCCGTTTGAATGGAAGAAGCTCTAGAATTTCGCCAAGCGGTTGGCCATACCACGGGCGTTCTCGACCAGCCATTCGCGTTTTAGCTCATTGGCCTCGGCAATATCCTCCGGGCGCATCCTGGCGGCGAGGACATCGACGCCGTGCCTGGCATCGGGGCTGTCCTGGGTGGCAGCAAGGCTGAACCATTTATATGCGGTGATGTAGTCGACCGGGACACCGGTACCGTTGACGAACATGAGGCCGAGATTGTATTGCGCCTTGGCGGTGCCTTGTTCGGCAGCAAGGCGAGTCCATTTCAGGGCCTGGCTGGCATCGGCCGATACGCCGTCGCCAGTGCTGTACATGACGCCAAGATTGGTCTGGGCCTTAGCATGGCCATGGGTGGCCGCACGGTGATACCATCTTATCGCTTCGGTCTGATCCTTAGGGACGCCGAGACCATGGTCGAACAGAATGGCGAGACTGTTCTGCGCCTCCGGGTTGTCGAGCTTGGCCAGGTTTTTCCAAATTCTTAGCGCTGTTGCATAGTCGCGCTGATTATACGCCATCTGGGCTGTGCCCATACGTTTGCGCCGGGTGGCTTCGGACATACGCGGGGACCGGAGTTTCTGTGGCATGCGAGGCGGAAAGTCGACGGTTTTGAGGCGCGGCTCGGTGGGTGCGGATGGTTGGCTCTTTGTCCCCTGATTGTCGGCAACAGGCCGGGTCGGGGTTGCCGGTGGCGGCAACATGTATCTTTCCCGCAAGCGCAGGCAAAATAGTGCTTCCGCGTCGCCCCGTTCCGCGGCGCAGCGGTACAGATGGGTGGCCTTTGCGATATTCTGGGGAACGCCATCACCGTTTTGATACATGATGCCCAGCTTGCACTGGGCTTGGGGGTGGCCGCGCCGCGCCAGGCGGCGCCATATTCTCAGCGCCCGTGCATAGTCGTGGCGCTCATAGGCACGCAGGCCGGCGGCGAAGTCCCCACGAATAGGGGAGACCCAGCGAAACATGCGGCCGACAGTGCGTGTAATCCCACTCATGACTATCGAAAAATCACTTTTCTGACCGGACTATATCAACATAACAAGCGGGGTGGGTTTGGCGCGATCAATGGGGGTAGAGGTGGCGTGATATGGCCACGCCCCAACAAAGAAGAAGGACAACGCCGTTGGGCGTTGTCCTTCTTGGCCGGAGAGTACTGGGTGAGGAGACGGAAGATACACTCCGGCCTCGCGTGAGCACGGTGTTTGTACACGGGTAAATATAAAAGAAGTCTAAAGAGATTAGTCAATGTGTACTATTTACCGAAATAGCGCTCAAACCGGCGCTCTCCGACCCGACAGAGGGGATCGTCGTTGGCAGCCACCATACGGTAAAGTGCGGGCGTTGATGGACGTGGCGGGGCTGTGGCGGCGATTTCGAGGATAAATTTGCGCAAGACGGCGCCGGCAAAATCGGCGAAATCTTCCGCGACGATGAGGAAGGAACCGGGACCGCCAATGACACAGGCGGCGTAGTAGCGATCCAGATCGGGGATATTTGGAAGGCCGAAGCGGTTGGGCCGGTCATTGATTACCGGCAAACCGTTTATGGTGATGCCGGCGCTTACCGCCAGATCGCGGATGGCGTCGACGGGGTCGCCACTGTTGTTGGGGCCGTCTCCAGAGATGTCGATCACTTGTCTTGGGCTGTCGAAACCATTGCCGGCAAACATTAGCAGGGCGACGGAAATGGCGCCGCTAATGGAAGTGCGGTCGGCGACAAGCGAGCGCGGCGCTGCCCTGAGGGCGGCGGCGAACGCGACCGCGCTGGGGGCGTCCTCGATGATTGTCCAGGGGACCAGCAATTTTTGCTGTTTGGCGCTGCCCCACTCGAAATAGGCCACTGCGATGCGTCCCAGCGTGCCGCCGCGAATGGCGGCAAGAACGCGGCTATCAACAATGGCGGCTAGATAACCGTTGCGTTGCAGGTCTGCCTCGTAGGCATCAATACTGCCAGAAACATCGACCGCAAGCACTAGTTCCAAGTCGACCGGTTCTGCAAAAGCGGTCGTCGTCGAACTGGTGACCGCAGCCAATAACATAGCGGCTAGCGCAACAAAGCGCCTGGCAGGCGTTCTTGAAAATGCATGTGCTGCCACGGGCCGATGCGGTCCAGTTTTGTGGAGAAAAACGCACGGGGCCCGTCTACGAACAATGTTGCCGAATTCGTTAGCCGCGCGGGATTATGGCAAAGAGTATTCACGGACTTGGCGCAGGCCGCAATGGCGGAAGTAATATCCTGTCGCTGGTAGGGTCGCGTAGCGCTTGAGTCAGATCATAGACATTGGCGGGAACGAAGGAGAGGCTGGCACCTATTAGGATCTCAGGCGGGTGGTCGATGGCCAAATAGGTGGCTATTATGGCTAGCAAGCCGGCCAGGAGTACCGGTCGATGATATTCAAGTCGGACCCACATGGGCCTCTCCCCGGTCTAATTCATGAAGTTGCCGCCCGTGTATACCGCCAGCCAAATGCGGCGAGCAGGAGGCCGGGGTCGGACTTTTCCAGGGCCTGGCATTCCGCCCTGACCTGAGTCGAAATATGTCGGTCAAGTAATGGGCGAAAAATACAGTGTGTTTGGTGCCAAATTCTAAAGTGTAGGTGCCATACGATTTATGGCTATTCACGGTTTGAGTCGGGACAGTCTTTGGCTGTTCATGTAAGAATTGCGTTATAGATGCTGTCTGGTGATTCGGCTGCGTGCCGGAGGCAATGCGTAAAGGTCGTCCATAAAGTGCGGTTGCCGGCCCAGCCGCGCGGCAGGCGTCATTCGTTGTCCTGTCGGTTGTGCGTCGTAGTTAAGGGAGAGAGTTGTGGTTGCAACCCGGGCCGACATCGATTGGGGCGAGATTAAGCGCCGTTATTGCGGGGGGCAGAGTTTCAATTCCATAGCCAAGCAGTTTCCAACCAGCCGGCAGACAATAATGCGTCGGGCCAAGCGCGACGGCTGGGTCCGGCAGACCGACGAAGCCGTGCTCAAGAATGAGGCTAGCGCCGCGGAGGTTCCGAAACAATCGGCGACGCCTGCTTCGGTACCCGAAGAAGCAGCGGGTGAGTCCCAACACAAGGTTGTTTCGTTGGCGCTAGCCAAACGCCCGGCGCAAGAGATGCCAAGTGAGGGCGGGTCAGACATGACGACGGCTGCTGGCGTTGGCGCGGCAAGGTCGGCGGTAGAGAATGGGGCGATCAAGGAGGTTGGGGTGGCGCCCAGGAGCGGCGTGGCTGGCGAGGGCAGTGCGGGTCCTGCTTATGCTGCAGCTGCTGCAGCCCGATCCGGCGAAACGGAGGCGGTGGGACATTTGGCCGATTCTGCGGGGACGCAGGATCAGGTAAATCAGGGAGCCGGCAGTGCTTCGGTGGAGAGCGGCGGGCTGCCCGAATTGGACCCCTTAGATTTCTTTCGGATTCTCTGGCGACGCAAAGTGGCGATCGTGGCAACAGTGATTGCCGTCTCCGGCTTAACGGCGGCTGTGCTGTCTCAGGTAACGCCGAAATACGACGCGGAAGCGCTGGTTCTGATTGGCGGTAGTGAAGCCACACTGAGCGGGCTGGAAAATATCGTCCAGGGATTGACCGCCGATGAACCAGAGATCCTGAGCCAGATCGAAGTGTTGAACTCACGGCGGCTGGCGGAAAAGGTGATCGATAAAGTCGGCTTGTACAAGGTCGCGGAGTTCAATCCAGAGCTAGGGCCAAAGAAGCAGGGGATCTCCCAAAGGGTCAAGGGCCTGGCAAGCATGGTGCCGTGGCTGGGCATCAAGGCACCGGGTGAGGATGCCGCCAATTTTCTGCCGGCGGAAATTCGCGCAGAACGACAACGTACGGAAATCGTAGACCGCTACATCAATGCGCTGGTAACCGCGCCGAAGCAGAAGTCCCGCGTCATTTCAATTGTGTTCAGGTCGGAGAAGCCAGATTTGGCGGC
>QIGO01000015.1 GCA_003230015.1 Alphaproteobacteria bacterium | reverse complement strand
CGCGCCCGCGCAGACGTGGACCGCGAGGTCCACTGTCGTGAGCGACATAGACTCCGAGTAGATCCCCCCAGGATCTACGAGACGGCCGCGACTGCGGCCCGCCGGCCCTCCGGCGCGCCCGCCGCGCCCGCGCAGACGTGGACCGCGAGGTCCACTGTCGTGAGCGACATAGACTCCGAGTAGATCCCCCCAGGATCTACGAGACGGCCGCGAATGCGGCCCGCCGGCCCTCCGGCGCGCCCGCGCAGACGTGGACCAAAGGTCCACTGTCGTGAGCGAGACAGACTCTACCCAGACTCTACCCCTTCCATTCCCGCTGCGACTCGGCTAAGCAGCGGCGATGTCGTCTTTCATACGCTCTGCCGCGACGGTCGGCGGCTGGACCATGGGCAGCCGTGTTCTTGGTTTCGCCCGCGACATTCTCATCGCCAATTTTCTCGGTGCCGGCCCCGTCGCGGACGCCTTTTTTGTCGCTTTCAAATTTCCCAATTTTTTCCGCCGTTTATTTGCCGAGGGCGCCTTCAACGCGGCTTTCGTGCCCCAGTTCGCCGGCACGTTGGCAACCGATGGCCTCGCCGCCGCGCGGCGCTTTGCCGAAGATGCCCTGTCGGTATTGTTGTCGATCCTGTTGCCTTTCACCATTCTGGCGCAAATCTTCATGCCCCAGCTCATGGTCGTCATCGCCCCGGGATTCCGCGACGCGCCGGACACTTTTGCTTTGGCCGTGGAACTGACGCGCCTGACCTTTCCCTATTTGATGTTCATGGCCCTGGTCGCCCTGCTCGGCGGCATGTTGAACAGCCGCGACCGCTTCGCCGCCCCGGCGGCGGCCCCCATTGTCCTCAACGTCATTCTCATCGCCGCCATGCTGTTGTTCGGCGATTATTTGCCCACCCCCGGTCATGCCTTGGCTTGGGGTGTGGCCATCGCCGGCATTGCCCAATTCCTGCTGCTCGTCGGTGCCGCCGGGCGCGCCGATATGAGCCCGCGCCTGCATTGGCCGAGACTGACACCACAGGTACGCAAGACCCTGCGCTTGATGATCCCCGGCGCCATCGGTGCCGGTGTCGTGCAAATCAATCTCGTTATCGACACCATCCTCGCCTCCCTGCTGCCCGCCGGCTCGATTTCCTATTTGTATTTTGCCGACCGGGTGAACCAGCTGCCCTTGGGTGTCGTCGGTGTCGCCATTGGCATTGTTTTGCTGCCTCTGCTGTCCCGCCAGCTTCGTATGGGCGATTTCGAGGCCGCCAGCGACAGTCAAAACCGGGCCATAGAATTTACCCTTTTGCTGACCCTGCCGGCGGCCGCCGCCTTGCTGGTCATCGCCGACCCCATTGTCCGGGTGCTGTTTCTGCGCGGCGAATTTTCCGCCCAGGCGGCCACCGCCACCGCCGCCGCCCTCACCGCTTTCGCGGTTGGTTTGCCGGCCTATGTGCTCATCAAGGCCCTCAGCCCCGGTTTTTTTGCCCGCGAGGATACCGCCACCCCCGTCAAGATCGCCGCCCTCGCCGTCGCCCTCAACATCGTTTTGGCCGTGGTGCTGATGCAATTCTTCGCCCATGTGGGCATTGCCTTGGCCACCGCCATCTCGGCTTGGCTCAATGCCGGTTTGTTGGGCTTTATGCTCTATCGCCGCGACCATTTGCGCCTCGACCCGCGGCTGCGCGCCCGCACCCCGCGTATTCTGGCCGCCGCCGCGATCATGGCCCTGCTTCTGTGGATTTCCGCCGGCCTTTTGGCCCCCATTCTTGCCCGGCCCGGCGTCTTTTCGGCCTTCGCCCTGGCTGGGCTTATCGGCGCTGGCATGGCCGCCTATCTCGCCGCCATCCTCCTGCTCCGGGCCGCATACTGGTCCGAGCTGCGCCGCATCGTTCGCCGCTAAACCCTTGACCGACAGCCGGGTTTCCGCGATAACGCGCCACCTTGCGGCCATCTCCCGCCCAGCGCCGCCACCATCACGGGGTCCACACCCATGAGCAGGATCTTTTCCGGTGTCCAGCCCACCGGTAATCTTCATCTCGGCAACTATCTCGGCGCCATCCGTAATTTTGTTTCGTTGCAGGCCGATTACGAATGCATCTACTGCGTCGTCGATCTCCATGCCATTACCTTGTGGCAGGATCCGGCGGAATTGCGCGCCCAGACCCGCGAGGTCACGGCGGCATTTCTGGCTGCCGGCATCGATCCCAAAACCAGCATCATTTTCAATCAGAGCCAGGTGCCGGCCCATGCCGAATTGGCCTGGATCTTCAATTGCGTCGCCCGGCTCGGTTGGCTCAACCGGATGACTCAGTTCAAGGAAAAGTCCGGCAAGAACAAAGAGGCCGCCTCGGTGGGACTTTATGTTTATCCCACCCTCATGGCCGCCGACATCATGGTCTATAAGGCCACTCATGTGCCCGTCGGCGAGGACCAGCGCCAGCATCTTGAGTTGACCCGCGATATTGCCCAAAAGTTCAACAACGACACCGGCAAAGAGGTTTTTCCCATTGTCGAACCGCTGATATTCGGCGCCGCGACGCGGGTCATGAGCCTGCGCGACGGCGGCAAGAAAATGTCCAAATCAGAGCCTTCGGATTTCTCCCGCATCAACCTCAATGACGGCCCCGATTTGATCGCCCAGAAGATCCGCAAGGCCCGCACCGACCCCAACCCCATGCCGGGGCCGGAGGTTCTGACCCCCGACGGTTCGGCTATCGCCGAAGACCAACTGCGGGCGCGCCCCGAGGCCTTCAACCTGCTGGCCATCTATGCCGCCCTCAGCAATCAGCCCATCGCTAGTCCACTCAATGAGTTTGCCGGCAGCCAGTTCAGCGCGTTCAAGCAACGCCTGGCCGAAATCGCCGTCGAATATCTCGGCCCCATCGGCACCGAAATGCAGCGTTTGATGGCTGACCCTGGTTACGTCGATGGCGTCCTTGCCGACGGCGCCGCCCGCGCCGCCGCCCTGGCCGCCCCGGTCCTCGCCGAGGCCAAGGACGCCCTGGGCCTGCTGTCCACTTAGTCCGGCCGGGATTTACGCTAGGCGAACAGCATCGGACATTCCCGGGCGCATTTATTGCGCAGGATGATGTAGATCAGATGCAGCGTCCCGAGCCCGGCGAGCAGGCAGAAAAACGAGATATAGGCATAGCGCAGCAGCAGCACATCGACGGTGACCACCGCGATCAGGGTGAGGCCGAAATATTTGACATGCCGGTATCTCGACATCAGCGGCGGCACGATGATTAGCAGCAGATAGATGGCATTGGTCGTCCAGCGCGGCATCATAAAGTCCAGCAGCATGGTGCCTTCATAGGCCAGCGAATCCCGGTTGATTGTCACGCTGATCCAGTCCGGGTTCAGCACATGGGGAACATAGAGCGCCAGGCCGAAGGCGGTGCCGATCAGCGCGATGATTAGGAACAGGTTCTTGCGTGGACTGTCCGGTGGCTCCAGCACATAGACCAAGAACGGAATCCATATGGGCCACATGAACCAGGTGAAAAAGATAAAGCCCATCGCGCTCCACAGCACCGTGAAGGGGTCGCCGGTATTCATCCCCACCCAGACGTTACCCTCCAGGAATTGCTGGGCGCCGGCAAACAGCGGCATCAGCGCCACCGGCAGATACCGCTTGTTGACATGCCAGGCCTTCCAGCTGGCGAAGACGCCGCCGGCAACCAGAAAACCGCCCGCGGCGAAACTGACTTGCGCTGAAAGACACATGGGCTTCTCTGACTCTGGGCAATGGGAGTGCGCGTCGCTCGAGAATAGCATCCCCCATCGCCACGAGAGAAAATACTCTTCCTCCACCACCTGTCGTGAGTAAAACACCAAGAGTAGGTCCGACCAGGACCTACTCACGGCCGCCACGCGGCCCGCCGGCCCTCCGGCGCACCCGCGTAGGCGTGAACCGCAGGTTCACTGCCGCGAGCGAAAAGACTCCGAGTAGATCCGACCAGGATCTACGAGACGGCCGCCACGCGGCCCGCCGCTCCTGCGGCGCACCCGCGTAGGCGTGAACCGCAGGTTCACTGCCGCGAGCGAAAAGACTCTAAATAGGATCAAAAGATCCTATTTAGGCGCGAACAGTTCTTGGAGATCGTCGCTGCCGCGCAGGGCGTGCTGGCCCACCGAAACCAAGTTCGCCGGTGCCGCCATGGCGAACGCGGCTGAGGTCAACAGGGGCTGGCCCAGATGCCGGCAATCGCTCTCGATACGGGCGGCCTGGTTGACTGCCGGTCCGATCACCGTAAAGTCGAGCCGGTCCGGCGCCCCGATATTGCCGTAGACGACTTCGCCCAGATGCAGGACGACGCCGAAATGGATCGGCGGCAGCGTCTGGTTTTCCCGCTCGCCGTTATGTTCGGCGGTCCGCACCAGCGCGTCCTCGGCGGCTTCAAGAGCCAGCTCGGCTGCTTTCTCTTCGCCGCCCAGCTCGTCGATGGGGAAGATCGCCAGCATGCCGTCGCCCATGAATTTCAGCACTTCACCGCCGCGCTCCTTAACCGGTTCGACAACGCGCTCGAAATGATCGTTGAGCAAATCCAGCAGCACGTTGCTGGGCAGTTTGTCCGTCATCGCCGTGAAGCCGCGCAGGTCGCTGTACCAGATCACTGCGTTGATGGTTTCGACACTGCCCCGGCGAATGGCGCCGTTGAGCACCCGCTCGCCGGTTTTATGGCCCAGATAGGTGTCCAGCAGATTGCGCGCGATATTGTGCATTGAGCGCACTTCCAGGGCCATGGCGAAGATCGGCATCAGGGCTGCCAGTCTTTCCACCTGGTTATCGGTGAACCCGCCCGGCGCGCGTGTCGACCACGAGGCGGCATAGCTGCGGCCGTCGCTGAACGGCAGGGGCAGCATCAGATAATCGCTAACCCCCCGTTCCGCCAGCTCGTCGAGGATCGGGAAGTCGCGCGGACAGTCGGCATCGGCCAGCCGCCGCCGTATCCCCGGCGACCCTTCGAAGATCACCCGTACCGGACTGGCCAGATAGCTTTCGTTGGAAAGCATCTCATGGCTGGCCCCGAACATATTTACTTTTTTGCTATCGGTATCCCAGGAATAGCCCTCGTTGCTGAACAGGGGATGCAACGTACGCAGGATCACCATTGTTCTGTAGAGCGGCATCCCGCAGGCAACCATCTGCTGGTTCAAGGCGGCGACAAGTTCCTGCACGCTGGGGATAAAGCGGCCTTTTTTCTGCAGCCAGTCCACCATGCTGCAGGTCGGAGTCGCGACCGGGATAAGGGTTGCGTCGAGTGCTGGTCCGGAATGTTTGCCGCCACCCAAACCGATATCATCCACCAGGTCGAACGGAACCATGCCGATCCCCTTTGATTATCGAGAAGCTTGCGCCCTAGATAGGGTGCGATTGGCCGGCCTTCTAGGGGGTATATTGGTGGTCAGCCATTGACCCGGCCCACAGCCAACCCATTTCCCAGGGGACACGGCAGCGGTCTTGGTTCCCCAGCCTGCCCATCAAACGGACCCGACGATGTTTATACAAACCGAGCAAACGCCAAATCCGGAAACCTTGAAATTCCTGCCGGGTCGGGAAGTCATGGCTGCGGGAACGGCTTATTTCCCCAGCCCTGACGCCGCCGGCAAATCCCCCTTGGCCCAGGCGATATTCAAAATTGCCGATGTCACGGCGGTGTTTTTTGGAGCTGATTTCGTTACCGTAACGAAAACCCCCGTTTCCGACTGGACGATCCTCAAGCCGATGATTCTGGGTGCCATCATGGAGCATTTCATGTCTGGCGATCCGATTATCCGTGCCGCCGAGGCGCCGCCCCCTCTTGCCGACACCGATGATGACGAGGTCGTCCAGCAGATCCGCGAGTTGATCGACACCCGTGTCCGCCCGGCTGTCGCCCAGGATGGCGGCGATATCGTCTTTCACGGTTTTGAAAAAGGCGTGGTTTATCTTTATATGCAAGGCGCCTGCGCGGGCTGTCCGTCATCCGCGATCACCCTCAAGATGGGTATCGAGAATATGCTCCGGCATTATATACCTGAGGTGATCGAGGTGCGGGCCCTGGAAACCGACCCCTATTAGAGTTTTTTGGTGTAACAACATCCATGCCTCAGCGCTTCCGTGGCCCGGCGCCCGGGAAAATTATTTTTTGGGGTCTGGCGGCCGCGGTGTTGGCGCTCTATGCCCTCGTTTTTGCCGATTTCGCCGGTTCCCGCCGTGGCCAGGTGGCTGACGAAGCTGCCGGTGCCATATTTGCCGGCGCCCCGGTGCCACGGCAATTCGCCGCGCGCCTGCCGGCCCCCATGCCCGCCGACCCGGCGGCCCGCAAGCAGCTCTTTCTAAGCACTGTTTTGCCTTTGGTACTGCGCGTGAACGAGGATATTGGCGCCAACCGGGCAAGATTGATGCATTTGCGCGGCATCGTTTTGAATGGCCGCCCCCTCACCGGTTCGCAGGCGGCCTGGCTGCGCCGCCTTGCCCGGCGTTACGGCACCCAGGGCACCGATTTTACCACCCTGTTGCGCCGTGTCGGTGCTGTCCCGCCGTCTCTTGTTGTGGCTCAGGCGGCGATCGAGAGCGGCTGGGGCAGCTCGCGTTTTGCCCAACAGGGCAATGCCCTGTTCGGTCAGCGGGTCTGGCGTACCGGCGGCGGCCTGGTGCCCACCGACCGGCCGCCCGATACGGTCTATGAGGTGCGGAGTTACAAAAATTTGGACGCCGGTATCCGTGCCTATGTCCAAAATTTGAACAACCATCCCGCCTATGAGGACTTCCGTACCCAACGGCTCAAACGCGGCCCCCGCCCCGATTCTCTCGAACTTGCCGCCACCCTGTCCGCATATTCCGAACGCGGCGACGAATATGTTGAAATCCTGCGCCAAGTGATCCGCGAAAACGATCTCCACAAACTAGACACCGCCCGCCTGGTTACCCCCAGGAACCGCCCCAAACCCAACCCGAACTAACCACCAGATTAGATCCGACCAGGATCTAATCACGGCCGCCACGCGGCCCGCCGCCCCTGCGGCGCACCCGCGTAGGCGTGGACCCTTTGGGTCCACTGCCGCGAGCGAAAAGACTCTTAAAGTGGATCAAAGATCCACTTTAAGGCACATAGAATTGCATGCCGAACCAGTACCAGCGTCCTTGCGGGCCCGGGGCCGTGCAGTTGATGCGGGCCCGGCCCTTGCCGAAGGCTTTGGCGACGCGCACTTCGACGCGCGGCCCCAGGCGCTCCAGCGCCGCCTTGCCTTGTCCGGAGGCGTAACAGGCCAGACGGTCGAGACCGTCGAGGTCTTCGGTGAGGGTAAAGCCGAAAGCCGGTGGATTGGCCTGCAGGGTCGGGTCCCGTGGCGTCACATCCTCCACCGGCAATGCCAGGGTAGAGGTGACCATGCCGAACCGGTCCGCGTCGCCAAAATCCTGGTTAATGGCAAAGCGCGGCAGATATCGCATGTCCGAACTGCTATGGACGGCCCCGGATTGCTGTCCGAAGGCGACGCTGTAGCCGGCCTCTTCGACGGCGTCTAGCAGGCTTTGGTTGGCCTCGCCGAAGGGATAGGCAAAAAGCCCCGGCAGGCCCCCCAGATTGGCGGTAAAGCTGAGATTTGAGCGGCTCAGCTCGTCGGCGACGAAGCTTTCGCTGCGCGCCGCCATATGGGCGTGGCTGGCGCTGTGGCCGCCGATGGTAACCCCGGCGTCGCGCAATTCGCGCACCTGCTGCCAGGTCATATAGTCGGGGTTGCCCTCGTCGACAGGGTCGGTGGGCACGAACAGGGTGAAGGGAATACCGGCGTCGCGCAGGCGCGGCCAGGCCTCGGCATAGAATGAGGCATAGGCGTCATCGATGGTGATCCCGACGGTCTTGTCGGGCAGCGGGCGCCCGCTGCGGATGGCGGCGATGATCTCGGGCACCGGCAGCACCGTATAGCCGTCCTCGGCCAGGATCCGCAGATGCGCCTCGAACTGGTCCAGTTGGATGTTGGTGCTTGGGTATTGCGGCTCGCCGAAGCGGTGATACATGACGATCACCGCCGAATCTGCCGCCTCCGCCGCTGGCGCGGGGATCGCCGACGCCGTCAGCAGCCAGGCCCCGGCCACAAGCTTGAGCCAACGGGCCCTGCCGGTCGCGGTGGCGGATCTTGCAAACTTGCGGATCGTGTTATCCTCCATCCGAACAGGCTCACCATTGAGCTTACCTGATGGCGTGCGGCGCCATCCCGCACCCGCACCCTGTTAGCGTCGAATTTTCGGCCCAGGAGTTTGATAAACCATGAATAAAATATTGGCGGACGACGCATTGGACATGCTGTTTCGCAACGCCCGGACGCCGCGCGCCTGGACCCAACGCCCGCTGCCGCCCGGTTTGCTTGAGCGGGCCTATGATCTGGCCAAGCTCGGGCCCACCAGCGCCAATTGCTCACCCCTGCGGATTGTTTTTTGCACCAGCGGCGAGGCGCGCCAGCGTTTGGCCGGCTGTGCCGCCAGTGGCAACCAGGCCCGCATTCTTGCCGCCCCGGGCACCGCCATCTTTGCTTATGATCTCGAGTTTTACGAATATTTGCCCGAGCTATTTCCCCATACCGATGCCCGCGCCTGGTTTGCCGGCAAGCCACCTCACATCGAGACCACCGCCCGCCGCAATGCCACATTGCAGGCCGCTTATTATATCCTCGCCGCGCGGGCCTGCGGCCTCGACGCCGGCCCCATGTCCGGATTCGACAACGACAAGGTCGATGCCGCATTCCTGGCCGGCACGACATTCCGCAGTGATTTCATCTGCGCCTTCGGTTACGCCGATGCCACTTCGTTGCAAGACCGCCACCCGCGTTTTGCCTTCGACCGCGTCTGCCAGGTTATCTAGTTGTGTTAATTCTGGCTCTCGATTGCGCCACTCAGGCCTGCTCCGTCGCGGTTATGGCTGGCGGCCGGGTCAAGGCTCACTGTTATGAGGAAATGGCCCGCGGCCATGGTGAGCGGTTGCTGCCCATGACGAGCGAGGTACTGGCCGCCGCCGGCCTCGATTTCGCCGCCATCGACGCCTTTGCCGTCACCATTGGTCCCGGCACCTATACCGGCGTCCGCATCGGCCTTGCCACCGCCCGGGGTCTGGCATTGGCGGCCGGCCGTCCCCTCGTCGGCGTCACCACGCTGGCGGCCGTGGCCCGCGCCGCCGTTTTCCCGCCGGCAGACCCCGCTATCCTCGTTGTCGCCCTGGAGACCAAACGGGCCGACTTCTATTTGCAATGCTTTCGCGGTGATTTGACGCCTCTGTCGCCGCCCAGCAGCACCCCCCCCGATGAGGTCGCCGCCATATTGCCTCCCGGCCCGCTGGCCATTGCCGGCGATGGCGGTCCCCGGTTGAGCGACTGCCTCGACGCCACGCGTCCCGTCACCCTACTGCCCGGCGCCGACTATCCCGACGCCCGCCACGCCGCCGCCGCCGCGTCTCGGGACATCGCGGCGGCCCCGCCGACTGTGGCGGCACGCCCGCCGGGTGCCCTCTATCTCCGCCCTCCCGACGTCACCCTGCCCCCTCCCCGGCCAGCCCGCGCCCCGGTGCCATGACCGGCGACAATGTCGAAATTAGCGCCGCCGGCATCGAATCCGTGGCCTTGCTGGCCGCACTCCATGGCTCCAGTTTCGCTCACTCGGGGGCCGAACCCTGGTCCGAGGCCAGTACGCGTGCTCTGCTGGCGGTACCGGGCATGCTGGCCCTTGTCGCCGCCGGGGCGCCGCCGGCGGCGCGCCAGCCCTGCGGATTGGCGGTCGCCCGTTGCGGCCCCGGTGATGCCGAAATCCTTGCCCTCGGTGTCCTGCCCCAATGCCAGCGCCAGGGCATCGCCACGCGGCTTATGGCCGCTTTGTTAAGACTTCTCGCGGCCACTGCGATCCGCACAATCATGCTCGAGGTCGCGGTTGATAACCGGCCTGCCCGCGCTTTCTACACGATCCATGGTTTTTCCGAGGTCGGTCTGCGGCGCGCCTATTACCGCCGGCTGCCCGGTTCCGCCATCGATGCTCTGGTACTGGCCCGTCCCGTCGCGCCTCTTCAACACCCCCCTCCTGGTCCCGGCGCCATTGCCGATGACCAGCAGTCTCGTTGATGGATACGCGGCGAAGCCCTATACTTGGCCGACCATTCGTGGCCAACGGGGCGCGTCGCCATGCCTGAGCAAGTCGGTCCTGCCGATATCGTGAAGCTGACTGTCGACATCGCGTCCGCGCATGTCGCCAACAACGCGCCCGGCTGGTAAGACGCAAGCCCGGGGAGCGTGATGCGGTCGCGAATTGAAAAACTCTGCGAAGCCAAGGGCCTCAAGATGACCGAGCAGCGCCGTGTTATTGCGCGTGTCCTCTCTGAGTCTGATGATCACCCCGATGTGGACATGGTCTATCGCCGCGCCTCTAAGGCCGATTCCAGAATCTCCATTGCCACCGTCTACCGGACGGTTCGTTTGTTCGAGGAGGCGTCGATCCTGGCCAAACACGATTTTGGCGACGGCCGGGCCCGTTATGAGGAAACCCCGGCCGAACATCACGACCATCTCATCGATATTCGCGGCGGCCGGGTGATCGAGTTTCGCAATGAGGAGATCGAAATCCTGCAGGAAAAAGTGGCCAGGGATTTGGGCTATCGATTGGTTGACCACCGGCTGGAGCTGTTTGCCGTGCCCCTTGACGATAACGACGATAACGACGGGGACGAGGGTTAGGGATTATTGCGTTCTAAGGGATACCGGGGGCTCGCGAGAGCCGGATTTGGTTTGAGGGGGGGCGCAGGCCCGAAAAATGTCTATCGACGCAAGCGCAGTGCGCGCACTCGAACCGGTGCTGCCAGTCGCCAGCCGGGACCAGTCTTGGTTTCCCGAGATGCGCACCGGCGATCTCGGTGTCAGGCTTGCCGCCACGCCGGCCGATGTCGCGGCGGTGCAGGCCTTGCGCTACCGCGTTTTTTACGACGAGATGTCGGCGGTGGCAACGCCACAGATGCGCGCCGCGCGCCGTGATTTCGATGGCTTCGACGTCATCTGCGACCATCTCGTTGTCACCGACTACGGCCTCGATCCCGCCGGCACGGTGGTTGGCACATACCGCCTGTTGCGCGGTGCCGAGGCCCACCGCCATGGTCGCTTTTACACGGCCGCGGAATTCGACATCGATGGCATGCTTGCCAACTCCGCCGAGGTGCTGGAACTTGGCCGTTCATGCGTCGATCATCGTTTCCGCAACCGGCCCACCATGCAGCTGTTGTGGCTCGGCCTTGCCCGCTATGTCTACCATTTCGACATCGCCCTGATGTTTGGTTGCGCCAGTCTTCCGGGGACCGATCCCGAACAGCTGACCATGCAGCTCAGCTATCTGCATCACTTCCATTTGGCCCCGCCGGCGTTGCGCCCCCGTGCCCTGGAAGATCTCTATGTCAATATGGACCGCCTGCCGCCCGACAGCATTGATCGCCGCGCCGCCTTGGCCGGGCTGCCGCCGTTGGTCAAGGGCTATGTCCGCATCGGCGCCTTTGTCGGCGACGGCGCCGTCGTCGATTATCAGTTCAACACCACCGATGTCTGTGTTGTCGTCAAAACCGATTTGGTCACCGAGCGTTATGCCCGTCATTTTGAGCGCCGCGCGACGGGTCGCCAGGGGCAAGTGGCCGGTGACTGACCCGACGCTGGTCCATTCCCCCCTCGTCGCCGCCAGCCGTTTGTTCGTTTATGGCGTCTGGACCCTGGCTTTGGTGCCGCTACAATTTTTCGCCCTCAAACTGCGCCTGCCTCTGGCCCAGCGCCTGCCCCAGCTTTATCACCGCATCTGCTGCCGCATTCTCAACATCCGCCTTGAGGTCATCGGCCGCCGTTCCCGCGTTCGCCCGACTTTATTTGTCGCCAATCACAGCTCTTATCTCGACATCATGGTCTATGGCGCCCTCATCAAGGGCTCTTTTGTCACCAAGGCTGAAGTCGCCAAATGGCCGCTTTTCGGTATGCTGGCGAAACTGCAGCGCTCGGTCTTTGTCGACCGCCGGGTTCGTTCTTTGCTCACCCAGAAGGACGAAATCGCCAGGCGCCTCACCGCCCGCGACAACCTCATCCTGTTTCCCGAAGGCACCAGTAACGACGGCAACCAGGTCTTGCCCTTCAAAAGTTCGCTTTTTGTCGTCGCCGACCAGCAGGTTCGCGGTAACGACTTGACCGTACAGCCGGTTTCCATCGCCTACACCCGCCTTGACGGCATGCCCGTCGGCCGTCACCTGCGGCCCTTCTTCGCCTGGTATGGCGACATGGATCTGCTTTCCCACATTTGGCTGCTCGCCGGCCTTGGCCGTTTCACGGTCACCGTCACCTTCGACAAACCGGTCACCCTGGCTCAGTTAGGGTCGCGCAAGGCCCTTTGTCAGTATTGCTGGCAAACAGTGTCCACCAGCCATGCCGAGGCCATTACCGGCCGCTGGCCCGAAGGCCGTGGCCCGCGCCGGGCCCGCCGCTGGATTCGCGGCCGCCGCCCCCGCCGCCCCGCCGCCCGGGCCGGATCGGCTTGACTCCGGCCTTGATACCACCTACCTGTCTTAGGCGGCTCTGCAACCAGGGAGGATAGGGTTCCGCCGCCGGTGCATGGGCACCCGCGACCCCCAGATTGCCGCTTGGCCAAAAAGCTCTTCATTCGAACCTACGGTTGCCAGATGAATGTCTATGACTCCGCGCGCATGGCGGATGTTTTGGCACCCCTCGGCTATGAGACCACCGACGCCCCGCAAGGCGCCGACATGGTCATCCTCAACACCTGCCATATTCGCGAAAGAGCCAGTGAGAAGGTTTATTCCGAGTTGGGGCGCCTGCGCCGTCTGAAAGATCAGCGGGCGTTATCTGGGCAGTCCATGGTGCTCGCCGTCGCCGGTTGCGTGGCCCAGGCCGAGGGCGAGGAAATCAAACGCCGCGCCCCTTATGTGGATATCGTCTTCGGCCCTCAGGCCTATCACCGGCTACCCGAAATGCTGGCCCGCGCCACCCGCGCGGCCGCGCCCGGAAGCACCGGAACTGGCACCGGAACCGGCACCGGCATTCTCGATACCAGTTTTCCCATCGAGTCCAAATTCGACCATCTGCCCGCGGTTAGCGGCGCCCAGGGCGTTTCGGCTTTTCTGTCGGTGCAGGAGGGCTGCGATAAATTCTGCACCTTTTGTGTCGTCCCCTACACCCGCGGCGCCGAATTCTCCCGCCCCGTCGAACAGATCCTCCGGGAAGCCCGCGATTTTGTCGCCACCGGCACGGTCGAAATCACTTTGCTGGGCCAGAATGTCAACGCCTATCACGGCCT
>QIGO01000209.1 GCA_003230015.1 Alphaproteobacteria bacterium | reverse complement strand
GCCTGAGGGATGCCGATGACCGTGAGCATCCATGAGAACACGCCGGCGGCGGCGACGACGATGAATATTTGGCCGGTCAGGTAGGCCGCGTGGGAAGCGGAGTCGAGGATCTGCCGCCAAGTCAGGCTGCGATACACGAAACGCGCCAGCAGCAGAGCATAAAGGCAGGCATAACCGCCGGCCTCGGTGGGTGAGAAGATGCCGAGATAGATGCCGCCAAGGACGATAACCGGCAACATCAGGGCGCCGAAGGCGCCGCGGGTGGTGACGAGAACATGGTCGAAATTGAACCGGCCGGCAGCGCCTATGCCGTTGCGACGGGCCCAAAAAACGATGTAGGCGACCATGAAGGCGGCGAGGATCAAACCGGGGAAGATGCCGGCGAGGAACAGCTTGGGGATGGAGACTTCCGCACTGGCGCCATAGAGGATCATGGCAATGCTGGGGGGGATGACAATGGCGATGGCGCCGCTTGAACCGATGAGGCCGGCGGAAAAACGGTCGCCGTAACCGCCCTTGATAAGATCGCCGTGAAGGGTGCGACCGACCGCGGCGACGGTGGCGGGACTGGAGCCGGAAACGGCGCCAAGCAATGTCGCCGTGGCGACCGTGGTGACGGCAAGACTGCCCCTAACATGGCCGAACAGGCTGAGCACCCAATCGGTCAAACGGCTGGCGATGCCGCCACGGGCCATGAGATCACCGGCGAAGATAAAAAACGGCACGGCGAGCAGGGCGAATTTGTCGACACCTCCGAACATGACCTGGTGAAGAGCCAAGGGGGTGACATTGACCAAGAAAAACAAGGCTGCCGTGGCGGCGGCAAGCAGTGCCGCAAAGACCGGCAAGCCCAGCAGGAACAGGGCCAATGGCAGGATTACGAGAATCAGCCAGGTCATGAGCCTGTCTGGCCCTTGCCGCCGGGGATGCCACCGCCAATCAAAGTGGCGGCGTCGCGCAGGAAAGCAAAGAGGGTGACCAGAACGATCAAGGCGAAACCGAGGAGGATGGCGCTGTGGGGGATCGACATGGGGATGCCAACGGCCATGCTGCGCTGGCCGATCTGGGCAAATTTGCCGACCACCTGCCATGACTGATAACCGACATAACCGGCAAGCAGCATGATTGCCAGATCGGTCGCCATGGCCAACAGGGCGGCAAGACGCGGCGGCGCGGCCTTACGCAACAAGTCGAAACCCAGATGGCCGCGATCCTTGGTGACAAATACAGCACCCATGAAAACCAGCCAAACCATGGCAAAAACCAGCAATTCGTCGGAGCCGGGAATCGCGCGGCCGAATAGATAACGCCCCGCCGAACTGCCGACATTGAGCAGCACCATGGCCAAGACAAGGACGCCGAGCAGGGCGCGGCCAAGGCGATCGGCCCGCGCGAGCCCCCGCCCGAGCCGGGAATTCCCCGTCAACACGCTTGTCTTGATGGCCATGGCGGCTTGCCGCGCCTTAGCTTTCCAGGGCCTTGCGAACGGCGACGAGTTTGCGTCCGCGCTCACCCTGGAGGGCGGCTATCTTCTCGGGTGTGTATTCGTAGACGCCGCCGCCGGTCTTGATGCCGAGCTTGCCTGCCTCGACGCGGTCGGTGACGAAGGGGCTCATATCGTCGCGGTTGCACAGCTCCTTATTCAGGTAACTGCCGACAGCCTGATAAATATCGAGGCCGGCGACGTCGAGCAGTGCCATGGGGCCAATGACCGAGAGCTTGTAGCCGATGCCCCAGGACACGCAGGTGTCGAGACCTTCGGCATCGATGACGCCCTGATCGACCAAATCGACGCATTCGCGCAGCAAAGCATAGAGAATGCGGTTTTCGACGAAACCCGGTACGTCTTTCTTGACGACGACGGGGAGCAGGCCGAGGCCTTTGATGGCGTCACACATCCAGTCGACGGTCTTGGCGTCGGTTTGGGCGCCGGCTATGACCTCGATCATGGGGATGACGTGGGGCGGGTTGGACCAATGCATGCCGACGACCCGGCCGGGATTGGAAATGCCCTGCTGGAGTTTGGTGACCGGAATACCCGACGTGTTGGACGCCAATATACAGTCGCTGCTGACCAATTTATCGAGCTTGGCAAAGACCTCGGCCTTGATCTCGATCTGTTCGGGTACGGTTTCGACGACCAGGTCGGCGCCCTCGACACAAGCGGCGAGATCGTCGGTGATCGCCACCTCGCCGCTGCCGCGCTGCTCGACGCCGAGATTGGTGAGGATGGTGTTGGCCAGAGCAAGACCCGCCGGCGCCTTTTCGCGGGCTTGTTCGAACGGGTCATAGGCGGTGACGGTCATGCCGGTACGGGCCAATGTCTGGGCGATCCCCGGCCCCATGGTTCCCAAACCGATGACGGCTGCTTTAGTCATTTCTCCTCCAATGCTGCTCGATGTTTTGGTGTTTTGGTCCTAACTCGTGGCGGTTCGGAAGGCCGGGCGCGCAGCGAAGCGCTGGTGCCAGGCGCGGACGGCTACGAGTTGCGGAAGCTCGATGGGAAAACCCAGACAGCGTTGGACGATGGGCCCAAGGCTGATCTCGGCCAAGGTGACGGCGTCGCCGGCTAGCCATTGGCGGCCCTGCAAGGCGCCGTCGAGGATTTCCAACAAGGCCGCCATTTCGGTGCCGAGGCTGGCAAGAGCCGAGGCGTCGCGCTCGCCCTCCGGCTTCTTGGTTTCGCGGAACAAGGCCATGTAGGGTGGGTTCAACGAGGCGAGCAGCCAATCCATCCAGCGTTCAACCTGGCTACGCGCGGCAGGGTCGGCGGGATAAAGCGTGGCGTCGTCGGTCCTGTTGCACAGGTAGCGCAGGATGGTGTTGGATTCCCAGACAACAACATCGCCATCGACCAGGGTGGGCACCTTGCCGTTGGGATTGAGGTCGAGATAGGCGCGGTCGGCAGTGTTGCCAAATTGGCGGCCATAGTCTTCGCGGGTGTACTCCAATCCGCGTTCTTCAAAATACCAAATGACTTTTTGTACGTTTCCTGAGGTCTTGCGGCCTAATAGCTTGAACATTCTATTCTCCCCGTTGCCCCAAAGGGCGTGTCAATCCGCCGTCGCGCTTCAGCCCGCGGGCTGGTAGGCGATGGCGTCCATTTCAATCTTGGTATCGATGACGGCGCGGGCCTCGACCGTGGTACGGGCAATACCGCCAGCGGGAAAAAATTCGGCGAAAACACGGTTGTAGCGGCCAAAGTCACGCGGATCATCGAGATAGACGGTCATCTTGACGATATCATGCAGGTCGGCACCCGCCGCCTGCAAGGCGCGGCGTACGGACTCAATTGTCCAACGGGTTTGCTCCTCAATGGGGCCGCCACACATATTGCCGTTTTCGTCCTTGGCGACCTGGCCGGACACGAAGATGAAATCACCGGCGCGGACCGCCGGGTGGAAAGGCAGGTTGGGATTCTTGTTGCCGAAGGCTTGGATGGCGTCTGACATGATCTTTGCCCGTTCTAGAAAACCGAGGTTTCAATGATATCGACGCCACGCTGGCGGTCGATCAGATAAATTACGCCGCGATCGTCGATGGTCACATCATTGGCTGACGAACGCTCGAACCCGGCGGGGGGATCGGGTTCGTAATAGGCGACTTCGCGGGGCTGAAACGGATCGGCGACGTCGAGGATGCGCAGCCCCTGGGCGAACCAGGCAAACGGGATCACCGTGCCGTTGAAACGTTCGGAGGGCTGGTGACAGCCGGTCATGGGTTGCTGGGGAGCGCCGTCCCGGTCGAGGCCGGCGACCTGAAAAGACGAAATAGGTATGGGAAGATGCTCGTTGGTGATGTCGTAGATCCAAGTGAAAGCCGGGGCGGCGGGGTAGAGTTTCGCCACATCCTCATCGGCCACAATCATTACCTTGCGGCCCTTCAGGGGTTCGGGCATCACCAGACAAGTGTGGGTCGGGTGAGGAAAACTGGGAGACGTGTTGGCGCTGGAGATGAGCTTGGGTTTGGCCATGTCGGCGATGTCGAGAATGAAAAAGCCGTGATGCCAATAACTGACGTAAAGCCGGTCGCCGACACGCAAGGGATGGTGGCAGCGCGGCGGCACCCAGTCATCCCAAGGGTATTCCTCGCCGCCGGCCTGCCATTGGCCGGGAATCCACCAACGGCCGACCTCTTGGGGATGGGCGGGGTCGGCGAGGTCGAGAATCATGACGATGTTGCCGATATAACCCTCGACCGTGGGCGAGATATAGGCGTAGCGGCCGTCGAAGTCGTAACGGTGGACGCCACGGCCGTGGGTGGTCCATTTGGCGATCAGCCTGGGCACCGCCGGCGCGGCAACATCGTAGATCGCCAGGCCGCCGCCGAACTCGGCGTTGGCCCCCTGCCCCAGGCGCTCATGATTGACGATCATGACGTCATCGCAGACCCGGACCTTGTGGGAGTGCCAGCCATCGGGCACTTCAATGCGGCAGAGGATTTTCGGCTTTCGCGGGTCGGCGATATCGACAATCGTGGTGCCGCTGGGGTGGCGCATATGGCCGATATAGAGGGTCGTGCCATCGACCCAAACCTGGCCGCCGCCGGCACAGTCGATATTCGCCAAATGGGTGGTGTTGCTTGACCTGGCCATCGTGGTCTCAGCAGTTTTCGCCGTGGCGGAACATGGTGAAAAGCCAACAGCGCTTATACGAGCCGAACGATCTCGCCGCTCTCGGTGCGACCATGTTTCTGATATAGGGCTAGCGCCTTGAGGGTCGGCTCGTCGCTGGCAACGAAGAGGATAGCGGGCTCGGTTGGCGACGGGTTGACATGTTCGTACCAGGCACCCCCCGGCACCGCCATGGTGTCGAATTGGGCCCAGTCATATTGCCGGCCATCGATGATGCTGTGACCCTGCCCCTCGATGGGGGCGGCGAGCAAACTGGCGTTCTGCTTGACGGGACGGGTGCGCTCACCGGGGCGCAGCATCTGGGCAAAGAAGGTGATGGTCTTGAAGATCGGGCCGCCGTTGGTGGGATCGACATACTCGATGGAGATCGCCTCATGGGGATCGCCGTCCCAATCCTTGAACCGCTCCAAAGTCTCGCGCATGACCTGCCAACGGTAGACATACATGGGCGAGGCGTTGCCGGTGCCCCGGTCATGGCTGACAAAACGCGGCATCAAACCGCCGGTGCCGTAGATGGCCTGCGAATACTCAGTGGAGAAGCGCTCCGACTGAACCGTGCGGCGCTGGCGCTTGCCGTCGACATCCTCGGTGTAGTCATGTTCGAAATAAGTGGCGTTGAGAATTTCCACCAACGGCAAGTCGAGGACGCTGAGATTGATCGCCGGGGTGTCGCCCTTGTTGCCGTGATTGTGCCAAGTGTCATGGGGGGTGAGCACCAGGTCGCCGGGACCAAAGGTGATGTTCTCACCCTCGACGCCGGTGAAATTCTGGGTGCCGGTGAGGCCAAAACGGACGGCATTGGGCGAGTGGCGGTGGGGCGGCATGATCTCATTGGGGTCATTGAGCCGATAGGCCGTGTACATGGTGCCGACCGAAGCGCGGCGGGGCGCCAGGCCCGGATTGACCAGGACCAGGGAGCGGCGCTCGGAACTCTCGGTGGTGATGAGTTCGGCCGAGCGGTAAAGCAATGGCTCAATGCGGTCCTTGTAGGACCAGACAAAGGGCACCGCTTTTTTCTTATCCGTGACCTGGCGGTCTTCGTCGTTCTTGTTGGCAAGATCGACGGCCCAATAAGGCGCCATATCAGCGCGCCCAACATCCGCGTGGAGGGCGTCCAGGGCGGTTTGGCGGTTGTGATCGGCGCCGGTTGGGGGGGTGGCATGACTCATTGGACGCTCCCTCATCGCCAAATCCTACCGGGTCGATTTCACCCTCGAAAGAGGCCCCGGCGGCGACCGGTGCAGCGGGTCGCCGTTGGCTTGCTTGATGTTGCCTTAACGGTAACCAATGAGGGGCATTTGGTCAACAATATGCGGGTTCTTTGGGTATTGGTTCCATAAAAATCGTGTTTCACGTGAAACCAATCCCGTTGCCGTTCAGCACAAGTTGTTGAATGGCTTAGTATTTCCAGCCGACAAAGCGGAACCAATATTCTGGATATTTAGAAGTGCGGGCCAAGGGCTTTGACATAACGTGACCAATGTGAAAGACTTTTGACTGAATGATTTCGCTCTAGTGCGAACGGCCGGGCCAGCCGTGGAATGGCGATGTGGCCGGCGGAGACTCCGTGAGGCCCCGTCGCGCAACCAATAGGAACCAATGGAACGCTACGCGCTCACATTATCGAAGATTCGCAAGATGATCAGCGCCGGCGAGCTGGGTCGCGGAGGGCGGCTGCCGCCGGAGCGGGAATTGGCGCAGGCGCTGGGTGTTGGCCGGCGGTCTCTGCGCCGGGCGCTGGATGTCTTGGAGGGCGAGGGCCAGGTATCGCGGCGGCAAGGCCGCGGGACCTTCGTCACGTCCTCGGAAATCGGCGAGGGCGGGCCCCTGAACGGGGTTCTCGAACATACCAACCCCCTGGAGGTGATGGAGGTGCGGCTGGCGGTGGAGCCGACAATCGCCCGCCTGGCCAGCCTGCGGGCCTCGCGTTGCGATATCAGCCGGCTGCGGCGGCTGGTGGAGGAGACACGAAACGCACGCAACTCGGCCGACTATCAAGCGGCAGACGCGGCCTTTCACCGCGCCATCGCCGAAGCCGCCCGCAACACACTGTTCCTGGCGCTCTATGACGCCCTGCACGCCTCGCGCCAAGACGCGAGTTGGGAGCGGCTGAGCGAGAATGGGCGCTGCTTCAAGCGCCAAGCGGTCTACGCCAACGATCATCGCGAGATCTTCGAGGCGATCGCCGAGCGCGACAGCGAGCGGGCGCAGGATATCATGTATCGTCACCTCAGCGACGTGCAACGCAGCCTTTTTCAACGCGCCTTCCCGGCATCCGCAACCCGGCCATTGCCCGCCGAAGCGGGGAATGGCCGGGTGGCGGACGCCGGGTGAGTCTGTTGCGCTCGCGGCAGTGGGCCGTTGGCCCACGCCTACGCGGGTGCGCCGCAGGGGCGGCGGGCCGCGTGGCGGCCGTCTCGTAGACCCTGGTCGGGTCTACTCGGGGCGGTTGTCAGCGGTATCATTTTTGGGGGCCGCGCTCATGTATAGGGGGCGTCTTTGAGCTTGGGGTCGGCGTAGCGGGTTTCGGGCACTGTCGCGTACCAGCCGGGGCGGCCGGGGTCGCGGTCGTAGCTGTAGCCGCCTAACTCATCATAAAGCGCTTTGTATCGGGCGAGCTTGTCGCGGTCGATTTCGATGCCTAGGCCCGGTGCCTTGGGCAGGGCGATGGCGCCGTCCTTGTAGGTAAAGGGCTTGGTGATGATGTCGTCTTGCAAATGGTGGTAGTGGGCGTCGGCGGCGAAAGAGAGGTTGGGCAATGCGGCACCGAGGTGAAGCATGGACGCGAGTTGAATGCCGAGCTCGCCGGAGGAATGAACGGCGGCGCCATATTGGAAGGTCTCGAGCACCGTGCCGGCCTTATGGGCCTGGCGCAGGCCGCCCCAGAATGTCGTATCAAGTAAGATAACATCGACGATGTCGTGGCGAATGGATTGGGCGAGCTGCTCGAAATTCACCACCACGGTGTTGGTGGCGGTGGGGATCTTGATGAACTGGCGTAACCGGCGCATGCCCTCCAGCCCCCAGGTGGGGTCTTCGAGATAATCGTTGTTGAGGTCCTCAATAGCCCTGGCGACGCGGATCGACTCCTCCACCGACCAGACGGCATTGGGGTCCAGGCGCAGATTGTGATCCGGGAAGGCCGTGGCGAGGGCGCGGAAGACTTCGATGTCGTGGTCGGGGGCGAAATGGCCGCCCTTGAGTTTATGGCATGTGAAACCGTGCTTGGCCTGCAACGCCCGCGCCGTGGCGACGATTTCGTCGGCCATGGTTTCGCCGCCGGCGCCGGTTTTTTCGTCGCGGTAGCGGTAGAAGAGGTATGAGGCGAAAGGAATGCTCTCGCGCAGGGCGCCGCCGAGCAAATCACAGGCGCGGATGCCCAATTTCTTGCCGGCGAGATCCATGCACGCCATTTCGATGGCGGCGTGGATCTGGGCACGGTTGTTATAAAGACTGGCGGTGGGATTCATGATCTTCCAGCGCAACTGTTCCAATTGCAGGGGGTCATGGCCCTTGAGATAGGGCAGCATGGCGACAACAGCGGCCTCGGCGGATTCGCCGCCGCCGCCCATTTCGCCGAAACCCGACAAGCCCTCATCGTCGATTATCTCGACGATAGTGCGGACGAAACGGCCCCAGTGGACGCCGTTGGCGTGGCGCAGTGGCGCCTCAAGAGGCACCGTGACCGTGGTCGCCCGGATATCGGCAATGGCCATGGTCAACCCTCCGCCTTGGGGGAGCCGCCAATTCTGGCAAGCAGTCCGCCATCGACCCGCATGACCTCCCCGGTCACAAAAGAGGCGTCGTCGGAAGCCAAGAAAGCGACGACGGCGGCAATTTCGGCAGGCTCGGCGGGGCGGCCAAGGGGGTGAAGGGCGTCTATTTCATCCCACACGGCCTGCTGGTCATGGGCCAAAGCGACCGAGGCGCGCAGCATGGGGGTATTGACCGATCCGGGCGCGACGGCGTTGGAGCGGACACCGTGGGCGGCATAATCGACGGCGATGGATTTGGCCAAACCGATGAGGCCGTGCTTGGCGGTGGTGTATGCGGCCACACCGTTCTGGGTCGCCAGACCCTGAACCGAGGCCATGAAGACAACGCTGCCGCGACGCTCGCGCAGCATGGGCAAAACGGCGCGGGCAATGAGATAACCGGCGCGCAGATTGACGTCCATAACCTCGTCCCAGAGCGCCTCATCGGTGCTCTCCACCGTGCCGTAGCGCTGGATGCCGGCATTGTGAGACAAGACATCGAGACCGCCGAACACCGTCCGCGCGCGCTCGGCGGCGCTGGCGCAGACGGCGCCGTCGGCGACCGAGCCGATGACGATTTCGACAGCAGCACCGGCGCCCTTGAGTTGCGCGGCAACGGCGGCGAGTTCCTGCTCGGCCACATCGAGCAAGACAAGGCCATATCCGTCGGCAGCCAGCCGCTCGGCTACCGCGCGGCCAATTCCCATAGCCGCGCCGGTTACCAGCGCGCTGCGATTATTTGATCGTATTGAGGCCACGACGGTCCCTCTTGTTTTTCCTGAAAGGCTTGCTCCGCAGCCATATCATAACACCGTTGCGCGCGCGCGCAGCGACTGGCGGGGCTTCCTGGCCGTTGATATGCTGACAAAATAACAATACTGACTTGGAGTTGCGACATGCAGGGCTGCGCCTTCATCGCCGACCAATGGCGGCCGGCGGCCGATGGCCAGACCATCGATATGATCTGCCCCAGCGATAATAAAGTGATCGGCGCCATTGCGCGGTCCGGGCCCGTCGATGTGGACGCCGCCGTTGCCGCGGCCCGCGAAGCGTTCGAGGGGGTGTGGGGGCGGATGACGGCGGTGGATCGCGGGCGGATTCTCAGCAGGATCGGCGCGGGGATCCTGGATCATGCCGAGGAACTGGTGGGGTTGGAGGCGGCGGATACCGGCAAGCCGCTGAAACAGGCCCGCGCCGACGTGCTGGCCTGCGCGCGGTATTTCGAATTTTACGGTGGCAGCGCGGACAAGCTGCATGGCGAAACACTGCCGTTTCTCAACGGTTATCAAGTGATGGTGCTGCGCGAGCCGCGGGGGGTGACCGGCCATATCATCCCTTGGAACTATCCTTTGCAAATGTTTGGGCGGACCATCGGCGGTTCGCTGGCGGCGGGCAACGCGACCGTACTCAAACCGGCGGAGGATGCCTGCCTCTCGGTGCTGCGGGTGGCGGAAATCGCCGCGGGGTGCGGGCTGCCGGCCGGCGCGCTCAACATCGTTCCGGGCCTGGGCGTGGAAGCCGGGGCGGCGCTGACCGGCCATGGCGGTATCGACTATGTCTCCTTTACCGGGTCGGCGGCGGTGGGAATCCTGGTGCAGCAGGCGGCGGCGAAACATCATACGCCTTGCGCCCTGGAGTTGGGGGGCAAGTCGCCGCAGATCATCTTTGCCGATGCCGACCTGGACGCGGTGTTGCCGGTGGTGGCCAACGCCATTGTGCAGAATGCCGGCCAGACATGTTCGGCGGGCAGCCGGGCGCTGATCCACCGGGATATCTATGACAAGGCGATGACAGGCCTGGCCGAGCGCATCGGCAACCTTAAGGTGGGCAGCCATGACATGGATCTGGATTGCGGGCCGGTAATCAACCGCACACAAAAACAGCGGGTCGAAGGGTTCCTGACACGGGCGGCAGAGAGCCGAATCCGGGTGGCGGCGGAAGGGAGTATCGATGCCTCGACGCCGGTAGAAGGATTCTATGTGAAGCCGACTTTGTTCGAGGCCGTGCCGGCGGCCCACGAGTTGGCGCAAGAGGAAGTGTTCGGACCGGTGCTGGCCGCCCTCACCTTCAAAAACGAGGCCGAGGCCATCGCAATCGGCAATGGCGTCGCTTACGGCCTGGTCGCCGGCGTGTGGACGGAAAATGGCGGGCGCCAGTTGCGCATGGCCAAGGCGCTGCGCGTGGGTCAGGTTTTCATCAATGGATATGGTGCCGGCGGCGGCATAGAGCTGCCCTTCGGCGGGGTCAAAAAATCCGGCCATGGCCGCGAAAAAGGCTTCGAGGGCCTGCGGGATTTTACTATTTCCAAGACCGTCGTCATCAATCACGGCTGAGGGCCGGTTGCGAGCCAGGTCTGTGCCTTCGCCGCGTTTTTTCGCATTGACATGATACCATTCGGTGCTATGTTTAATGATACCAAACGGTATTACTAAGGAGCTTAAGATGGTGTTCAAGAAGGTTCGGTTCATGGCCCGCGCGGCCGTGGACGCGGGTCCCGCGCGTAAAATGCCGCTGCCGGCGGCGCCATGACAGGCAACGTTCAGGGCGCTTTCAGGGCGCTGGCCGATCCGACCCGGCGGCAGATCCTGGTGCATTTGAGGGTTGAAGAAATGACCATCGGGGAAGTCGTGGACCGGTTCGATATGACCCGGGCGGCGATCAAAAAACACCTGACGATTCTGGAGCAAGGCAATTTGATCTCGGTCCGCGTTCAGGGCCGGGAACGGATCAACAGGCTTGAGCCCACGGGGCTGAGATCGGCGTCGGATTGGATCGCCAGCTTCAGCCGCTTCTGGGATGAACGTCTCGGCGATTTGAAAGATGCAATCGAAAACGAGAAAGGTAAAAGCGATGTCTGACACGATCATTAAAACGGCGTATTTCGCTGCCTCCCGGGACACGGTGTGGTCCTTCCTGACCGACAAGGACAAACTCGCCCAATGGTTCCATGGCGCTGAATCCAACCTTGAAGAGGGGCAGGAATACGCCTTGATGGCCAAGGGCGAGGCCGGCCCGGATATCAAACAATGTTGGGGCAAGGTGCTGAAAATGGACCGACCCGCAACGCTGGTCTATTCCTTCACCATAAAGCCGTTAGGCGGGGCGATGACGACCGTCACCTGGACACTGGAAGAAGCCTTTGGCGGCACCAAGCTGACGCTCAAACATGAGGGCATCGCCGCCGCGGCCGGTGAGGCCGCGCTGGGGCTGCTGATGGCGCTCGACGCGGGGTGGGACAAACATCTGGCCAGATTACGGGAGGCCGCCGGCTGATACGCTTTCTTTCGAGGCCTGACTATACCAATGGCTGTCGTGTAAACGCCCCTGTGTTACCCTTTTGTCCTCGTCTGTCGCTTTTACACATCACATATCCTGTTTTGCTTCCTTGTGTCGCGTTGACCCTACGGCGAAATCGAACAGAATGGAGGCGCGGCACAAGATGATCGCGGGGCCGCTATTTCTTGGATATGTGGGGGTTGTGTATGAGCGGCAAATGGCTGCCGGAAGGTCCAACATGGGCGTTGGTGGCGGCTGTCTATGGGGGATGGGGTTTGCTGACATGGCATTTCAGCGCCCTGCCCTTGTGGATAGCACTACCGGCGGGCGCCTGGCTGCTGGCCTGGCATGGGTCGCTGCAGCATGAGATCGTGCATGGCCATCCGACCCGCAGCGCCCTTATCAACGGGGCGATTGCCGCGCCGCCGCTGGGTCTCTGGATGCCCTATCCGGCCTACCGGCAGTCGCATTTGCGCCACCATCAAACCGCCGAACTCACCTGCCCGCACCATGACCCGGAGTCATTCTATCTGACCGAAGCGCAATGGCGGCGCACCAGCCGTCCTGTGCGCTGGCTGCTGATCGCCAACAATACATTGCTCGGGCGCCTAACCCTGGGCCCGGCCATTACTGTCGGGCGCTATTGGCATAAGGAAGTGGCGTCGATCTTGACCGGCGATATTCGTCATTGGCGCATGCTGTTGGCGCATGTGGGCGCGGTCGCGGCGGTGCTGACCTGGGTTCGCGTGGGCGCCGGTATGAATTTGGGATTTTATCTGTTGATCGCCTATGGGGGCCTTGCTCTTACCTTGCTGCGCTCCTTCCTCGAACACAGGCCGGCGGCACGCCGCCAGGAACGGACGGCCATTGTCGAAGCCGGATTGCCGTGGCGGCTGCTGTTCCTCAATAACAACCTGCATGTTCTGCACCATGAATATCCCGGGTTGCCCTGGTATGCCCTTCGGCGCCGGTATCAGGCCGAGAGGGCCATTTGGCGCGCCAGCAACGGCGGTTATGTGTTTGCCGGCTATGGCGAGGTGGCCCGCCGTTACCTGATTTCTCCCAAGGACTCGCCGGTGGTCGGCGGCAAAAGCTAGACTCGGACCGCCTAGAACGAGCCAGCGAGCATCGGTAATTCCAAGGATTGACAGATTGTCGACAATCTACTCAAATTGGCGGGTCTGCTGAGCGACAACCTGTTGGGAGGAAATAACGATGCCGAGGACATTCATCGCGCGGCTGCTGGCCATTGCGGCGGCGCTAACACTACTAGCCGGTGGGGCCGGTGCCCAGGATCTGTCAACTTGGGATGCCATCAAGGAGCGCGGCTCTATCAGGGTTGGGGTTACCCAGGCACCGCCTTGGTTCTCCAAGGATCCGGCTTCGGGGGAATGGGCCGGGCTGGGCTCCGCCCTTGGCAAGGCCATGGCCGGAGAATTGGGCGTAGAGTTCGAGCCTGTCGAGGTTACTTGGGGCACGGCTGTTGCCGCCCTCCAAGCCAATAAAATCGACGTTATGTTCGTGCTCGATGCGACGCCAAAGCGTGCCGTAGCCATCGATTTTCCCGCACAGCCGTTGCTTTATTATGCATTGGCGGTGCTGGCCGATGACGATATGGAGATCGAAACCTGGGACGACCTCAATAAAGCGGGGGTGAAGCTGGCGGTTACCCAGGGCACGACCATGGACCGCTATGTGACCACGCGGCTCGAAAATGCCGAGATTCTGAGGTTCCCCTCGAACGGGGAATCCGTTGCGGCGTTCCAGTCGGGGCGGGTGAATGCGGTGTCCTTGTTCCACCCGCCACTGATCGCCATGCGCAAGAAGATC
>QIGO01000229.1 GCA_003230015.1 Alphaproteobacteria bacterium | reverse complement strand
GCGCTGAGCGCCAGTTCCGTGGTCAGACCTTCGACCCGCAGCAGCGGCGCGGTCATTGTCTCCCCAGAACTATTTGGCGCCGCAGCTGACATGACTCAGCGTTTGGCAACGGCGCTAAGGCCCGCCGCGAACGCCACATCGATCTCATCCAGCAATGCATCGTCGTGGGCGAGAGAAATGGCATGGTGAGAAAGCGGGTTCGGCAGGAAGAGGATATCGCGCGCGCCTAATTCACCCGTGAACGCGGCATAAGCCGCCCCATCGGTTTTCGCCGCCGAGCGATAGTCGGTAACCTCGCCATCGAGGAAATACCAATGCATGTGCGAGCCTCCGGTCACGAGGTGCGCGGCCACGCCGGCATCCGCGGCGGCGCGGGCGAATGAGGCGGCGAGCCTTCGCCCCCGCTCGGCCAGCGTATTTTGCACCTCGCCGCTGGCGAGGATCGGCAGCGCGGCGGCGGCAGCGGCGACAGCGATACCATGACCATTGAACGTGCCGACAAAAGCCGGTCCTTTGCCGGGTTCGGTCATGCGCATCAGTTCCTCACGCCCCGCGATGGCGGCCATGGGGTAACCGTTGGCCATGGCCTTGCCGAAGAGCGCCAGGTCGGGCGCGACGCCGCTGGTATCGGCAACGCCGCCGGGAGCAAGGTTAAAGCCGGTGAGCAGTTCGTCATAGATAAGCACAAAGCCGTGTTTGTCGGCAGCACGGCGTAGCGCTTTCAGATAGTCCGTCGTTGCCGGAATAAAGCCGATATCGATCATTACCGGTTCGAGTAACAACGCCGCCAGGTCGCCACCCAGCTGGTCAAGTACGGCCAGCGTCCTTTCCACATCGTTAAAGGGTAATACGACGACCTCGTCCACCAGATCACACCGCTGGCCGGCAAACTGCGCCAGCGGCTTGATGGCATCCGCCGAGCCTGCCTTCGCAAGATCGGCCCAGACACTGACAAACACCTCATCGGACCAGCCATGATAGCTGCCCTCGACCTTGGCGATACGCGTGCGTCCGGTTGCATGGCGGGCAATATGCAAGGCATGCTGCACAGCCTCGGTGCCTGTATTGGTAAAGCGAACCATGTCGGGCCATTGGACAGCGCTCATGAAGGCCTCGGCGGCGTCCACCATGGCAACGGCTTCAACCCCGCAGGTAAGCCCCGCCGCGATAGCGCGCGCCACGGCTTCTTGCACTGGTGCGTATCCATGACCGAGCATGACCGCGCCGTTGCCCATGATCAGATCCAGGTGACGGTTACCATCGGCGTCGAACGCGTGGGCTCCCTTGGCGCTGGTGAAATAGAGCGGATGAGGCTGGCGCGATCTTGTATTGGTGCTCACGCCACTGGGAACGATGGCGGCGGCACGCTCGAAGAGATCGGCCGATTGGGTGTGGTTGCTCATGACGGCCTCATGTCTCGGCCTCGGCAAGATCGCCGACCATGTATCCATAGTCGCCGGGCTCGACGAGATTTCGGCTGAGATGGGAGAGAATCATGATGCCTTTTTCCACTGGGTTGCGGATAACTTCCAACGTCTCGAAGGTGAAGGGACTGACCACGCGGCCGAGTACGGCCTCGCCGGCGATCTCTTCACCCAGCGCCGGGGCCTCGGTTTCAAGCCAGCCGCCTTGCTTCGGACGGACCCCTTCGATGCCGCGCACCACGATCTGCGGCGGTGGCGGCGCTGGATCGCCGTCGAAGACCCTGGCGGCCTTGAGCATATTGATCACGCCATCCACACCGCGCCTGACGTAAGGCGCCTGGTCCAGGATGCCGCCACCGAGTTCCACGACCACCGCGGGTATGCCACGTTTGTCCACTGTCACGCTCTTCGTCGTTCCGGAAAAAGTCGTGCCGCCCACATTTTCCTTGGGCCGATAGAGCACGCGTGAGCCGAAGGCGCGAGATAGGTTTTCGGCATTCATGATGTAGACATAGTCGACTGTCGGCCGGTCCGTGCCCGAATGCAGGTCGAAATGGATGTCGATCTTTTCGAGAAATTCACCGGCAATGGCAGCCGCCAGCTGATCCGTGTAACAGCCATGAGGGTCGCCGGGAAACTGGCGGTTGAGATTAAGCTGGTCGACGGGCGTGAACCGGTTGTTGGCAGCAAAGGCGCGCGGATTTGCCACCGGCAGCAACTTGATGCGGCCCTTGAAAGGCGTTTGGGTAAGGATCGGCCATAGAGCGCGAATAATCTGCGGACCAGTATTCTCATCGCCGTGGATCGCGCCCGAGATCCCCACCGTCGGGCCATCGCCCGCACCACCAACGATCTCGTGGATGTGAAGCACCGCGTCGGTACCGTCGGCCATGCTGGTAAATTTTCGGACCTCGAGTTTGTGTTCATTCACCATGGGATCGTCCTTTGCGGGCAAAGTCAGGATACGTCGCGTTTGACTTTACGGGCGACCCCACGCGGGTCGAGGTAATCGCGCAGGCCATCGCCGAAGAGATTGAAACCAAGCACGGTGATCATGATGGCCAAACCGGCCACTATCGACAGCCAGGGCTCGGTTCGCAGGTAGCGTGTGCCAAAGGAAAGAGTCCAGCCCCAGGTTGGCGTCGGCGGCTCGACACCAAAACCGAGGAAGCTCAATCCGGACTCGGCGATGATCGCCGTACCAAGCCCGAGGGTGGCCAGCACGATGACAGGCCCGATGACATTGGGCAGGATCTCAACAATGAGGATTCGTGCGTGCGACGAGCCAATGGCGCGTGCGGCGGCGACATAATCGACCTCGCGTTGGGCCAGAGTTACGGCCCGGACGACGCGCGCATATTCGGTCCAGAACACCGCCGCGAGGGATAGCACGAGATTCTGCGCCCCCGGCCCCAATGCGGCGATGATCGCCAGCGCCAGGATAATCGGCGGAAAGCCGAGGAAGACGTCGACGACACGCATGACAAGGAGGTCAATCCAGCCGCCGAAATAGCCGGTCACCAACCCCACGATAGTGCCGACAAAAACGGCAATGGCGACCGAAGAAACGGCGATCAGAACCGATACCCGAGCCCCTTCGGCCATACGGGTCCAGAGGTCGCGGCCGAAATTGTCAGTCCCCAGCCAGTGCGCGGCACTTGGCCAAGCAAACCGGTTGGTCATATTCATGGTCTCGACGTCGTAAGGGGAGAGCCAAGGGCTGAACACCGCGAACGCGACGACCGTCGCGATGATGCTGCCACCAATCAACAGGGACGGATTTTCACGCATAAGCCTCATGGCCTACTCCAGCCGGATGCGCGGATCGATCACTGTGTAAAGCAGATCGACGATCAGGTTCACCGTGGCGAACATTAAAGCGAAAGACAGCACGATGCCCTGGACCAGGGGAATGTCACGCTGGGAAATCGCGGCGACGGCCAGTTGACCCAGCCCCGGCCAGCCAAAGATGTTCTCCGTCAGGACGGCCCCGCCAAGCAGCGCGCCAAACCGCAGACCGATAACACTGACAATGGGCAGCAGCGCATTGCGCAGCCCATGCACCAATATCACACGAGTGACTTGCAGCCCCTTGGCGTGCGCGGTGCGAATAAAGTCCTGACTGAGAGTCTCCAACATGGTCGAGCGTACCAGGCGGCTGATCACGGCCGCGCTGTTAAGCCCCAATGTGAGGGCCGGCATCGCCAGATGGGAAATGGCACCAAGCAATGGCCCGAAGCGTCCGGTCGCCGCGGCTCCAAGGGCCTCCACCAGCGGCTCTCCCCGCCCAATCGACGGCAGCCAGCCGAGTTTTACGGCAAACAGCAGCATCATCAGAATGCCGAGCCAAAAAACCGGCATCGACACGCCCAATTGGGCGAAAAGCATCGCCGCGGTATCCACCAGCGTACCACGCCATAGAGCGGCCGCCACGCCAAGCGTGATACCCAACACAATGGCGATGGCCAGTGCCAGCAACGCCAGTTCCAGGGTTGCCCCGACACGCGCGCCGATGGCATCGGCAACCGGCTGATTCTGGAAAATCGAACGCCCCATATCGCCTTGGATGAGGCCGGCAAAATAGGCCGCCAACCGTACATACCAGGGGCGATCGAGCCCCAACGCGGTACGGATCTCCACCAGGGCCTCGGGACTGGCATCCTCGCCGAGCAAAACGATTGCCGGGTCACCCGGCAGCAACAGCATGATGCCGAAAGTCACGATAACGATACCGGCAATCATCGGCACGAACAGCGCGAGGCGTCTGGCGGTGTAGGCGAGCATCGTATTTGAACGCAACCTTGGCTTGGCAACGAGCGAGCCCGCCGGATAGACCGGCGGGCTCATGAGGTTCTTGCGGTAGTCAGAAACCCACAGCGCTGCGCATCATCCCGCGGACATCGGGCTCCAGGGCCACGTCCTTGCCATAGAATACCTGATAGCCCTGATAGGAGATGACATAGTAGGGCACCTCTTCGGTAATGATGGTCGCCGCCTCGCGATAAGCCTCAATGCGCTTGGCGCGGTCGAGGGAGGACCGTCCGGTTTGCAGCAGCGTGTCGACCCGGGGGTTGCTATATTTGCCGTAATTTTGCCCGGCGCCAGTGCCAAACTGGGCAAACATCAGCCGGTCCGGATCGACGATGTTGAGCCAGCCGAGCAGCGCGATTTGGTACTTGCCACCCTGCACGCTGGGAAAAAAGGCCGGCCAGTCGGCGATCGAGACGGTCGCGTCGATGCCGTTCTGCTTGAAAGTGGCCTGGATGAACTCCACCGCCTGGATGCGGTTAGGGTCCTCGCTATGAGTTGAGATCTCGATCGTCAGCGGCTTACCATCCTTGTCGAGCACACCATCGCCATCGCTGTCGGTCCATCCCAGATCGGCCAGCGCGGCTTTGGCGCCGGCAGGATCGAAGCCAGGCTGTTTGATGGTGTCGGTATAGGCCCAGGACGATGGCAGCAGGATCGACGTCGCGACCTGATCGACGCCCTCATAGATGGCGTTTGTGATGGTGTCCTGATCGACCAACATGGCAAGGGCGCGCCGCATTGCCGGATCGTCCAGCGGCTCGGCGGCGGTATTGAAGTTCAGATAGGTGATGCCCACACCGCCCATGATGCTCTTGCCAATATCGTCCATGGCCCCCAAACGCTGGATATCTTGCGGCGAAAGGGGTGACTGGATGATGTCGAGATCGCCCGCTTCGAAGGCCTGCGCTCGCGACGTATTGTCCGCCACGACGACGAACTCAAACCCGTCGGCTTTTGGCATGCCGCCCCAATAGTCGGCGAAGGGTTCCAGCACGATTTTCGAACCACGCGCCCAGGAGGCCAGTTTCATCGGTCCGGTGCCGATGGGTTTGTTCGAAAGATCCCCGCCGCCCTCGACATAGGCTTTCGGCACAATGCCCAAATCCATATAGCTTAGCAGCGGCGCATAAGGCTCCGACAATTCAATACGAACGGTTAGGCGGTCGACCGCCTCGATTTTCGCGATTGGCGTATAGAGCGAGCGAAACCGCGCCTTCAGTTCGGGATCGAGAATAGTCTCGAAAGTGTAGACCACGTCTTCGGCGGAAAAGTCGCTTCCGTCATGGAATTTTACCCCGTCCCGCAGACGAAATATCCACACCGTCGGCTCGGGATTCTCCCATCCCACGGCAAGGCTCGGAACCGGCTTCAGATCCGCGTCGAGCTGAACGAGTCCGTCATAGAGCAGGTTGTTGACCCGGTACGCAGTCGTATCGCGCTGCACGCGCGGATCCAGTGTACCCGCATCGACATCCGCGCCCAGTCGAATGACCTCGGCCACAGACGGTGCCGGGCTGGCGATCGCCGCGGCAAGCACCGCCGCCGCGCCAAATAGTGCAGATCCAAAGCGCATTTTCTCCTCCCAATAAACGCAGATTTCCCTCACAGAACAGTTTTTTTGTCGAGACCTGTCTTGATTGCTATCTCATTTGTGACTCCGTTAGGTGGATTTTCCTTGGCGTCGGCGACCCGTGATCGACATTGCTGCGCCTAACGACCGCGCAGGGCATTTGTCCCTCATCGGGTTCTCGATACATTCCCGACGACACCGGATGTGCGGCCATTTCCTTCGCGGCGAGAGACATACTTAGCCGCAAATACGTTCCTTCAGGCCTTTCAGTCAATTATAGTATAACTATAATCTGGGTGGAAGACAAAGGCTATGGGGCCGTAACCGGCGCCGAAAAAATGGCCCGCGCGGCGACATTTGCTTGGAAGCGAGTTTTGGCATCACTAACATCCCCCGCGATGTCTTTGCCCGATCCCACGGATGATCCTGGTACGGCCGCGCCGTTTTCGCGCCGGGAACTAGGCCTCAAGCTGCGCATGTGCCGTCGCGCCGCCGGCAAGACCCTGAAAGAAATTGCCCGCGAGTCCGGTTTGTCGGTCGGTTTTATTTCGCAGGTCGAACGCGGACTTTCGTCACCCTCTCTGTCGTCTCTGGTCAGTATCGCCAAAGCGCTTGGCGTCGGCGTCAGCCAATTCGTCGAGCAGCCGGGCCCGAAGTCGGCCGTGTCGCGGCATCAGGACAGGAAGCCCTATTCGATTGGTGAGGGTGCGGTGGTCTATGAACGGTTGAGCCACTCTTTTGGCGGCAACCTCCTCAAGGCAACACTCATTCATGTGCCGCCATTCTATCTGTCCGAGGGCGGATCCCATGAGGGCGAGGAGTTCATGTATGTGCTCGAAGGGCATATGCGCTACTGGCTCGATGGCGCCTATCATGACGTGTATGCCGGTGACAGCATCCATTTTGCATCGAGCACACCCCATCAACTGGAAAACCCAGGGCCCGACAAGGTTCATATTTTATGGGTTGGGTCGTTCGATATCTTTTCGGAGAACCGCTGACCCGGCGCGATGACTGGGTCCTCTCCTGGGGTTGCCCAGGGCGATCTTTGCGCCCTTCTTTGCCATGAACCGCGCCTGCTCACTGCCAAGCCCACCCCCCGCGCCCCATATAAGCACGACTTCGCCGTCAAAACGTCCCGTCTTGTTATGCGCCCTTTGTGGATTTGAATATCGCGTTTGGCGGAATGTTTCTTAGAACATTCCGTTATCGTGGGCGCTAGTCTCCGGCATCACTTGCAGAACGTCCCAATGCTCCACGATCTTCCCCTCGTCATCGAGGCGAAAAATATCGATACCCGCGTAATCGTTGCTGCCCGGCCAGGTCTGGTGGCAATGCAGAACGACGAAATTACCCTCGGCGATTACCCGCTTGAACGCGACCCGCTTGCCCGGATACTCACCCGCAATACGCTCGAAATAAGCGATGAATCCGTCCTTGCCGCTCGCCACGTGAGGATTGTGCTGGATGTAGTCTGCACCGCTGTAACGTGCCATCGCCTCGCTTGGGCGGCACTGGTTGAACATCAAGTCGTAGAAGGCGAGAACGGTTTTCTTATTCGCATCGAGGTCTGCCATGGGCTTCCTTGTGGCCGGATGGCCGGCCAGAAACGCGTGTTCAGAACGGGTAATGTTGCTGTGGGTCCTCGATAGTCAGCCAGCGCAGGTTCGTGAACGCCTCGACGGCCGCCTTGCCGCCGAAGCGGCCGTAACCACTTTCCTTCACACCGCCGAATGGCATTTGCGCTTCGTCGGAAACGGTAGGACCGTTGATGTGACAAATGCCCGACTCGATACGGCCCGCGACCTCCATTGCGCGCTGAATATTGGCGCTGAAAACCGCGGCGGACAGTCCGTATTGGGTGTCATTGGCAACACCCACCGCCTCATCATCACCGGCCACCCGAATCACCGGTTTGACCGGGCCAAATGATTCCTCCTGATAGATGCGCATGTCCGGCGTCACGTGATCGAGAACCGTGGCGGCCACCACCGCACCGTCGCGGGATCCGCCGGCAACGAGGCTGGCACCCTTCTCGACGGCGTCAGCGATCAGACCCTCCATCTTTTGGGCCGCTTCTAGCGTTATCAGGGAGCCCAGCACAACAGGCTCGCGCGGGTCTCCGGCAGGCAGGGCCGCGGCCCGAGCGGCAAATTTTTCGACAAAGACGTCGGCTATGGTTTCATCGATGATGATACGCTCGCTAGACATGCATATCTGGCCCTGGTTCATGAATGAACCAAAAACGGCGGCATTCACCGCCGCCTCGATATCGGCGTCATCGAGAACAAGGAGCGGCGACTTACCACCGAGTTCCAGAAGCACCGGCTTGAGTTCGTCGGCGGCGAGCCTGGCGACGATGCGGCCGACCTTGGTGGAACCGGTGAAGTTGATGTGGCGCACCGCTGGATGGGCGATGAGCGCACCGACAACCTCGCCAGCGTCGTCGGGAGCGTTGGTGACGACGTTCAAGACCCCCTTTGGAAAGCCGGCCTCGGCAAAGACCTGGCCGATCAAACGGTGCGTACCCGGGCACAATTCCGATGCTTTGAGTACGACTGTGTTACCGCAGGCAATTGCCATCGCGACCGCGCGCACGCCGAGAATTACCGGCGCGTTCCACGGCGCGATGGCGAGGCACACACCGCGCGGCTGGCGTACCGCCATGGCCAATGTCCCGGGTTTGTTGGCCGGGATGATCTCGCCCCCGATCTGGGTCGTCATCGACGCCGCTTCGCGCAACATATTGGCCGCGAGCATGACGTTGAAACCCGCCCACGGGCCGGTCGCGCCGGTCTCCTCGATCATCAGGGTGGTGAAATCCGCGACCTTGGCATCCATCACATCGGCCGCCTTTAAGAGCAGGTTGCGGCGCTGCTGTGGCCCGGTGATTGACCAGGCGCCAGAGGCGGCCGCCGCCGCGTCGGCTGCCTGGCGCGCATCCAGGGCGCGGGCGGCGGCCGCACGGGTGGCAACTTTTCCGGTTACCGGGTCAAGGCGCTCATGGACGGCGCCAGCCGCGCTCTGACGATCCTCGCCGTCGATGAGCAATGCAATATCCATTTCAATTTTCCTTTCGCATCTGAGGCCGGGTGGGTCAGAATCCCAGGACCTCGGCACTCACCGAAGCTTCGAGCCCGCCATCCACGGGAATATTCGCGCCGTTGATCCAGCGCGCCGCGTCAGAGCAAAGGAACAGAATCGTCGGCGCGATGTCCTGGGATGTGCCGGCACGGCCGACCCTTTCGATATCGCTGTTGACGCGGGCGTCGCCCAGTACTTCGCGGAATTGCTCGAGGATCGGTGTCTCCACCGGGCCGGGGCTGACGGCATTTACCCGGATGCCGCGGTCTTTGAAGCGGGCCTCGTGGGCTGCCCGCAACGTCCAGAGGACGAGGAGTTCCTTCGAGACCGGATAGCCCTCCTCGTCTTTCACGTCGTTCTCGGCGACAACTTCGGCGACGTCGGGAAATCCCGGGACATCGACCAAGGCCTTGGCGCGATCGAGGTTCGCACGCCAGCCGAAGCCGGCGATCGACGCGACATTGACAACCGCGCCGCCTTCGCGAAGCTTCGGCGCCAGCAATTGGGACAGGGCGCGAAGACCGTAAAAATTGACTGACAGGGTGGGTACGGCCCCTGATTGACCGGAGAGCCCGGCGACATTGCACAGAGCGTCAAGACGCGCCGGCAGTGCCTGGGCCAGCGCCGAAACACCCTCTTGGGTGGAAAGATCCGCCTGCAGGAAATGGCCGACAGGCGTGGCGGGCGCATTCATGTCGACAGCGTAGACATCGGCGCCGAGGTCAGCGGCAAGCTCCGCGGTGCGCTGCCCGATGCCCGAGGCCGCGCCGGTGATGACAATGGTTTTGCCGAATATCATTCTACGATTCCTCTCGTCATCGACTTCTTTGATGGTTGGCCGTGCGGCTATGGGGTTCCTGGGGCGAAAAATCGCTCAACGTGTAACCGATCGGCAGCAGGGCGTGGGGCAGGCGACGCTCGATCGCGCCCCAGAGACCTTTGGGGAAAAACAGCGAGAAAAAGAGTGCCGTCGCGCCGAGGCCGATCAGGTACCAGACACCGGCGTCGCCGAACCAGGACTCGATCAGAAAGAACAGCACGGCCCCCAATATGGCGCCCTCGAAGGTGCCGATACCGCCGACGAGGACCATGAAAATCATGTAGGCGGTCCACTGCACGCTGAAATAGGTCTTAGGCTGGAAGCTGATCGCCGATGCCAACCAGATCGCCCCGGCCAAGCCGATGCCCACCGCGGCAAGGACGAAGAGCACACGCTTGGTGCCGAGGACGTTCACACCGATCGAGGCGGCGGCTTCCTCGCTGTCGCGGATCGCTTGGATGGCCGCGCCGGTCTTGCTTCTCAGGAGCAAGAATAGTGCCGCCAGAAGTGCGGTCATCGCGGTCAGGCCGGCCCAGTAGATGGCGATCCGCCTGACCCCGATTTCGTAAACATTGAGAGAGATCAGGGAGGTCCCGGTCTCGCCCTGAATAAGGGGATCGAGGTTGACCAACCGATGGGTCAGCGCCGCGAGCACCCACATGGCGATGGCAAACTCGCCCCCCTTTAGATGCAGCATGAGGTAGGAAACAGCTAAGGAGATCATGCCAACGAGGGCCGCGGCGAGCGCCATGGATGCGAAAGGATCGAGGCCGGTGTTGGCCAGTCGGATCGTCAGGTAGGCGCCGAGGCCGAAGAACATATGCTGGCCGATGGAGACGAGCCCGCCAAAGCCGGCCAGGGCGTTCCACATGGCGGCGAGCAGAATGTAAACGAAGAGCACGGTCAGCCGATCGATGACACCCGCCGAGGCAACCACCGGTGCAATTGCGAGGGCTATCAATAAAACGGCTATCAGGCCGAGGATGAGCCTGGAGGTGGGTGTCCACCGGGTAACGTTGAAAGATTTGGCATCTTTCATCATGCCGGCCGCCGTGCCCGCGAACGCAGCCAATCGGCAACCAGTTGACGGGCGACAAAGTGGCGGTAGAACAATGCCGCCAGGAAAGCCAGATGCCCGCCGATCAAGAAACCTTGGGGATGAACCATGGCCCCAAAAGATTGCGCCAGTGCCAGAAATATGCCGCCGATGAGGGTGCCCCAAAGCGACCCGGTGCCGCCAATCACCGCGGCCTCGAAAGCGAAGAGAAGCTGTGGCGCCCCGGCATACGCATCAAAGACGCCGCGCATACCCAGGAACGCCCCGGCGATACCAATCGTGACCAGGGCAATTGCCGCCGCCGCCGCACTGGCCCTTGCTGCGTCAATACCCACAAGCCGGGCGGTGTCGGGGTCCTGGGCGGTCGCCCGGATGGCGCGGCCGAGGGGGGTGAATTTTAGCAACGACTGCAAACCACCGACGAGCAGGATCGCCGTTAGAAATATCAGAACCGACAGCTTGCCGACGAAGAGGCCGCCTGGCAGCTCGAACGAGGACCAGGAGAGATCGCCGATAAAGGGAGCCAAAGACCGGGTGTCGGCGCCAAAGCGCTGAAACATCAGATTGTCGACGACAATGGCGAGACCGAAAGTCGTGAGGATCGGCAAAAGGCTGCCACCGCGCGCGCTTCTCTCCAGCAGAAACCGCTGCAGTGCCCAGCCGATCCCGGCCATGAGCGGCAGGACGATAAGGAGCCCGAGGAACGGGTTGACACCGTAAGTGTCGGCCAAGAACCAAAGGGCGTAGGCGGCGACGATCAAGAGGCTGCCATGGGCCAAGTTGATGACCCGCATGACCGAGAACATGAACGAGAGTCCAATGGCGATGAGGGCGTAATAACCACCGAGCAGAATACCCTGGATCAGTTGGTTCAACATGCCGCTGCCTGGTTTCCGCCGCCGGCTTTGTTAAGGCCAAAATAAGCATCAGTGATTTCATCGCGGGTCACGGCGGCGATGGGGCGGTCGAGGACGATTCTCCCCTCCGACATACAGGCGACGCGCGACGCGACCGACATCGCACGGGTTAGGTCCTGTTCCACGAGCAGGATGGTGGCGCCGGAAGCCAGCAGGCGATGGAGCGAGGCGTAAACTTGGCGCACGGCGAGCGGTGCGAGGCCCAGAGAAACCTCGTCAAGCAGAATCACGTTGGGGTTGCTCATTAACGCGCGGCCAATGGCCGTTGCCTGTTGCTCGCCGCCCGACAGGCTGCTCGCCTTGGCACCTCGGCGCTTTACCAGGATCGGGAAAGCCTCGAATATGCGCGCCAACGTCCAGTCGCCCGGTCGGCCCGCGCTGGCGCCGAGCAGAAGATTTTCCTCCACCGTCATATCGGCAAATAATCGTCGCCCCTCCGGCACCAACGCCAAACCAGCGGCGACACGCCGGTCGGCCGGCAGTAATGTGACGTCTTCGCCGCCCAGTAGAATGCGGCCCATGCTCGGCGCATGGGCACCGGCAATGGCTCTGAGAAGCGTCGTCTTGCCGGCGCCGTTGGCGCCCACCAATGCTAGAATTTCGCCCTGCTCGAGGCTGAAGGAAACATCGCGCACAGCAACAAGTTGCCCGTGGCGTACGTCTAGACCCTCGATCGCCAACATGGTCATTCCGGTGCCCCGCCGAGGTAAGCCTCGACGACCGCGGGATCGGCAAGCACGGCTTGGGGGACGCCATCGGCGATGACGCGGCCGGCGTCCATGCAAACGAGCCGCACGACCACCTGCACAAGCACGTGCACGATATGCTCGATCCAGACGATGGCGATGCCCCGGTGTTGGAGTTCGCCGATGGTCGCCACCAGTTCACTTGCCTCGGCGTCGGTCAGTCCGCCACCGATCTCGTCGAGGAGCAGGAGCCGCGGGCGCGTCGCCAGCGCGCGGGCGAGTTCCAACCGCTTACGCCCGAGAAGGCCTAACGTCCCCGCCTGTCGGTTGGCGACATCTTTCATGCCGGAGAGGTCGAGGGCCGCGGCGGCAAGATCGTAGGCCTCGTCACGGGTCGCGGCCTCGACATGGGCCGCGGCGACGTAGGCATTCTCGAACACTGTCATGCCGGTGAAAGGTTTCGGTATCTGGTGCGTCCGCACGAGACCCCGGCGGCATCGCAGGGCTGCCGAAAGAGCGGTCACGTCTCGGCCCTCGAAATGGACCACTCCCCTGCTTGGCGACAGGGCGCCGGCAAGCACGCTCAACAATGTTGTTTTGCCGGCACCGTTGGGTCCGACGATGCCAACCGCCTCGCCCGGCTTGACGGTGAAATCGACACCGTCAAGCGCGGCAAGGGCGCCGAAATGCTTGCCAATCCCGTGTGCGGAAAGGGCAAGCACCGGCTCGGGCATTGACGAACCTGCGCTCACACGCTCAGCCGTTGTAGGGTTTCAGCGTCGCCGAAACCGGTACGCTCGGGTCCGTCGCGTTTTCAGTAACAACATAGTCGAAGGGATATTTTCCCTCGGCGGATTCGACCCATTGTGTGCCGATGATGGGGCCCGGCGAGACATTTGGCACCGGGCCGCTGGTGAAATCGACCTTGCCGATCATGGTGCTGGTATTGAGCTTGGCGATGGCACCGACGACGGCATCCTTGTTTTTCGGATCGGCACTGGCGATTAGAGCCTCAAAACCGGTATCGAGCAGCGACATGCTGGCGCCGAGGTCCATTGGCGGTCGGTGGCGGCCTCGTAGCCGTCCGCAAGGGCGGCACCGGTAAGGCCGGTAAGAGGCGAGACATAGGGGAAGTCCCGGTGCCAATATGCCGCACTTGCCAGGTTGACGCCAAGACCGCCGAGCGCCTCGACATCGGAGGGGAAGAGCCCGGTTTTTGCGATCTGGGCGATTTTGATCTGTCGGGTTAGGCCTTGTTGTGCCGCTTGCCGCCAGAACGCGGCAAAATCCGGAGGAATCGGGAAGGTGTTGAAAATCTCCACCCCCTGGCGTTTGAAGAGCGCGATTTGGGACGCGTAGTCGGTGGTGCCGGTTTCGTAGGCACCAGGGTCGAAAACCTCATACCCCGCCTCGACAAGTTTAGGCGCCAACACGCCACGGACAGCGTTACCATCGGCGTCGTTGGGGTACATCACCCCGACCTTGCGGTTGGTATCGAGCAAGTCCCATTGCGAGATATAGGTGCGGAAAAATTCGTCGACGCCGAAGCCGAAATGAAACGTCCATTTGAAAGGCGATGGTTCGCCCGGCTTCGCGCCACGGCCGAAATACCACGCCTCCCACGGCATCACTGTAGAGATGCAGGGCACCCCATTGGCCTCGCAGGCATCGGCAACGGGGTTGATGGTTTCAGGGGTTGAGACGGCGAGCATCAAGTCGACCCCGTCGCCGTTGATGAGGTCTCGAGCCAGTCGTCCGGCGCGGGACGGATCGGACTGGGTATCGCGATCGAGAAGATCGACAGCGTATCGTTTGCCACCGATTTCAATGCCCGAGGCCAGGGCGGCGCGCGCCTGCTCCAGAACATAAG
>QIGO01000011.1 GCA_003230015.1 Alphaproteobacteria bacterium | reverse complement strand
GGGTGGGGTCGGGTGTTCAATTCACCCCGGCGGCACCATATCGCTCAACCTACCAGCAGGTAAAACCGCCATCGGCGAGAACGATGCTGCCAGTGAGCAGGCTCGCGGCGTCCGAGGCCAGGAACAGCACCACCGAGGCGATTTCTTCCGGCTGCCCCAAGCGCCCCATGGGCGTGTCGCGGATCCAGTCCTTTTTCAGCACCTCGACGCCTTCCAGCGTCTTCAGTAACTCGGTATCGATGTAGGTCGGCGCCACCGCGTTGACGCGCACGCCAGACCCCGCCCACTCCGCCGCCAGCGACCGCGTCAGATGATGCACCGCGGCTTTCGAGGCGTTGTAGTAGCTCTGCGCCTGGGGCCTGTTGACGATGTAGCCGGATATGGAGCCGAGATTGACGATGGCGCCCTTGCCGCGTTTGATCATCCCGCCGCCAAAAGTCCGGCAGCACCAGAACACGCCGTTCAGATTGACGTCGATGACATTGCGCCAATGTTCATCGGCGACTTCCTCGGCCGCCACCTCGCTGCGCACGATACCGGCATTGTTGACCAGAATGTCGACGCCGCCGAACTGCGCGATCAGACTATCCGCGACCTCTTTGACTTGATCAGGTTGTGTCACATCCATCGCCACCACGCGCGCCTCATGGCCGGCCTCGCGCAAGGTCGCTTGACCGCTGGCCGCCACCAAGGGATCCACATCGGCGATCACCACCACCGCCCCGGCCTCGGCGAGGGCATGGGCGCAGGCCAGCCCGATACCCCGGCCACCGCCCGTAACCACCGCCACCCGTCCCGCAAGATCGTATTTTTCCAGATACATAATCCGCCGCCTTATCTGTGCCTTCGCCTGGATCGAAGCCTGAACCTCCTAGCCGCTCAGATCCAGCCCCCGCTCCATGGCCTCGATGACGAACACCGCCGAGGCCGCGCCGGGATCCATATGCCCGCGCGAGCGTTCGCCCAGACGGGCCGAACGCCCCTTGGCCGCGACCATGTCTATGGTCGCCTCGGCACCCTTTCGCGCTGCTGCCACTGTCGCCGCGAAACTCGCCGCCAGGTCGGCGCCGCCGGCATGGGCCGCAGCCATCGCCTCCGCTGCCGGCCGCCAGGCATCGACCATTGTCTTCTCGCCCACCACAGCCTTGCCGCGATCCTCGATGCCTTTCGCCATCGCTTGGAAAGCGGCAACGAAATCGCCTTCGGCCAGACTGATCTTACCTTTCGCCGTCGCCCCGGCCCGCATGAAGGCGGTGGCATAAAGCGGCCCCGATGACGCCCCCACCGCATTCAAGAACGACTTCGCCGCCATGTTGAAAACCGCCGTTGGCGCCACCCCGTCCATATCCAACTCGCTGAGTGCATCACTCACGGCCCCAAATCCCAGGGCCATGGCAATGCCATGGTCGGCATCGCCGATCTTGCCGTCCAATTCGCACAAATGCTCCTTTTGCGCTGCGATCGCCGTGGCGATCGCCTTGAACATTTTAACCAAAGACGCCCCGTCGTAGTTGGCCATCACCGAATCCTTATTCTAGCCCTGCCTGCCCCCCGGCGTCAGACAACCCGAAACATCGCGCAATCGCACGGATGATCCAGCATCTCTTGCAGCTCGCCGTCCAGATGCATCAGCGTGATCGACGCCCCCGCCATTTCAAGCGACGTACAATAATTGCCGACCCATGTGGCGTGAATGGAAATCCCCCGCTCGTCGAGCCGCTGTTTGACCCGCCGGTTCATGATGTAGAGCTCCATCAGCGACGTGGCTCCGAGCGAATTCACCAGCACCGCGACTTTGTCGCCGCGCGCCGGCGCCATCTCCTCGAATATCCGGTCCAGGATCATGTCGCTGATCGCATCGGCCGGCTCCAGCGGTCCCACGGCGATGCCGGGTTCGCCATGGATGCCCATGCCCACTTCCATCTCCCCCGGCGCGATTTCAAAACTCGGTTTCAGCGTTTGCGGCAGCGAACAGGGGCTCAACGCCACACCCATCGTATAGGTGTGGTCATTAGCTTTACGGCCCACGCGTTCACATTCGTCAAAAGACAAAATCTTGTCGCAGGCCGCCCCCGCGGCCTTGAAGACAAAAAAATTGCCGGCCACACCTCGTCGCTTGTCCCGTTCGTCGCGCGGCGCCGAGGCTATGTCGTCCGTGGTCAGCACGGTGCGAACATCGATATCGTCCATCGCCGCCATTTCCGCGGCCATGTCGAAATTCATCACGTCGCCGGCATAGTTGCCATACATGAACAGCACCCCGGCCCCGCCGCTGACCGCCTTGGCGCATTCCAGTATGGGGTCCGGCGGCGGCGACGCAAAAACGTTGCCTATCGCTGCCCCATCGGCCAGTCCCCTGCCGACAAACCCCAAAAAGGTCGGCTCATGTCCGGAACCGCCACCGATCACCAGCCCCACCTTGCCCGGCCGTGGACCGTCCACGGCGATGATGGACCGCGCGCTGCCCTCCACCTGACGCAGATGTTGCGGATGAGCCGCGAGGATACCATCCAGCATTTCCTCCACCACATTGTCCTGGCCGTTGATGATTTTTTTCGTTTTTTCCATCGGATGCCCCTCCTGCGATCGGTTTCGGACCCATGCCTAACGGCCAAAATCCCATGTCCGATTGTCGCGCCCGGCCACCCGTGCGGTCCAGTGGGATTTGACGGCGGGCGTCTCGATCCCGGCTATCGGGTCGTATAACCGCCGTCGATCAGCAGATCGGCGCCATTGACCATGTCGGCACCGTTCGAGACCATGAACAGCGCCGCCGCGGCGATCTCTTCCGGATGCGCGAAGCGGCCGGTCGGGATCAGTTTTTTCATCGCTTCGCCTTTCGGTCCGGCCCAAGCCTTGCGGCCCAACTCGGTCAGCACCACTGTTGGCGACAGGGTGTTGACGGTGATGCCATATTGCCCCCACTCCAGGGCCAGCACTTTCGACAGGCCGATGACCCCGAATTTTGAAGCGCAATAGGCCGCGTGTTCTTCGATGGCGACACTGCCCGCTTGCGAGGCCATGTTGACGATCTTGCCGCCGCCATTGGCGATCATCTCGCGGCCAACCGCCTGACAGACTAGAAACGACCCCCGCAGATTGACCGCCAGTGTCTTGTCCCACGCCTCGACCGTCAGCTCTTCGGCCGGTGCCAAGTCGACCACCCCGGCACTGTTCACCAGAATGCCGATCTTCCCGAACGCCGCCTTGACCTCTGCCACCATCTCCCCGACCGCCGCCGCATCGCTCACGTCGCAGACAAAAGCCCTGCTGGCACCGCCGAGAGCGGCCGCCTGTTGCCCTGCCGCTTCGCCGTTGAAATCGACAACAGCCACCGTCGCACCTTTGCGCGCGAAGAGTTCGGCTATGGCACTGCCGATGCCTGACGCACCGCCGGTAACCACCGCCACCCGGCCCGAGAGGCCGAAATTAAAATCGATTTCACTGCCGGTCTCTGACATCTCTATCCCTCCTTAGCCACCGAACCGGCGGCAGCCATGAGATTTCACCGTTCATTTGAACGTATCCCAATCATTTTTTCCAATCAATAGACCAGCAGTGGCGTATATTCTTGGGCCTTGCGGAGAATCACAGCCGAATTAGGAGAATATTGGCGGAAAGATATGGCGGATTTCCCCTTGATGGCCGATTTACGGCCCCGGGCTCCGCCATCGCTGCGTTGATCGTAAGCTCTGCGCTTGATATGATGAACGGCATGCTGTGTTTGAAAAATCCGGGAGCCGCCGCGGGTTGCCTTGTACTGAGGAGGCAGAATCAATGAAAATTGCAGTCGGCTCGGATGAGGCCGGCATTGATATGAAAGCAGCCATCAAGCAGCATCTTGCCGATCTTGGACACAGCGTAACGGATTTCGGCGTCGCCGCCGGTGAGACGGCTCTTTACCCCGATGTCGCGACCGAGGTCGCCTTGTCTGTCGTCGGGCGCGACAACGAGCGCGCCGTGCTCATGTGCGGCACCGGCATTGGCGTCGCCATCAGCGCCAACAAGGTGCCCGGAATACGTGCCGCCCAGGCCCATGACGTCTACTCGGCCGAGCGCGCGCAAAAGAGCAACGACGCCCAAATTCTATGTTTGGGCGCCCGGGTCATCGGCGTCGAGTTGGCCAAGACCATTGTCGGCGCCTGGGTGCGCTCGAACTTTCAAGGCGGCCCATCGACGGCGAAAGTTCAGCGTATAGCCGAGTATGAGCGGCAATTCTTGAACGGTGAAAAAAGTGGTGGTTAGAGTTTCCCCGTTCGCGCGGAATAAAACGGGCGACCCGCCCCGTTAATTTGTGAGCAAACATCGGTTTGACCTCAAGAGACAACAACAATGAAACGGACCTGCTGACCAACATTGCCCGGCGTTATTACGACGACAGTGCGACCCAGGAGGAAATTGCCAACGAGCTCGGTCTGTCGCGCATGAAGGTCAACCGGCTCCTCAAGCAAGCCCATGAGCAGGGTGTTGTCGAGGTCCGCATCAACCTGCACCCCTCTCTGGCCAAAGAGATCGAGCGTGATTTCATCGCCCGCTATCGGCTCAAACAGGTCCTGATCGCACTTGACGACGCCGCGCTTGATCGCCAGCGCGCCAGTGTCGGGCGCATGGTCGGCCGTTATCTGGAATCCCACCTGCGCGAGGGCAGCGTCGTGGCCGTCGGCATGGGCCGCAACGTCGCCGCCGTGGCCGATACCAACGGCCCCCCCGCCATGCAGTCCGGCACGTTTGTTTGCGCCACCGGCGGCGCGCAGCGGGCGGGGGAACCCGGCAACGCCGACCATATTTGCCGCAAACTGGCGCAGCGTTTTGGCGGTTTGCCCGAAACGCTATACGCGCCGGCATTTGTGCCGGACCGCGCGCTTCGTTTGCAACTGATGCAGAACGACACGGTGCGCCGCACTTTTCAGTTGGCGCGTCAAGCTGATTTCGCCCTCGTCGGCATTGGTGACCTTGGCGAAGACAGTCATATGGTGCGCATGGGCTGGTTTAAGCGCGAGGAGATCTTGGCTGCCCGCGCCGCCGGGGTCGTCGGCGATATAATGGGTTACGATTTTTTCGACATCGACGGCCGCGAGAAGGGCGAGATCCTCGGCGGTCGTGTGATCGGCCTTTCAGTCGACGATCTTAAGAACATCAAGAACGTTATTGCTGTCGCCAGCGAGCCCAGCAAGGCGACATCGATACTTGGCGCCTTGCGGACTGGCGCCATCGACATACTCGCGACGTCGCTTGCGAATGTTCATAGTATCATGGCCATGGACCGGGCCTATGGCTGACGCGCCATAGCACGGGCGCCGCCGTCGAAGTGGCTCAATACCTGTGCATACGCACATGTGGCCATCAGTTGAACGCCGCGCGCGCCCCAACAACACGATTTGACGGGGCTTTTGGTCGTGACCAGACATCTAGCCACACCCTGGCCGAACCCAAGGAGAACAAAATTCGCCCCGGAAAACCATGTGGCAAAGGGTTAGATCCACCGTCAGCATGGCGCTTAAATCAACAAAGCCGGATCGTTCCCCTGCTAGCGCTTGCTTTTGAACGCAGACAAGTCATTATGTACGAAAGAACACATAACGTACAAATGCTTGGGTGATGGAGGGAACCTTGGCGGTCGCCAATCTCACACGACGCCGCTCGGCGCTGTTTGATCACCCGCTGCCCTGGCTGCTGCCGCTCATCGCGATTCTCGCACTCCTTGCGATCTTTCCGCTCTTCTACAGTATTTGGTTGAGCTTTTACGAATGGTCCACTTTCAACCGGCAACTGGAGTTTGTCGGCTGGCGCAATTGGGCCACCCTTTTCGACGACGACCGGCTGAGTGCCTCGCTCATTGTCACCTTTAGTTATTTTGCCATCGCTCTCTCTTTCGAACTGGTGCTCGGCATGGGGCTGGCGTTGTTGTTGGACGCCGACCACCGGGGTTTTGGCTTTCTGCGCGGTGCCCTCACCCTGACCCTGGTCATCCCGCCGGCGGTCGCCGGCATGATGTTCCTGCTTATGGAAGATGCCGAGTTTGGCGTCATCACCTACGTCCTTCAGACAATCGGTCTGATCGATCGCGGCACGCCGATCCTGGCCACGCCGTCACTGGCACTCGCCGGTGTGCTGCTTGTGGAAATCTGGCAATGGACCCCGTTCATGGTCCTTATTTTCATGGCCGGGCTGCGGTCCCTGCCGACCGAACCCTTTGAAGCCGCCCTCATCGACGGCGCCTCCTGGTGGATGACTTTCCGGCGTATCACCCTGCCGATGATGGGCAAGGTGATCGCAATTGCCGTCTTGATCCGCGGCATCGATCTCTTCCGCGTCTTCGACTATGTCTTCGTCATGACATCGGGTGGGCCGGGAACTCGGACATTCTCATTGAGTCTGTACGCTTGGCAGCAGACCTTCAGCTTCGTCAAATGGGGTTATGGGGCAACGCTGAGTTTGGTCACCCTGGCGATCGTCCTTGTGATCGCCAATCTCTTCATCTGGCTGACGAAGGTCAGGTGGTAATGGTTGGCCCTCGTTACGCCAGTACGGTTCGCCAGATCATCGCCTGGTTGCTCGTGGCCTTGTTCGTCTTTCCCATCTACCACTGGGTGACGGTCGCCTTCAAAACGCCAAAAGAGATCTTTGATAAACCGCCCAACGTGTGGCGCTTCACGCCAACTGTTGAGAATTTTGAGCAAGTATTTGGTATTTCTCTTGGTTTTGGCTTTGGCGACGTGCGAGAAGTGCTTCCCGGCGGCGGCAATTTCTACATGGCGCCGCGCGTCTGGGATTCGATTGTCATTGCGGTTTTTTCGACGATCCTTGCCGTCACGGTGGCGACACTCGCCTCCTACGCCCTCAGCCGCATGCGGTTTCGCGGCCAGCAGCATTTTGTCAATTGGGTCCTCTCCACCCGCATGATGCCGCCGGTTGCCGTCGCCATTCCCATGTTCTTCCTGTTCAAGAATGTCGGACTGCTGGATACCTACACCGGTCTCATTCTGGTCCACAGCCTGATGAACCTGCCCTTGGCGGTGCTGTTGATGAAAAGCTTCTTCGACGATATCCCCAAGGAGATTGACGAGAGCGCCACCATCGACGGCGCCTCACGCTGGCTGATTTTTCGGCGCATTATCCTGCCCATGGCAAAAGGTGGCCTCGCGGCGACCGCGGTGTTGGCTTTCATCTTCAGTTGGACCGAGTTTCTCTTTGTCCTCACCCTGTCGCAAGGCAGCATCCAGACCGTGCCGGTCGCCTCGTCGACATTTGTCACATCCATCGGCACCGCCTGGGGCAACATGGCGGCTCTCGGCACCGCTTCGATGGTCCCCGCCTTTCTCTTTATTCTGCTCGTCCAGAAGCACCTGGTCCGTGGCTTAACGCTCGGCTCACTCAAACAATGAGGCATTTGCCCAAATCGCCACCCGCTTGACGGGCGCGATCTACCCAAAAGGAGGAAACAATGAAAGACCAACAACGAAAAGAATATTTGGCGTCCATAACCGATCGGTATGTTCGCCGCAAGATCGGCCGCCGTAGTTTTCTCAAATCCGCCAGCCAGCTTGGTTTGGGACTAGGCGCCCTTGGCATGGGCATGACCAGGCCGTTTCTCCCCACCGCCCAGGCCGCTGGCAATCTCGTACCATCCGACGAAGTCATGGCCTGGGTCCGCGATGTCTCCAAGCCATTCGCCGGCACCACGCTCCGGCTGGCGACCGAGTCGACACCGCCGTCGAACGCCATCAACTCCCAGCTCAAGCCGTTCTTCGAAGAGGCTTCCGGCATGAAGGTGGAGATCGAGGTCCTGCCGCTCGAGCAGGTGCTGCAAAAATTGACCCTCGACATCGCCTCGCAACTGGGCACCTTCGATCTCTATTACATCGATCAGAGTTGGGCCGCGGCGGTCAGCCGCGATGTCTTCGACCCCCGTGAGCAATTGGCCGAAAAACCCGACCTGGCCATGCCCGACTACAATATCGACGACTTCCTGCCGGCACTTGTGGATGGCATTGTCAAATACGAAGGTCGCTGGGTCGGCGTGCCTTACGACATTCCCATATTCATCATGATGTATCGTCGAGACATCTGGGAAAAGTTCGGCTTCGACGCGCCCACCGAACTGGAGCAATATTACCAGCAGGCCAAGGCCGTCACCGACGAGATGGGGCCGGACCTGTTCGGCTCTACCGGTCAGATGCGCTCGGGGCACTACAGCCTCGAAACCGATTGGACGGCATGGCTGTGGGGCCATGGCGGCTCCATTTTTGGGTCTGACAGGAAATTCTCCGGCAATGACGACGCCGGGCTCGCCGCCATGGAATATTGGACCCGTTTGTGGAAGACCATGCCCCCCGGCGTCACTGGCTGGACCTGGGATGGCCAAGGCCAGTCCATCGCCCAAGGAGTCGCGGCCAGTATGTTGAGTTGGGGCGAGTTCTTCCCCTTCTTCGATGATCCCAAGGCCTCGAAGGTTTCCGGCCTTATGGAAGCCGTTCGTGTGCCGGCACCGAAATCACCTTTGCGCACGGTCAACGAGACCGGCTTCGGCGAGATTCCGGGTATCGGCCATCAGGGTGGCTCTTCGCTGGCTGTGTCCAGGAACTCAAAGAGTCCCGATGCGGCTTGGATCTTCATGCAATGGGCAACTTCGATGGATACCCAGGTGCTGATTACCACCCTAGGTGGCGGTACCGGCCCGACCCGCTTCTCCGTTTATGACGACCCGCGGGTTTTAGCCAACAACCGTGTCGGCCCTGGCACCACCCGCCATCTTCCCATTGTGCGCGCGACCATTGCCGAGGATATGGGGTCCGAGCCGGATCTGCCGCAATGGGCCGAGCTGTCCAGTGACACCATCCCCGTGCGCCTTGGCAAATATTTTGCCGGCGACTACGAATCGGCCAAAGAGGCCATGGACGATATCGCTGAGGCCGTTGACCGCATCGTCGGCTAACGGTTTCCATTTGACGGGGCGGCGTGCGGGAGAGCCGCGCGCCGCCCCAATTTTCGCCAGCTATCATCGCCACTGCTGACGGTGGCATGAATGTGCCGATAGGCTTAATCTCCACCCCATCGCGAAGCCCGAAAGAGGACCGCACGACAGATGGCGACGGTCGAATACCGCAACATTGTGAAGAACTTCGGCGCTGTCGAAGTGCTGCGCGGACTTTCCTTTCAGATTGAGCCGGAAACCTTCACCGTCCTCCTCGGGCCCTCGGGCTGTGGCAAGACCACGCTCCTGCGCCTCACCGCCGGTTTGGAGATCATGACTTCCGGTGACGTGCTCATCGCCGGTGAGCGGGTCAACGACGTCCATCCCCGCGACCGCGATATCGCCATGGTGTTTCAGAATTACGCCTTGTACCCGGCCATGAAAGTCTTCGACAACATTGCCTTCAGCCTTCAGGTTCGCAAACTCTCGCCCGACGAGATCCGCCGCCGCGTTGGCGAGGCGGCGGCCACCCTCAACATCACCGACTATCTCGACCGCTATCCTAAGGAGCTTTCCGGCGGCCAGCGCCAGCGCGTCGCCATGGGCCGGGCCATGGTGCGCGACGCCACTGTGTTCCTGTTCGACGAACCCTTGTCCAATCTCGACGCCAAACTTCGCGCCCATATGCGCGTTGAGATCAGACAGCTTCATGATCGCCTGGGATCGACCTCCATCTATGTCACCCACGACCAGATCGAAGCCATGACCATGGCCGACGAGATCGTGCTGATGCATGATGGCGAAATCGAGCAGATCGGCACGCCGGACGAGGTTTATGACCGGCCCGCCAACCGCTTTGTCGCCGATTTCATCGGCACCCCGTCAATGAATTTCCTCTCCGGCGAGGTCGTTGCGGACAATGGATCGCCGGCATTCAGGGCTGAGAATGTGCAAGTCTCACTGCCGGACTCGGTCCCGGCGACATCGGGCCGCAAGATCACTTGTGGTCTTCGTCCCGCCGACCTCAGCCTCTCTGAGACCGGTAGCATCAACGGCAAACTGATTCTTGCCGAAAAAACCGGCGCCGATATCCACCTTCACGTCGCGGTTGGTGACCGCAACATTGTGGCGGTCGTGCCCCGCAGCGCCAATGTTGCCGCCGGCCAAACCGTGCGCTTGGCCATCGACCCGGCCAAGGTCCATCTTTTCGACGCCGTCACCCAACACCGGGTAAATTAGGCCCGCCCCAGATGCCGGCTTAAAGGCCGGCTTCTCGCGCCTTAGCCCGATATCAACTTCTGAACTCTACCCTGCCGGCGGATCGCAACGCCAAAGGAACGCGTCATGAACGCCGTCAAGGGCAAATCCCTGCTCAGTGACAATTTTTTCGAGCAGATAGGTGGTTATCCCTGCCTGCGGCGCGTCCACAATATTCTCTACACCAAGCTGTTCGCTCACCCTTGGCTAAAGGGCTTTTTCGTCCGCAGCAAGCGCGATGTGGTTGAGTCTCAGCAGACGGATTTCTGGGCGTCTCTGATGGGAGGACCGTCGGTCTATGGCGGCCGGTCGCCCCGCGACGCCCATGTTCACATGTTTTTGCCCGCGGAAGTCTTTGCCATCCGCCACCAATTGCTGGGCCAGGCCCTGGTTGAGGCCGGCGTGGCGCCGCAATTGCGCGAAATATGGCTCGCCCTCGACGCCAAATTCGAACGCGCGATCGTCAACCAGTCGCCCGACGAATGTCACGGCCGCTATCGCAGCGAAGAGGTCATCATCGTACCCCGCCCCGCCGGCTGAATTCAGCCAAAACAAGCCCTTGCGCGGATCCGGCCGGCCTCGCCCCAACTGAGCCCATTCGGCCCGGCGGTGCCGTTTCTGGCTTTCTGCCGGCAGCTGTGGCAAGAATTACCATGCGTTGGGATCCAGCTTCGGCGAAACTGTTTCGTCGGGCCAACGGAGCCCCAATAAGAGACCTCAAAAATCAATGGGAGGACCCCTGATGACAATTCATATCGGCCGTCGCACGATTATCGGCGCGGCGACAATCGCCCTGCTCGCCGGCATTGCCTTGACCGGCCCCGCGGCGGCCGGCCAGGACAAAATCAAATTGCGCATGTCCACCCCTGCGTCCGCGACCGATTTTCGCTCGCAAGGACTGGCGACGACCTTCGCCGAAGGGGTAAGCGGATTTGCCACCTATGAGCCCCACTACAACGATTCCCTCTTCAAACAGGGGACCGAGCTTGTCGCCATCGCCCGTGGCAACCTGGAAATGTCCATCACCTCGGCCCAGGAACTGGCCAAGCTGATACCCGAATGGTCGATCTTCACCGCCGGCTATTTGATGCGCGACCCCGCCCATCAGCGCGCCGTTTTCGAGGGCGATATCGGCAAGGAGATGTATCAGCTTGTCGAAGACAAGCTTGGCGTCAAGCTTCTGTCGGTGATGTATTTCGGCACCCGCCAGCTCAATCTGCGCGGCGACAAGGTAATCAACACGCCCGAGGATATGGCCGGCATAAAGCTGCGCATGCCGGGCACCGATGCATGGCAGTTCCTCGGCCGCGCACTGGGCGCCAACCCCACGCCGATGGCGTTCACAGAGGTCTACACCGGCCTGCAGACGGGCACCATCGATGGCCAGGACAACCCCTTGCCCACCAACAAGGACCGCAAATTTTATGAGGTCACCGACCAGATCGTGCTGACCAGCCATCTCGTCGACATGAACTTCCTGGCCTTCAGCAAAACCGTTTGGGACGGCCTGACCCCTGAGCAGCAGCAGACTGTTCAGGATTCCGCGCAACGCGCGTCCCTCGAGATCTCCGAAACCATTCTCGCCAACGAGGCGGAAATCGTCGAATTCTTCAAGGCCGAGGGCCTAAAGGTCTATACCCCGGATGTCGATGCCTTCCGCAGCCGGGCCCAGAAAATGTATCTGGAGAGCGACTTCTCCAAAGACTGGCCGGAGGGTCTGCTTGAGCGGATTAATGCGGCCAAATAGCCAAAAATCGTTGAGTTTCGCCAGCAATTGGCTGCGCAACAGGGCAGACAACGTGGCGGTGGCTCTTCTCACCGCCATGTTTGTCTCCTTTCTGCTTCAGATATTTTTCCGCTACGTCGTCAATCAGCCGTTGACCTGGACCCTGGAGGCCAACCTGCTGGCCTGGCTGTGGATCGTCTTTTGGGTATCCGCGTTCCTTCTGCACGACCGTGATCATGTCAGGTTCGACACCATTTACGTCAGCGTCCGGCCACCGTTGCGGCGCGCCTTCGCTTTGATTTCGGCGACATTGATCATCGTCGGTTTTGGCGTCGCCTTCCCCGCCGCATTCGACTTCATCTCATTCATGAAGATCGAAAGCAGCTCCAGCCTAGGTATCCGCCTCGATTTTGTCTTCTCCGCCTATCTCATATTCTCCGCGGCGGTCATCGTGCGATACGCCATCCGCGCAGTAAGAATTGTCCGCGGTGAAGATTTTGATCAGCGATAGCCTGACACCGCGGCCAGGTTCGAACCTGTGAGCGTTGCCTTCATTCTTTGCATCGCCATCCTGTTCGGCGCCGCGGCCATCGGCGCTCCCATCGCCTACTCCATGATTGTCGCGGCCACTGTCTATCTGGCCGTCAGCGGTCAGGATCTCGGCCTTGCTTCGGAACAGATTCTGCAGGGGCTGTTCAACAGTTTTATCATTCTGGCCGTGCCGCTGTTCATTCTGGCGGCCAATATCATGAATGCCGGCACCATCAGCGACCGGCTCTTGAATTTCTGTATCGCCCTTGTTGGCCGCTTCCGCGGCGGTTTAGGTCACGTCAATGTGGTCGCCAGCCTGATTTTCTCGGGCATGTCGGGCTCCGCCATTGCCGATGCCGCGGGCATCGGCAAGATCGTCATCCAAATGATGACCAAAGAGAAACGTTACACACCGGGATTCGCCGCCGCCGTCACCGCCGCGTCGGCCACCATTGGCCCGATCATCCCGCCATCGATTCCCATGGTCATGTATTCACTGGTCTCCGACACATCGATCGGCTTCCTGTTTCTCGGCGGCATAATTCCGGGTCTTTTGATGGGGGCGGTCCTGATGGTCATGATCACCATCATTGCCCGCGTCAGAAACACACCGGTGGACCAGGCCGTACCCTTGCGAGAGATCCCCCGGCGCACCGTCGATGCTTTTCCCGCATTGATGATGCCGGTAATTTTGTTGTTCGGAATATACGGTGGCGTCACCACACCCACCGAGGCCGCGGCCCTGGCCGCATTCTACGCCCTCATTCTCGCGGCCTTTTTCTACCGCGCACTTTCCCTTCGCGCCCTCTACGGCATTATGTCCAACAGCGCGCGTTCTTCCGCCGCCATCGGTCTGATCATTGGCGGCGCCCTCATCTTCAACTTCATCGTCGCCAGCGAAAACATTCCCAACTCCATGGCCGGCCTGCTCAGCGACATCGACCTGTCGCCGATACTTTTTCTGTTGATGATCAATGTCTTGTTTCTGCTGCTTGGTTGCCTGCTGGACGCGACGACAATTTTGTTGGTGGTTGTGCCCGTTTTCATCCCGGCCGCCCGCGAGCTGGGCATTGACCTTGTGCATTTCGGTGTCGTGGTTGTGGTCAA
>QIGO01000073.1 GCA_003230015.1 Alphaproteobacteria bacterium | reverse complement strand
CATGGCGGGTGAGGGCCTCGGTTTCGGGGAGCGCGCAACAGCCGGTGCCGGGCATTAAGGCTTTGGGGGAGATGCCGGCCTCGACCAATTGGTCGAGTAGTGCCATGCGTTCGGTCGCCGATAGGGAGTTGGCCTCGCTGGTAGTGCCGAATGCGGCTAGGCCATTGGCGCCGTTGGCCAACAGCCATTGGCAATGGGCCAGGAACCGGCCTGTGTCGACCTCAAGATCAGCGGTAAAGGGGGTTAGGGCCGGAACCCAAAGGCCGTGACAGGCGGAATGATCGGTCATAGGACTCAGTTCTTGTGTGGCGGGACCTGGGATAGCGGGCGGACACGGCGGACTATAACAACGGGTAACGGCCTGTGCATCCGGGACGTGTTAGGGAGTACGACCGCTAAGCATTGCCGGGGCGGAGAAATTGTCCTGTTTGAAAGTCGCGGATGGCCTGGCGGATTTCGGTCTGGGTGTTCATGACGAAGGGGCCGTAGCGGGCGATGGGCTCGTTGATGGGGCGGCCGGCGAGGAGGAGGATTTCGGCCGGGCGTTGAGCGTCGGGGGCAACACCAAGTGTGACGCCGCCGCCGTCGTTTGAGAATAGGACCAGCTGGCCTTCAAGGGCCAAGCGGTTGTTGGCGCCGATGGTGGCGTCGCCCTGCAGTATGTAGGCGAAGGCATTGTTGTCGGGGGGCAGGGCCTGGTAGATGGCGCCGCCGGGGGCGATGGAATAGTGCAGATAGGTGATGGGGGTCAGGGTTTCGACCGCGGCGTGAACGCCCATGGCCTCGCCGGCAATAATCTTTACATGCAGCTTGCCGTCATCGCTTTGGGCCGTGGGGATCTCGCTTGACGCGACGGGTTGGTAGCGCGGCGGCATCATTTTGTCCCGGGCGGGCAAATTGACCCAAAGCTGGGTGCCGTGCAGGGTGCCGCCGGCGTGGAAAAAATTGGTGTCGAGCATCTCGGAATGGACGATGCCGCCGCCGGCGGTCATCCATTGGACATCGCCGGGGCCGATGATGCCGACATTGCCGGTGGAGTCGCGATGCTCGATGGCGCCGTCGATCAGATAGGTCACGGTCTCGAAACCGCGATGGGCGTGATCGGGGACGCCGCCGGTGGGATTGGCGGCAATGGCCATGGGGCCCATATGATCGAGCAGCAGGAAAGGGTCCACCAGCTCAATTTGGACAGTGGGAAAAGCGCGGCGGATTTCCAGGCCATCGCCCTCGATGGTGCGGGTGGCGTCTGTAACGCTCGCGATACCGCGCTGATTTTGCGAAGGCGGCGTCATGGCTCCCTCTCTGCTGCCGATGTTCTGGCCCGTGATATATGCCCGGTAGTGCCGTGGTCGAGCCGGGCGATAATATAGTAGAATAATGGCGACATGGGAGGCGGGACGTGACGACAGCCGGCGGGCGAATATTGGCTATCGATCAGGGGACGACGAGCACGCGGGCGATCGTCTTCGATGGCGAGGGCCGGGCGCGGAAAAGTGCGGGGCGGGAGTTGCCGCAGATCTTTCCCCAACCGGGATGGGTCGAGCATGATCCGGAGGAGATCTGGCAAGCATGTCTGGCGGTGTGCCGCGACGTGATGGACGAGAGTGTCGTCGCCATCGGCATTACCAATCAGCGGGAAACCACGGTGATCTGGGACCGCGGCACGGGCAAGCCCATTCATAACGCCATTGTCTGGCAGGACCGGCGGACCGCCGAGACCTGCGGGCGGCTGCGCGAGGCGGGTCAGTCGGCGCTGGTGAGCGAAAGCACGGGGCTGGTGCTCGACCCCTATTTCTCGGCCAGCAAAATCGGCTGGCTGCTGGATCATGTGCCCGGTGCGCGGGCGCGGGCGCAAGCCGGGGACCTGGCTTTTGGGACCGTCGATAGTTTTTTGTTGTGGCGGCTGACCGGTGGGGCGGTGCATGCCACCGACGCCACCAACGCCTGCCGGACCATGCTGTTCAATATTCATAGCCATGACTGGGATGACAGGCTGTTGGCGTTGTTCGATATTCCGCGCGGGTTGCTACCGGAGGTGTTCGACAATGCGGCGGCGTTCGGGGTGGCGGGCGCGGAGCATTTCGGCCGTGCCATAACCATTGGCGGCATGGCGGGGGATCAACATGCGGCGGTGGTGGGACAGGCTTGTTTCACGCCGGGGATGATCAAGAGTACATATGGCACGGGGTGTTTCGCGGTTTTGAATACGGGAACGACTCCGGTGCCGTCGCGCAATCGCATGCTGACGACACTGGCCTATCGTCTGGAGGGCCAAAGCAGTTACGCCCTGGAAGGCAGTATTTTCGTTGCCGGGGCGGCGGTGCAATGGCTGCGCGACGGTCTCGGTGTGATCGACAACGCGGCGGAAACCGAAGCGCTTGCCAGTGGGAAGCCCGAGAATGCCGGGGTCTATATGGTGCCGGCCTTTACCGGCCTGGGGGCGCCCTATTGGGATGCGGAGGCGCGGGGCGCCATTGTCGGTCTGACGTTGGACAGCGATGTGGGCAGTATCGTGCGGGCGGCGTTGGAGGCGGTGTGTTACCAAACCCACGATCTGGTGTCGGCGATGGCCGAGGATATGGGGCAAACGCCCGGCAGCCTGCGGGTCGATGGCGGCATGGTGGCCAATAACTGGCTGATGCAAATGCTGGCGGATGTCGTCGATCTGCCGGTGGACCGGCCGGCGGTCACCGAAACCACGGCGCTGGGGGCGGCCTATCTGGCCGGGCTGCAGGTCGGGGTCTATGATTGCCTGGATGTGATATCCGAACAATGGCAACGGGACCGGCAATTCACGCCGGGGCTGGCCGCTGAAAGGCGCGACGGCATGCTGGCCGGTTGGCAGGAGGCGGTGGCGCGGGTGCTTACTCGTTCAGAGTAGGGTGCGGCAAGGGGTCGTCGCCGGCGGCGGACCAACGGTCTTCGGGCAGGGTAACGCGGAATGTCGCGCCCTTGCCCGTTATGCTGTCGACGCTGAACTCGCCGCCGTGGATTTCCACCAGCGTCTTGATGACCGAGAGGCCCGGACGGGCACCCTGATTCTTGCCGCGCACATAGGGATCGAACAGCATGGGGATGGCCGCGGCCTCGATACCGCCGCCATCGTCGGTGACGGCAAAAGACAAACGGCCGTCAGAGTCAGGGGCCACGGCGACGGAAACGCGGCCATTGTCGGGCGTATTTTCGATGGCGTCGCTGCCCAAATTGAGCAGAATCTGGCGCAGGGATGCGGGATCGCCGTAGATGGTGGGGTCGCCGTCGACATGGCATTGCAGGGTGATGGACTTGGCCTCGGCGCGCGGGTGCAAGAGGCCCGAGACCTCGGCGACCAGGGCACTTACGGATATGCGTTGAGCCGGCTCGCGGCCGGCGGGCTCCAGGGTGGGCAGGCCGGCGCCGATTTCGTCGATGCTGTCGCGCATATGTTCGGCGCTGGTAAGGATATGCTGGGCGTATTGGCGGTAGCGCTCGGCGGCATCGGTGCCGAAGCGCTGGGTGGCGATGATTTCGGCAAAACCGATGATGGCGTTCAACGGGGTGCGTAACTCGTGGCTCATCTCGGCCAGGAAACGCGCCCGATCCTGCAAGGCCTGGGCCGCGGCGGTCTTGGCGGCCCGCGCTTCCTCACGGTCAATCTGCTGCTCGCTGAGGTCGCGCAACACGGCGAGGAAACCCCGGTCCGGCAGGGGTATCAGGGAGATGGCGAGGGGGTAGGGCTGGTTGTTGGCGCGGCGCCCGGTGGCTTCGGTTTGGTGGCACGGCTGGTCTGTGTGCAACCATTCGCGCACGGGCGGGCGCTGTTCAGCGGCGAGCAATTCGGCAAAAGGGCGTCCGGGCAGCGCGGATGCGGGGTGACCGAGAACCTGGCCGGTGGCCGGAGACAGGGATTGGATGGTGCCGCCGGCGTCAAGAAAGACGACGACCATGGCGGCGCCTTGCTGGCGGCGTTCAGCCATTGGGCTCGAGATCATCAATTCTCCGCATGACCATGATCATTCACCCTGCCAGGCGGTGACGCAACGGTCTGAATAAGGCATTTCCATGGCTGTTTTAGCCGTCGTAACAGCCGGCGGTACGGGCGCGCAATTTGACCAAGCCAAGCACGGTATCAATGGTCGGGGTGGGCAGTCCGGTCAGCCGTCCCAGCTCCTGAACCACCGAGACCATGGCGTCGATTTCCATGGGCCGGCCGAGGTCGAGGTCCTGCAGCATGGAGGTGCGGTGGGCGCCGACCGCCGCGGCGCCGGCGATGCGGGCATCGACATCGATGGGGAAACGTACTCCGATGGCCTCACCGATGGCCTGGGCTTCGACCATCATGGCGCGGATCACCGGACGGATGTCCGGGTCCTCGGCGAGGACATCGAGAGTGGCATGGGTGAGGGCGCTGACCGGGTTGAAGCTGAGGTTGCCCCATAATTTCACCCAGATCTCATTGCGGATGGCGGGTTTCACCGGTGCCTTGACGCCGGATGCAATGAGTATCTTGGAGAGGGCAAGCACGCGGGCGGATTTGCTGCCGTCGGGTTCGCCGAGGGTGAGACGGGTGCCGGATTCATGGCGGATGACACCGGGTTCGACGACGGCAGCGGCAATATAAACGACACTGCCGATGACCCGTTGCGGGTCCAGGATGTCCCATTGTTTGCCGCCGGGGTCGACGGTTTGCAAACGTTTGCCTTCGAAAGCGCCGCCATGTTTGTAGAAATACCACCAGGGCAGGCCGTTCTGGCCGGTGACGACGGCGGTGTCCGGGCCGAACAAGGGTTTCATCTTGTCGGCGACGGCCGTGACCGAGTGGGCCTTGAGGGTGATGATGACATAATCCTGCGCGCCGGCCTCGGCGGGGTCGTCGGTGCAACGGGGGTGGGCGACCATTTCCTCGCCATCGATGATCAGGCGCAGGCCGCGATCGCGCATGGCGGCGAGATGGGGGCCGCGGGCGATGCAGGTGACGTCGGCACCGGCGTGCGCCAGTTTGACCGCGAGGTAGCCGCCGATGGCGCCGGCGCCGAAAATGCAAATGCGCATGGGTCAGTCCTCCAGGCCGAGCTGTTTGGCCAGACCGATGCGCTGGAGCTTGCCGGTGGGGCCCTTGGGGATTTCGTCGAGAAAGACGATTTTGCGTGGGACCTTGAAATCGGCGAGGCGCTGGGCGGCGAAAGCGCGGATCTGGCTTTCGTCGGCGGTCTGGCCTTCGGCAAGGACAATGGCGGCGGCGACCTCCTCGCCCAATTTGGGGTGGGCGAGGGCGAAAGTGACGATTTGGGCGACGGCGGGGTGGTCGAGCAGCACCTCATCGACCTCGCGGGGGCTGATCTTCTCGCCGCCGCGGTTGATGATCTCTTTGAGCCGTCCGGTGATGGTGAGGTAACCGTCGGCATCGATGACACCCTGGTCGCCGGTGCGGAACCAGCCGGCGGAAAAACCCTGCGCGTTGGCTTCGGGGTTGGCCTCATATCCGGCGGTGACGTTGGGGCCGCGAATGACGATTTCGCCAGTCCGGCCAGGGCCCAGGACTTGGTTGGCGGTGTTCATGATCGCCACTTCAGGCCCGGCGGCGATGCCGACCGTGCCCGGCTTGCGGCGCGCGGGAGGGAGCGGATTGCTGGCCATTTGATGGGCGGCCTCGGTCATGCCGTAGGATTCTATCACCGGGCAGCCGAATGTTTCCTCCAGCGACGCCATTACCTGGGGCGGCAGAGAGGAGGAAGAAGAACGGATAAAGCGCAGGGTTGCGTCGGCAAGGATGTCGGCGTTGCGGCCGGCGCGGGACAGGATGGCCTGGTGCATGGTCGGCACCGAAGTGTACCAACTGGGCCGGGCCTCGGCGAGCCATGCGAAAAAGCGCAAGGCGTTGAAACCGGGGGTGCAAAAGACACTGGCGCCGGCGGACAGGCTGGCGGCGACGGCGGCGATAAGGCCGTGAATATGAAACAGGGGCATGACATTCAAACAACGGTCGGCAGGGCCGAGTTGCAGGGTCGCCGCGATATGACCGGCCGAGGCGCAAATGTTGCGCTGGCTCAAAGGCACGATCTTGGGGCGCGACGTGGTGCCGGAGGTGTGCAGGACCAGGGCGATATCGTCGGGCTCGGCGGCACCGGGCTGGCGGCAGGGACTGTGGGGCGGTGCCGATAGAGGCTCAATAGTGAACATGCCCGCGGGGGCATCCGGGGCGGTGGTGAGCCCATAGGTGGCAATGCCCAGTTCGGCGGCAACCGCAAGGGCCGGCGAGGTGCTGCCGGCTTCGACCAGCAATGCCTTGGCGCCGAGATCGGCAAGATAGAAACGAAACTCCTCGGCCCGGTAAGCCGGGTTTAAGGGGGCGGTGGTGGCGCCGGCGGCAAGGGCGATGAAAGCGGCGGCCATTTCCGGCCCATTAGGCAGGATAATGGCGACGCGGTCGTTGCGGCCGATGCCGAGGGTGTTGAGAAGGGCCGTGGTCTCCGTGACCAGCCGGCGGAGATCGTTATAGGTGGCTGCATCGCGGCTGGGGGCGGCAATGGCGACTGCGTGCTCGGCGCCTGTGCCCAAGAGTTGGGCCACGGTGTCTATGGACATGGTTCTGGCTTTGCTGCTGCGGCTTTGCGGACCTGGACGATAGCAGGCAGCCAGGGGTGGTTGCATTTAGAAAATTGGTCAGGCCGGCGGGCGTCCTATGCTTGCGAGAGGCTAGATCTCGAAGTCGAACAGATTATTGCCGGGGGCGGGGGTGTGCAGCCTGGTCAGAGACATTGTGGGGGCGATGATCTGGGAGGACGAGGACAGGGACGGATAAGCGGCTACGGCCAGGCGATGGGGCCGGCTGACGGCCGGTGTGTCCTGGCCGGTCAATTGGGCGAACAGAAGCTGACCCGGGGCGACTTTGACGCCTGTATCGAGGGTGCCGACCGGGGCGGGAGCGGTGGTGCGGGAGGGGGTGGACTCGGGTTCGGCGCGGTGCTGCTGGGGCGCCGGCGTCCATCTATCGGGCCGGCCGCTGACAGCGGTGACCGCAACAATGCTGGCGAATGCCGAGGTGGCGGGACCAGTACGCACACTTGCTCCAACTGGCAGTTACGAAGAGGTATTCGGGCAAGGATACTTCCGGGTTATAGCGTTATCAATATATCGTTAGGTATATTCCGTTAGTTGTTTGGGGATATTAACCAGTTCTGTTAACTATACTTCGCTCCATTTTTTTATTATTTTGTACTTCTGTGGCTTGATTGTGCTTGCATTACGATTTGTTAAGGCCTCGGGCATTAGCGTCACTCTTCCGATCCGTAGTCCGCAGAAGGCGGCCCGGTCCCCAGAAATAACCCCAGGTAGGAGGTTACGGTGTCGGAAATATTGCCGCTTGTCGCGGATGACACGCCGTTTCCTGATCTGATCAGCGTTCTGGTCGCTTCGGGCGACCTATTCTATGACTGGAACCTGATTGACGACAGGATCTCCTGGTCGGGGAATACGCGCGCCGTGCTGGGGCTACAGGATGGCGCGGCATTACGGGCGGGTGCGGCGTTTCTCAAGCGTATCCATGTGGAGGATCTGCCACACCGTATGATCGCGTTAGCGCGGCATGTGGAGCATGGCAGCAATATTGACTGCGAATACCGGATCCGCGGCGACGATGACGACACTATTTGGGTACAAGAGCGCGCCGTGGCTCGGTTCGGGCCGAATGGCCGTGCCATTCACCTGACCGGCATTATCCGCAATATATCCGAGCGTAAAGAGCATGAAACGCGGCTGGCGTATCTGGGCAACCACGATGCCTTGACCGGCCAGCTGAATCGGATGCGGCTGCGAGAAGCACTGGAACACTCGATCGACAAGAACCAACGCCTGGAACGGCAGGGCGGGTTCCTGCTGGTGGGGATCGACAAGCTGGCACTCATTGGCGAGGTCTATGGCGAGGAAGTCGTCGACGCCTTGGTGATCGCGGCCGCCAAACGCCTGGAAGGCTGCCTGCGCACCGGCGATATACTCGGTCGGGTCGGTTTTGACCGTTTCGCCATCGTGTTGCAGCATTGTTCGGACGGGCAATTGTACCAAGTCGCCGGCCGGGTGCTGGCGGTGGTGCGCGAGGTCCCCGTACCGACGCCAGTGGGGCCGTTGCATTTTACGGCGTCGGCGGGGGCGACATTCTTCCCGACCGCGGCCGCGACCGCGCGCGAGGTGGTGAGCCAGGCTGACAGCGCCTTGCGCAATGCTCATAAACTGGGCTGCGATTGTTTCTCCGATTTTGTCGATGTACCGGCGAACAAGATTATGCATCGGCGCGATCTGGATACCGCCGAGCAGGTGCAGCGGGCGCTGCGCGATAACCGGTTCGTGCTGGCTTACCAACCCGTGGTTCACGCCGACAGCGGCGAAACGGCTTTCTACGAGGGCTTGGCGCGGATGGTCGGTGACGATGGCAAACTGGTAACGGCGAGCGCCTTCGTGCCAATCGTTGAGGAAATGGGGCTGATGCGCCTCATCGACCGGCGGGTCCTGGAACTTGGATTGAATACGCTCGAGGCGCAGCCCCAGGTGAAACTTTCGATCAATGTCTCCGGTCTAACGGTGATCGATCCGATCTGGCTGCGGCTGCTCGAAGATAGGTTGCGCGGCCGCCGGGATGTGGCGCGACGCTTGACGCTGGAGATCACCGAGACGGTGGCGCTGGACGATCTTGACGAAGCTTCGCGCTTCGTGCGCAGCCTGGGGGAGCTTGGCTGTCAGGTGGCGCTGGACGATTTCGGCGCCGGCTTTACGTCGTTCCGGCATCTGCGGTCGCTGCATGTGGATATGGTCAAGATAGATGGTTCGTTCGTGCGCGATTTGGCGGATAATCCGGATAATTTGATCTTCGTCAAAACGTTGCTCGGGCTGGCCAAGGGGATCGAACTTTCGACCGTGGCGGAGTGCGTGGAAACCGCAGAGCAGGCCGCCTTGCTGCGGGCCGAAGGTGTGTGTTATCTGCAGGGCTACTATTTCGGCAGGCCGACGATCGAACCGAGTTGGGCGCAGGCCGCCACGGAGTAGGCCCGGGCTAGAGTCTTTGCGGTTTTGATGGACTCAAAACCAGACCCTTGAGTCTTGTTTTGGCGTGTTTGCCGGCGGAAAAACGGTGCCCGCTTTTCCTGGCAACACTCTAGGTGTCGTTCTTGCCGCGGGAAATATCGTTGACCTGTTTCTGCAGGGCCTCGAGCTGGCGCCGCAAGGCATCGAAATCATCAGTTCCAGCCGATGGGGCAGCGCCGGCCTTGGTGGCATCGGCGGGCGGCTCGGCAGGCTTGGGCGCAAAAGGGGCGCCCCACATCTGCATGGCCCGTTCGAACACAGCCATATTCTGCTTACCGATCTCGTCCCAGTTGCCGGCGGTGAGCACGTCGGTCATGGTGCCGCTAAAATGGCGCCGCATGGCGTCCTGATTCTCGGTGAAAGCCTGCATGCTGTGGTCGAGATAGCGCGGCACCAACCCCTGCAAGCTGTCGCCATAAAAACCGATGAGCTGACGCAAAAAACCGATGGGCAGCAGGTTGGTGCCCTTGTTTTCTTCTTCGAGAATAATTTGTGTAAGGATGGCACGGGTGATGTCGTCACCGCTGCGGGCGTCGACAACGACAAATTCGACGCCATCCTTGACCATCTGGGCCAGGTTTTCGAGGGTGACGTAGCTGCTCGTCGCCGTGTTGTACAGCCGCCGGTTGGCATATTTCTTGATCGTGACCGCCGGTGTCTCGTCGCCTTTTGCCATCAGCTTCGCATCCGCCGTGGGACCGTGGGTGGGAATATACCAGCATTACCCGATATTGTTGCATTGCACCTTAACACGGATAGGCAGTGAAAGGGGCAAGGGCTATAATTCGCCGATGACCAAGCCGCCGCCGATGGAGGAATTGGCCCGCCGGTATATGGACCTGTGGGAGCAGCAACTGGCCACCGTGGCCGGCGATGCAGCCATAGCCGAGCAAATAGGCCGGCTGTTTCAGGCGATGGCGCAGATGGGGCCGGCGGCGCTGCTCGCCGGGGGCGGCACGACAAACGAGGCCAGCGATGGCGACGGGGACGGACAAAGCGCAGAGCGGCCGCATGGGGCCGCGGCCGCTGGGCCTGCATCTGAGCGTGGCGCTGGCGACATGGATGAGCTCGCGCGCCGGGTTGCCCATGTGGAGGAGCGGATCGCTGCGCTGGAGCGCAGATCTGGCGGAAAAAGCCGCCGAAATACAGCGCGCCCTGGCGCAAAGCGGGGCGGCTGAAACGGCCTGGATGCAGTTCGACACGGCGGTGGCGGATGAGTGCCGGCGCCGGATGGCGGTTTTGCATATGGGGCTGATCCGCTACCGCGATCATCCCTATCGGCGGACTCTTAGGGACGTGCCGGCGATCTGGGCCGAGGGAACGACCCGGCTGCTGGATTTTGGCGCTGTCGATGGCGGGGTAGGACGCCATGGGCCGGTGGTCTTGTTCGTGCCGTCGCTGATCAACCGCAGCAGCATTCTCGACCTGAGCGAGACACGCAGCCTGATGCGCTGGCTGGCCGGCCAGGGGATGCGGCCATTGCTGGTGGATTGGGGCGCGCCGGGTGAGGCCGAGCGGGATTTTGGTCTTGCCGACTATGTCGGCGGGCGCCTGGCCGGGGCGTTAGCGGTGGCGACGGGCCTGGCCGGTGGTCGGGTACCGGTTGTGGGATATTGTATGGGCGGACTGTTGGCCCTGGCCTTGGCGGCACGGCAGCCGGACGGGGTCGCACGGCTGGCGCTGCTGGCGACGCCGTGGGATTTTCATGTGGATGAGGCGGCGCGGGATCAAGCGAAGATGGTGGCCGCGGCCCTGGCGGCGTGGACGCCGGCTATCGCGGCCCTGAGGGAACTGCCGGCGGATCTTATCCAAACGCTGTTCTCGCTGATCGAGCCGATGCAAGTGCCGCGCAAATTCCTGGCCCTGGCGGCGCTGGACCCGAACAGCGACAAGGCGGCGGCCTTCGTGGCGTTGGAGGATTGGCTGAATGACGGTGTTGCCCTGGCCGGACCGGTGGCCGATGAATGTCTGGGCGGCTGGTACGGCGAGAATGTCACCGGGCGGGGAGTTTGGGAGCTGGCCGGCCAGCGCATCGATGCGGCGGCGATCGATGTGGACTGTTTGGCGATGATCCCGCGCCGCGACCGCATCGTGCCGCCGGCCTCGGCGGCGGCGCTGGCGAACGCGTTGCCGCGGGCGCAGACGGTCTTCGTTCGCCAGGGGCATATCGGTATGGTGGTGAGTGAAGGGGCCCGGCAAGCAGTGTGGCCGCGTCTGGCGGACTGGCTGCGGGCTGGGTGATGGCTGGAAGTGTGGCGGTTGCCACCCATATTGTGCGGTGCAGCGAAATTCATCGGGCGCCAGGCGATGGCGCCGGTATGTGGCAAAATAACGGAGGAAAAGATGACAGAAGTCGTTATCGCAGGCGCGGCGCGGACACCGATTGGGTCCTTTGGCGGTGGATTGGCGAGCGTCGCCGCCGCGGAACTTGGGGCGGCCGCGATCCGGGCGAGCCTGACGCGGGCAAAAGTGGCGGCCGACGAAGTGGATGAAGTCGTGTTTGGCCATGTGCTGACGGGGGCCAATGGTATGAACCCGGTGCGTCAGGCGGCGTTGGCCGCCGGCATGCCGCATGATTGCACCGCCTATGCCATCAATCAGGTCTGTGGCTCCGGGCTGCGTAGCGTGGCGCTGGGATATCAGGCGATCAAGCTGGGCGAGGCCGGTGTGGTGGTCGCCGGCGGACAGGAGAATATGAGCCGGGCGCCCCATGCGGCGCATTTGCGCGATGGCGTCAAGATGGGCGATGTGTCCTTCGTCGATACGATGATACGCGATGGGCTGTGGTGCGCGATGATGGGTTATCACATGGGGACCACAGCGGAGAATGTGGCCACGCGGTGGCAGATCACACGCGACGAGCAGGATGCGTTCGCGGCGGCATCGCAAAACAAGGCCGAGGCGGCCCAGAAGGATGGCCGCTTCGAGCCGGAGATCACGGCGGTTACGGTGGCCAACCGGCGCGGCGACATCGTCGTCGACAGCGACGAGTATCCGCGCCATGGGACGACGGTGGAGACGCTGGGGAAATTGCGGCCGGCATTCGACAAACAAGGGACCGTCACCGCCGGCAATGCGTCGGGCATCAATGACGGTGCGGCAGCCCTGGTGCTGATGTCGCTGGACGAGTCGCGGCGGCGCGACGTGGAGCCGCTGGGGCGGATCGTCTCCTGGGCTACGGCGGGTGTCGACCCGGCGGTGATGGGCTCGGGACCGATCCCGGCGAGCCGCAAAGCGCTGGAGAAAGCCGGCTGGCAAGCCGGCGACCTGGACCTTATCGAGGCCAATGAGGCGTTTGCCGCGCAAGCGATCGCGGTCAACCGCGACATGGGTTGGGATCTTGAGAAGGTCAACGTCAATGGTGGGGCAATCGCGCTGGGTCATCCGATCGGCGCGTCGGGCGGGCGCATTCTGGTGACCCTGCTGCATGAAATGGCGCGGCGGGACGCCAAAAAGGGCCTGGCGACATTGTGCATCGGCGGCGGCATGGGGATCGCCATGTGCGTCGCCCGGGACTAGAAACCATCTAAGCATTGTAGTGGCTGCCGTAATCCGCTGAAATTGCCTCAGTTGCTCGGCCCATCCCCTGGGCCGGAACGAGCATGAAAGCGGAGGATGACATGACAAGAGTCGCCCTAGTAACCGGCGGTACACGCGGGATCGGCGAAGCTATCTGTATTGGCTTGCAGGCAGCGGGTTATCGTGTCGCCGCCAATTATGCGGGCAATGACAAAGCGGCGCAGTCGTTTGCCGAAAGCACCGGGATCGGCGTCTATAAATTTGACGTGTCCGATTACGATGCCTGCGGGCGGGGCATCGAACAAATCGAAAAAGATCTGGGGCCGATAGAGGTGGCGGTCAACAATGCCGGCATTACCTGCGACTGCACTTTGCACCGCATGGATCGGGCGGCGTGGCAGTCGGTGATCGACACCAATTTGGGCGGTTGTTTCAATATCTGCCGCTGGGTGATCGAGGGGATGCGGGAGCGGAAATTCGGCCGGATTGTCAATATTGGTTCGATCAACGGACAGGCCGGGCAATATGGCCAGGTCAATTATGCCGCCGCGAAATCGGGAATCCATGGCTTCACAAAAGCGCTGGCCCAGGAAGGTGCCGGCAAAGGGGTAACCGTCAACGCAATCGCGCCGGGTTATGTGGACACCGACATGGTGCGCGCGGTGCCCGAGAATGTGCTGGCGAAAATCATCTCGGGCATACCGGTGGGGCGGTTGGGCCATGCCGAGGATATTGCCCGTGGGGTGCTGTTCCTGGTCGCCGACGATGCCGATTTCATCACCGGATCGACTTTGTCGATCAATGGCGGTCAACACATGTATTGAGCCGGCGCCAAACAATGACACGAGACTATCCGGACCGGCCGGTTGTGGGGGTCGGCGTCGTGGTGCTGAAAGACGACGCCGTCTTGCTGGTGGTGCGGGGTAAGGCGCCTCGGAAAGCCCGGCGGGGCGCAAGAACTGGGCGAAACGGTGTTCGAGGCGGCGCGCCGCGAGGTGCTGGAGGAAACCGGGGTGGTGATCGCCGAGCCGATGCTGTTGGAGGTCGTGGATTTAATCGAACATGATAAGAGCGGGCGGGTGCGCTCCCACTACACGTTGGTGGATGTGAGTGCTGCGTGGTGCCGCGGCGAGGCGGTGGCGGGGAGCGATGCGGCGGCGGTGCGGTGGGTGGCGCTGGACAGTGTGAATGACCTTGGTTTGTGGGCGGAAACGGTGCGGGTGATCGGGCTGGCGGTCGCCCGGCGGACGGGGATCGGGTGATGGTATTGGCGGCGTTACAGGTGGTGCAGACGGTGATGTGGTAGGCTTCTTGCCATGTGGCCAGACGTTATTGATTTCCGTGACTTCTACCAGACCAGCCTGGGCCTTGTGGCCCAGCGCGCGATTCGACGCAAAGTGCGGGCGTGGTGGCCCAATCTGAGCGGGCTCAATGTCTTGGGCGTCGGTTATGGGGCGCCCTATTTGCGGCCGTTCCGCGACGAAGCACAGCGGGTCGTGCTGGCGATGCCGGCCGCCATGGGGGTCTTGGCCTGGCCGAAGGAGGGCGCCAATCTGGCATGCCTCTCGCACGAAACGGCGCTGCCGCTGCCGGATCTGTCGGTGGACCGGATCTTGCTGGTGCATGGGTTGGAATTCACCCATCAGATGCGGGAGTTCCTGCGCGAAATCTGGCGGGTGCTGGCAGATGACGGGCGGGTGATGGCGGTGGTGCCGAACCGGCGCGGGATATGGGCGCGGTTGGATCACACGCCATTCGGCCATGGCCAGCCCTATTCGACGGAGCAAATCCACCGTATTTTACGGGACGCGATGTTCGCGCCGCTGCGCACCCAGAGGGCGCTTTACGTGCCGCCCAGCCAGCGCCGCTTTATGCTCACCTCGGCGCCGGCCTGGGAAAAAATCGGCAGCCGCTGGGCGCAACCCCTGGCCGGCGTGGTGATGGTCGAGGCGGCAAAACAAATCTATGCCGGCAGCGAAGTGCGAGTGCGGTCGCGGCGGCAACGCAAAGCGGCGGCGCCGACGGCGCTGCGCCGTTGGCGCGAGTAGCCTGCGGTCAGGTGCTGAGCAGGAAGATAGCCTGCTGGGCGAGCCAATTGTTGACCCAGCCACCACTGCGAAAGCGGCGGGGATGCCCGGCAGCGTCGATGGCCATGGAACGCTCTACATCGATGTGCAGTTCCCGGCACAGGGCGAGGAAATCGACAATCGTGCAAATGCGAATATTGGGGGTGTCATACCATTTGTATGGCAGAGCCTTGGATTGCGGGGTGCGGCCGCTCCACATGAGGTGCCAGCGCAATTGCCAATGGCCGAAATTCGGGAAGCTGACGATGGCGCGGCGGCCGATACGCAACAGGTCGGCGAGGACGCCTTTGGTATCGTGAATGGTCTGCAGGGTCTGGGACAGGACGACATAATCAAAAGAGCCGCTGGGATAGTCCTTGAGATCGGTTTCGGCATCGCCCTGGATAACCGACAGGCCGCGGCTGACGCAGTTGGAGACACCGTTCGAGCTGAGTTCGATACCGCGCCCGTCGACAGCTTTGAAATGCACCAAATATTCGAGCAAGGTGCCATCCCCGGCGCCGACATCGAGGACCCGGCAATCGGGTTCGATAAAATCGGCGACAAGCTGCAGGTCGACGCGGATCCTGGCGCGGGCCTCCTGCTCGCTGAGATTCATCGCAAGCCGAACTGGTGTGCCGCGCCGCTGACGATGCCATTGAGGGTGCGGAAGAATTCCGGCTCGTCCAGCAAGAAGGCGTCATGGCCGGCATCGGTGGTTAACTCGACGAAGCTGACATTGGCGGCGACAGCATTCAACGCATGGACGATGCGGCGCGATTCCGGGGTCGGGAACAGCCAATCGGAGGTGAAGCTGATGAGGGCAAAACGCACCGTCGTGCCGGTAAAGGCATTGGCCAGGACGCCGCCGCCATGTTCGGCGGCGAGATCGAAATAATCCATGGCCCGGGTAATGTAGAGATAGGAATTGGCGTCGAAGCGGTTGACGAAAGTACTGCCCTGGTAGCGCAGGTAACTCTCGACCTGAAAATCGGCCTCGAAGCCATAACTGACAACACCGCGATTTTGCAGCTCGCGGCCGAATTTACGGTGCAAAGCCAGCTCGGACATATAAGTGATATGGGCGGCCATGCGGGCGACGGCGAGGCCGCGCACCGGCCGCTCGGCAAGGTGGTAATAGTCGCCGTCAAGCCACGCCGGGTCGGCCAAGATGGCCTGTCTGCCGACTTCGTGGAAGGCGATGTTCTGGGCCGTATGGCGGGCCGCGCCAGCGATGGGTATGGCGCAATAGATGCGCTCGGGAAAACGGGCCGCCCATTCGAGGACCTGCATGGCGCCCATGGAGCCACCGACAACACAAAATAGACGCTCGATGCCGAGAGAATCGATCAGCAGTTTCTGGGCGCGTACCATGTCGGCGATGGTGATGACCGGGAACTGCAAGGCATAGGGCTTGCCGGTGGCCGGGTCGTTTTCCTGGGGGCCGGCGGTGCCCATGCAACCGCCAAGCACATTGGTGCAGATGATAAAAAATTTCTCGGTGTCGAGGGGGCGGCCAGGACCGATCACTTGCTGCCACCAGCCGGGCTTGCCGGTGATGGGGTGGGCTTGGGCGGCAAATTGGTCGCCGGTGAGGGCGTGGCAGACCAAAATGGCGTTGGTACGCTGGGCATTGAGGGTGCCGTAAGTCTGGTAGGCCAAAGGAAAGGGCCCAAGCCGGTCGCCGGCGGCCAGGCGCAGGGGTGCCTCATCGCCCAGAATGATGCGGTATCCAGGCAGATCCGTGGTCGTATAAGGGGCCGCGGCAGGCGCGGCGAGAACCGAGCTTT
>QIGO01000100.1 GCA_003230015.1 Alphaproteobacteria bacterium | reverse complement strand
CGGTCGTAACCTGGTTCCTGATCGGGTTTTTCGATGAGATCCCGCGCGAGTTGGAAGAACAGGCGATGATCGATGGCTACACCCAGTTTCAGGCATTCTACAAAGTTATCCTGCCCGTGGTGCGGCCGGGGCTTGCCGCCGCTGCCGTCTTCGGCTTCGTGCTGTCCTGGAACGACATGTTCTACGCGCTGATCCTGACCGGCGGGGAAAGCCGGACGCTGCCGGTGGCCATCGCCGGCTTCTGGACCTTCCGCGGTATTGATATGGGTAAAATGGCGGTGGCGATACTCGTCGCCGTGGTACCGATCCTGATCATATCCTTTTTCATTCAAAAGCATCTTGTCCGCGGTCTCGGCGGCGGTGCTGTCAAATTCTAAAGGTGTCGGGATGGCCGGTGTTCAACTGAAGAATTTGACCAAGAATTTCGGCTCTGTAGAGGTCCTCAAGGGCATAGACCTGACGCTGAATGCACGCGAATTTACCGTCCTGCTTGGCCCCTCGGGCTGCGGCAAATCGACGACCCTGCGCATAATAGCCGGACTGGAAACGGTGAGCGAAGGCGAGGTCTGGATCGGCGAGCGAAACGTCACCCATCTCGAGCCGCGTGACCGCAACATCGCCATGGTCTTTCAGAATTATGCCCTCTATCCCAACATGACCATCGCGCAGAATATGGGTTTCGGGCTGAAGGCCAAAAAAATGCCGCGCGCGGAGATTGCCGCTCGCGTAAACGACGCTGCGGCGCTGCTCAACATCACCGACCTGCTATCGCGGCGGCCAAAGGAATTGTCCGGCGGTCAACAGCAGCGCGTGGCGATTGGCCGGGCGATTGTGCGCGAACCCAGCCTCTTTCTTTTCGACGAGCCCCTGAGCAACCTGGATACGAAATTGCGCGTTGAAATGCGTACCGAGCTTTTGCGATTACACCGCGGCCTCAACGCGACAACGATATATGTGACCCATGATCAGGAGGAGGCCATGACAATGGCCAACCGGATTGTGGTGATGAATGGCGGCCGGATCGAACAGATCGGCGCCCCGTCGGAAGTTTACTTCAAGCCCAACAGCCGCATGGTCGCGGGTTTTATCGGCAGCCCGTCGATGAATTTTATCGATGCCCGGGTCGGCGCCCATACGCTCGAAACCAGTATTGGCCCGGTTGCTCTGTCGACAAAGCTGGCCAGGGGCGATGCCGTTCTTCTAGGCTTTCGCCCCGACGACCTCACCTTTCCGGACGAGCTGTCGCCCGATCAGTCGGCGGTAACAGTGGATTTTACCGCCGAATTCATAGAGCTTCTCGGCGCCCGGGGCATTGTCACCCTGCGCGCCGCCGGCCATGAGTTCAAAGGCATGTTCGAGCAGCGTTTTTTGCACCGCTTCGCCGAAGGTGAAACGATAGCCCTGGCGCTGAGCCATGACCGGCTGCACCTGTTCTCGGCCGCAAGCGGTGAACGCATCGCGGCCTGAGATCGCGGGCCAAGCGGCCCTTTTTCAATTATCCGACCCTGTCGCCCCACATTGACGATCAGCATCGGCTAAAGGCGCGCGACTGGCAGGCACAGGGGGACGATATCGTCCAGCGTCCGCCCCTCGGGATCACGCCCGGGCGCGGCCGCCGCCGTGCGCCGCTGCGCCGCCTCCAGGGCTCGCCCGGCCTCGTCCCGGTCCAGAGTGAGCACGCGGCCCCCCTCGACAACCTGACGGCCGTCCACGTAAACGTCCCGCACAGCCCGGTCGGCGGCGGCATAGATGAGGCTGCGCAGGGGGTCGCGCAGTGGCCGCATCGCCGGCTGCTCCAGGTCGATGAGCACCAAGTCGGCCTTGCACCCCGTTGCCAGCTTGCCCAGATCGTCACGCCCCAGCGCCCGTGCCCCCCCCACCGTCGCACAGCCGAAAACATCCTCGGTGTTCATACAATGGCGCGTCTCTGACGCCACACGGGCCAGAATCTCCGCCCAGCGCATTTCCTCGAGGATATTGTGGGGATGGGTGTCCGTGCCCAAGCCCATATTGATGCCGGCCCGCAGATACCGGCCCAGATCATGCATCACCGTGCCGTCGCGCGCGAACACGGTGGGCGCGTGGGCCACGGATGTCCCGGTTTCGGCGAGCAGCCGCAGATCGTTGCGGGTCGGCCATTTCATCCACGGATGTTCGTCGGTGAACACCGCATGGCCGATCACCGTGCGGTCCGAAAGCACGCCGAGACTGTGCAGCCACTCGATCGAGGTCGCATTGTTGCGCCGCGCCATGCCGTTGAACTCGGCATAGCTTTGTGCCGCATGAATATGCAGGGGCCGGCCGCTATCCTTGGCCAGGGCGATGCTGTCGATAAGCAGTGCCTCGGTGCAAGTGTCCACCTGCGCCGGCGAAACCATGGAGAACAGCCGGCCGCACGGATGGCGGTCGGCCTCGTCCATCACGGCGATGGCCTCGGCGAACGCGGCGCGGCCGCCATCGGCGTACCATTCATATTGCGTCTCCTGGCCGCTGTCGGTGAACCAGCGGGCCGAGCGGTACATCGGCGCGACGCAGGCGCGCATCCCGCTCTGCGCCAGCAGATCGAGCCAGCCCGGATAGGCGTGCGAGAGATCGTTTATGGTGGTGACACCGCCGGCCAGCAGCTCGGCCAAGGTGAAGGCGGCGTTTGCCTGTAGTGCTTCTCCGTCGGGCTCGAACGCTTGTCGGAACCGGTCCCGGCCGCTGTTGAACAGGCGCGGATTGCCGTACTCCTCGGTATAGCCCCGGTGCATGGCGTGGGTCGAGGGATGGCAATGGATGTTGATGAGCCCCGGCATCACCATCAGGCCGGCGCCGTCAATCTCCTCGTCCGTTGGCCCCGGATACCGCCCCCCCACATGCACGATCTCGTTGCCCGTGAAGGCCACGTCGCCGTCCCGGGCGTAGACGTGACGCCCGCGCTGCCCGTCCCAGGCAACAATCCAGTCCGCTTTGCGAATACAGGTCGTTTTTGTCATTTTCCCCTCCATGTCAGGTTGGCGCAGGGGGCGGTCGCTGTCATCCGCCTCAAGACAGCGACCGGAAAAACCGGTCGGGAAGGAACAGCGCCATCTCGGGGAAGGCGATCATGATCGCCACGACCACCAGGATCATGGCCAGGAAGGGCAGTACGCCAATAATCACATCGAGCACCGACCCATAGCCGCGAACCCCGTGCACCACATAGAGGTTCATGCCGATGGGCGGCGTGATCAGCGCCATCTCCATCATCAAAACCAGGAAGACGCCGAACCAGACCGGATCGATACCCACGGCCAGGATAATCGGGAACATCACGGGAATAGTGGCGAAGAGCATCGACAGCGTCTCCAGGAACATCCCCATGATCAGGTAGAAGACAACGATCGCCCAAATCAGCTGGGTCGGCGTGATGTCCAGCTCGGTGAAAATGTTCGTCAATGTCTGCGGTACGCCCAGCAGCCCGAGGATGAAGGTGAGGTAGGAGGCCGCCACGAAAATCAACAGCATGAGACAGGACGAGCGCACGGTCGACAGGAAGGCCTCGTGCAGCATCCCCACCGTGAGTTTGCCGTACACGGCCGCCACCACCAGCGTGAACAGCACGCCCAGCGCGGCCGACTCCGTCGGCGTCGCCCAGCCGAACAGGATCCCCCCCATGACCAGCCCGAAGATGGCCAGCGGCGGAATAAGATGCACCAGCGCCGCCACTCGCTCGAGCAAGGGCGGCAGGTCGTAAGCCTGGCCCGTAATCGCCGGCCAGATCAGCGCGATGACGACGATGACCAGCATGAACAGCACAGCCAGCAACAGGCCGGGAATGAAGCCGGCCAGGAACAGCTGGCCGATTGAGGTCTCCGTCAACGCGCCATAGATGATGAGATTGATGCTCGGCGGGATCAGGATCCCCAGCGTGGCACCGCCGGCGATCGAGCCCAACACGATCCGGTCATTATAGCCCCGCTGCCGGAAGGCCGGCAGTGCCACGGTTCCGATCGTCGCGGCGGTCGCCACGGAAGACCCGGACATCGCCGCGAATGTGGCGCTGGCGGCGATGTTGGTATGCAAGAGCCCGCCCGGGAGCCTGTTGAGCCAATAGGAGAGGGCCGTGTACATACGTTCGGTGGCGCCGCTGCGCAGCAAGATCTCCCCAAGCAGGATATAAAGGGGAATGGCGACGAGGATGAAATTTTCCAGTGTCCCCCACATCAGGTTACCGAAAACGAGGACAGTCGGTAGCCCGGCGAAGAGCACAGCACCAAGGCTGGCGGTGGCAAACATCGCCACCGCCACCGGGAGCCCGAGAAACATCAGCCCCAGCATGATGATGAAGCCAATGGCGATGGCCCCGAGCCCGATCATGGCCGGGCGTCCTCATTCGCATCCTGCTGGTGCGCGACGACACCAAAATACTTATTTACGGCCTCGGGCCGGCGCGCCAGCAGATACACCGCTAAGCTCGCCAACCCGGATGCGGTGAACGCGAAGACGACGAGCCCGGCAAACCAAATCGATTGCGGAATCCACAAGGGCGTCGCCAGCGGCGAGTTGGCGATGCTGCCATACTCCAATGTCTCGAAAAGGGCCGCACCCCCGCGCCACGCCATGAAAACCGCGAAGACCGCCATCGACAGCACGGCAAGTACATTGAGCACGCGTTGTGTGCCTTGCCCAAAGCGCACGACGAATATGTCGATACGCGTGTGCGCCCGCCGGAGCATGGTATAGGAAAACCCGACGGCCCCGAGGATCGCCAGGATGTAACCGCCGATCTCGTCGACCCCTTGCAGGGAAAAGCCGAACAGCTTGCGGGCCACCACCTCGAAGCCGACGAGCAAGGAGAGGAAAACAAGGAGGTAGCCGCATAGGAGTGCTCCGATACGGCTTACCTCTTCGCCCCCCTTAAGAAACCAACGCCCCACGGCGGAGACTCCCCCGCAAGATCCGGCGCCGGCCGGCCGGCGCCCACTTGCGCGGGACCGCCCTAGGGTGCTTTCCCCCGGTCACTGGATCTTGAAGCCGCGAGCGTCACCCACTGTCGCATTCCAGATATTTGAGCACTCGGGATAGACGGAATCGCACTTCTGCGCCCAGGTTGGTAGCACCACGGCGCTCACGGCTTCCTTGATCTTAGCCTCGTCGGCCTCGGAAACCGCGACGAGTTCCATGTTATATTTGGTGTGTTTCTCCGAGCAAGGCTCACGACCGGTGTTGCAATTGATCGCATCCTGGTTGAGCGAAATAGCCGCATCCCAGAGCTGGTCCTCTAACTTGCCGAATTCCTCTTCGAGGACCGCCTTCTCGGCATCGCTGAACTCGTTCCACTTGTCGAGGTTGATGATATGGGCTTGCACGGCACCTGCCACGGAAATGGGCAGCTGGTTGGTGGTGACCTCGGGCCATTTGCCGCCGTTACCCGACGTCGGCGATGTCACGCCGCAGCTTGCGACACCGCGCTGCAGCGCCGGATAGACCTCGCTGAATTGCAGCGTCACCGGCGTCGCGCCCAAAAAGGTGAGTAGCTCCGACATCGAAGGCGTGAAACTGCGGATCTTCAGCCCCTTGAGATCGTCCAGACTGGCGATATCCGCGTTGCAGTAGAATACTTGCGGGCCGAACGGCCACAACGCCAGTGCCTTGGAGTTGAACTTCTCCGCCAGGCGCTCGTTGAAGGCGTCCCGGTAGGCATTCACGGCGACACGAAGGTCATCCATGTTGGTGGAAACGCCAATAAGGTCGAGGCCCTCGAAGAACGGCTCGTCCCGCGAGGCGGCACCGACCTGCACCGACATCATGTCGAACGTTCCCGACTTCACCAGACGGAAGCCGTCCGCGGCCTTGACGTTCAGTACTTGCATTTCGCGGTAATCGACCGTCAGGTCGAGATTGGGGTTCGCCTTAAGGCTCTCGACGAAGGCGATCTCCAAAGGCGACTTCGGATCGGTGCCGGCGAATTGTGTGACAAAGCGCAGGTTGACGGGTTCGGCGTTGGCCAGGCCGGCCGTCATCGCCGCCCCGGCGACAGCCGCCGCAACGATTGTTTGCATTGATCTCATGACGAAATCCTCCTCTCCATATCGCGCGGTTTTTCAGCGTCCGCATGCATCGACAATTATGCCCGCGCGTCCCGGTCTTCCGGATTTTTTTCGAATGTCGACAGCGGTCGGGCCGGACGGCCCCAAAACCGAACCCACCCTGGGATCATCACCCCAGAATCAGGCCGGTTCTCGTCCCTTTCCGATTTATGATTCGCATTATTTTGAAAACATGGTACAGGCCGCATGAGGCACGTCAACAGAATAATCTTTGCCCTATTCGCACCCTGCCGGGCTCGCGCGCCGCAAATCACCCGCCCGCGGCGGATCAGGCAGCCGTGGCGAAAAGGCGACCCCAGCCTTCGACGCGGGCAGGGTCGACGCCCGCCAGTTTGAGTGACTTCCAGACCACCACCGAGATTGAATCGTAAAGCGCAATCCCGAATTCCTTCTCGAATCCCTCGGCCAGCGGCGCCCCGCGCAGGTTGGTGCATAATGTGGTAACCGCCTGTGGCTGGGCGGCCGCCGTCTCGGCCAGCATGTCCCGGATAGTATCTTCGCCGACCAGGGAAAAATTGAAATTGACCTTTTCCCCCAAATGCCGCTCGGCCACGCACTCGATCCCGGCGGCCCGATAATTTTCCACGATGGCCGCCTGGATCTCGTCTGCGTAAGGTGTCACCAGCCCCAACCGCTCGACGCTGTTGGCCCGCAGAATCTCGTTGAGGGCCAGCACTGAGGTGGTGGCGGGAAGTCCCGTTTCCCGGCTGATGCGGCGGCAAAGCGCCTCATCGGTATCAAAACCGCGCCAACTTGCGGCAGTGCCGTTCCAGGCAATGACGTCCACCCGGGCGTCGGCCAGCAGCGCCGCCGCCGCCATGATGGGTGCCTCGTCGAACTGACCGAGAGCCTGCTTGGCCAGCGAAATTTCGGTCACCCGGAAGCGGGCAAAATGGGCCGATACCTCGGGCAGCCCCGCGACCATGGCGCTGGTGACAGGTTCCAGCACGGTGTTCGAAGACGGGGTCAGCATCCCCAGGAGAACGCGGTTGTTCACAATGGACCGTGGCCTTGGATCGAGGGACGCCCCATCATAGACCGGAAAGCCACTGTCATCCATGGACATGGCGTCGTCCACATATGACGCCACCCCTAGAACCTCAGCAGCACCACCACGCCGTAAACGGCGATGAATACGGTCAGCGAAATGTTATAGGACAGGTTGCTGGCACGGGCGAAAAGGTGGTTGCCGACGAACAGATAGACCGCGGCCGAGACCGCCGCCACGGGCAGATTGCCGACGAGGATATCGCGCTGCCCCATGACGGTCGCCAGCAGCAGCATCTGGATTGCGCTGAACGCCAGATAATAATGCGCGACCGTATACCGGATGGCGTCCTTCTCGGTATTTGTCCCGCTGGCCAGGATCGCCAGGAATGCGCCGCCCAGATTGGTCAGGCCGTGGACGATCCCCATCGCCAGATGATAGCTCGGAAGATGTCTTTCCAGCAGCACGCTAAGCAGCCTGCGCGACGGCGACCAGAAACGCACCAGCGCCGACAACAGCAATGTCCCGCCGATCAAGGCATTGGTCCAGGCGGCTAACGGGCTGGACCCCGCAAACCACAACCCAGCGCCGATCCCAGGCAGACACAGCAGGTAAAGATATCGCGAAACCGGAACCCGGTTGGCGCCCGCGGTCAGCACCTGCAGCAGCGAAATCGCGAATGAGGCCGGCAGCAGGTAACTCAGGGTCGTTAAGAAATCATAGCCCAGCAACAGCAGCGTCGGCGTGCCGAATATCAGCACGCCCATGCCAAAAAACGCTTGGACCACGGACAGCAAGGCAACCACGGCCACGATAGTCAGATATTCCGGTGTCATGGCCTGGGTCGGTTCGCCTGCGGTTTTTTGTGGCCTGAACTATGCTTCGCCTGTTTTTCAGCCCCATTCTATGGCAGACAAAGTTAATAGCTCGCCAATGCCGCCACCGCATTTAGCGCCCGGCGGAACCTGGAATAATTCAAAAAATACGGTCCGCTCCGGGTCGCGGGCGCCCTCGCCACTTGGCCAAAACCGGGGCCCCCGGCCCGACCTTACCCACAAAAGGGCCTGACAGCGGATGCTCGGAAGTGAGATACCAGCCGGACGGGTCTTTTTTCACGCCGCGCGCGATGCCCAAGGGGTTGCGCCTTGGTCCCAGGAACGGTGGGTTATGAAAGTCGTCTTTGTTTTATTCGATTCACTCAACAAGCTGGCGCTTGAATGTTTCGGCGGCACCCGCATATCGACACCCAATTTCAGTCGTTTTTCCCAGCGCGCGGTGCGTTTTGACAAGCATTACGTTGGCTCCATGCCCTGTATGCCGGCACGCCGCGACATGCATACCGGCCGGCTCAATTTTCTCCACCGCAGTTGGGGCCCGCTGGAACCCTACGACCGTTCCGCCATCGCCATTCTCCGGTCCCGTGGCGTCCACAGCCATTTGGTCTCCGACCATCTGCATTATTTCTACGAAGGCGGCGCCACCTACCACACCCAATATTCCACCTGGGAGTTCATCAGGGGCCAGGAGGCCGACCGCTGGAAAGCCATGGTGCAGCCGCCCGTCGAGCGGTTTCGCGAAATGTACCATGACAGTCAGGCCGGCCTCGACCAGCGCACCCTTTCCCACATGATCAACCGCGAATTCATCCGTGAAGAGCAGGATTTTCCCCTCGTCCAATGCATCGACCACGGCCTCGATTTTCTCCACAGAAACCGCTCCAAGGACGATTGGCTGCTGCAGATCGAGTGTTTCGATCCCCATGAGCCATTTTTCGCGCCGGCGCGTTTCCGCGCCCAATACCCGTCCGGCTATCAGGGCCCCATACTCGACTGGCCGCGCTACAGCCGCGTCTCCGAGAACGCCGCCGAGATCGAGGAATTACGGGCCAACTATGCCGCCCTTGTCACCATGTGCGACGAGTATTTCGGCCGCATACTAGACTTTTTCGACAAGCATGAAATGTGGGACGACACGGTCCTCATCGCCACCACCGACCATGGTTTTCTGCTCGGCGAGCATGATTGGTGGGCCAAGAACCGCATGCCCTTCTACAACGAGATTTCCAACATCCCGATGCTGATCTACCACCCGGATTTCGCCGCCCACGGCGGTGAGATCCGCGGCGCTCTCACCCAGACCATGGACATCATGCCCACCCTCCTCGATTTATTTGGTGCCCCCGTGCCCGACACGGTCGAGGGCAAATCTCTTTTGTCTCTCCTCGGCCGCGACAGCGACCACCATGAAGGCGTCCTGTACGGTGTCTTCGGCGGCGCCGTGAACATCACCGATGGCCGCTACACCTACTTCCTCTATCCCCCGGATATGATCACCCAGGAGATCTTCGAATACACCCTGATGCCCACCCATCAGCGCAGTTTTTTCGAGCCCGACTTGCTCCGCCAGGCGGAACTTTCCAAACCCTTCGGCTTCACTGACGGCATGCCGTTGGTGCGAACCCCGGCACGGCGTGCCCCCGACGGCCGCGTCAATGTCCAGGGCTTATACGAGGACACCACGACGGTGCTTTATGACCTCAGCACCGACCCCGAACAGAAAAAACCCCTCGACGACCCGGCGACGGTCGCCCGCTTGGCTAAGCTGATGGCCCAACTCATGCACCGCAACGAGGCGCCCCACGAGGCCTATCGCCGCATCGGCTTGCAGGCATATGCCTGACGCCTATCCCGTCCAACTGAATAATCTGAATGGCAATAAAAATTATAATAACAACACACTATAGAATGACAATGAGACTCGACGTGAACGAAGTCCATCAGCCGACAAAAACCAGCGTCGTCTCCAGGCCTTGGCGCATATGCGTGTCGAGATGGGCAAGCATGGCGTCCAGATCTTCGCCGCAGGCAAGGCGCACATAGAGGTCATGGGCCTCGCGCAGCGGCCCGGGTCGTTTATGCGCCTTTTGATGCAGCGTGAAATAGAATTGCAAATTCGGCAGCATACGCTTCCAGGTTTGGTTGAGCAGCGTGTGGCCGCTCAACTCATAGCACCAGCTATGCAGACGCAGTTCCAGTTCGATGGCGCGCGCGGCATTGTCGCCCGCGGCGATGGCGCCGCTAAGGTCTTCGTTACGGTCCAACAGGTCGCGCCTGGCGTCTTGGCTTCGCAGCGGCCAGGCCTCCCGAAAGGCGAACTGCTCCAAGGTCGTGCGTAAGGAATAAAGCTCCTCCAGGTCGCGCCGCGTTATCGAACGCACGAACAGCCCCTTATAGGGCTCGCTGACCATCAATCCGCTCTCCACCAGTTCGCGGATCGCCTCACGCAGCGGTGCCCGGCTGACGCCCAGGCGTTGCGCCAGATCGACTTCGGTCAGCCGCCCGCCGGGTTCCACCTGGCCGGTCACGATCATATCGCGCAGTCGTTGGACGATCTGGCTCCGGCGCGTACGGTCTTCGACTGGCCGCAGGGTGCTCAGCATTGTCATGCCGTATCCCTTGCCACCAGGTCTTTGTAGAGCGCCCGCAGGCGTTGCGTCATCGGCCCGGCGCCGCCTTCGCCGATCGGCCGGCCGTCGATCTCGCTCACGGGTGTCTGCGCCCCGAAGGTGCCGGTCAGGAAGGCTTCGTCGGCCCCATAGGCATCGACCAGCGAAAAATTGCGCTGGCAGACCGCGATCCCCTCGGCCTGGCACAACTCGATCACCTTCCGGCGGGTAATGCCGTTCAAGCAATAGTCACCCGTGGAGGTCCAAACTTCGCCCCGCCGCACGATGAAAAAGTTGCACGAGTTGGTGGTGCTGACGAAGCCGTGGGGATCGAGCATCAGCGCCTCGTCGGCGCCGGCTTTCTGCGCATGGATACCGGCCAGAATGCAGTTGAGCTTCGAATGGGAATTCAGCTTCGGGTCCTGGGTCATTGGCATGCCGCGCTGGATCGGAACGGTATGCAGCCGGATACCGCCCTGGGTCATCTCTTGCGCCGGCGCGGAATGCTCCATGATGATGACGATGGTCGGGCCCGAAACGGACAGGCGCGGGTCCTGGAACGGCTTGGTCTTGACGCCCCGCGTCACCATCAGCCGGGCATGGACATTCTCATGCATCTTGTTCGCCCGCGCCGTGTCGTCCAGAGCGGCGGCAATTTGCGCCCGCGTGCGGCCGATATCCAGGTCGATAGCTTTGGCGGCTTCGAACAGCCGGTAGATATGCTCGTCCAGGAACGCCCACTTGCCGTTATACAGGCGCAAACCCTCCCACACCCCGTCGCCGAGCATGAAGCCGGAATCATAGACCGAGACTTTGGCCTCGGCGCGCGGCACCACGGACCCATCCACATGGATCAGCAGATCGTCATTGCGCGCGTCCGCGGCGGCGTCATGGGTAGAGCGGGAACTCAAGGGCTTGTTCATCGTCTCTCGCTTTAGAATTGCGCTTCGGGAAGGCGGAAGGTGGCATGGCCACGAAGAAAATCACGGGTCCGCGTTTGTGAGGGGCGCACCAGAATTTCGTCCGGCGTGCCCTGCTCGTGGATCCGGCCCTCGTGCAGGAAGACCACTTTGTCGGCGACCGAATAGGCAAAGCCCAGCTCGTGGGTGACCACCACCATGGTCATGCCTTCGCTGGCCAGGTCCTTCAGGGTCCGCAGCACTTCGCCGACCAGCTCGGGGTCGAGTGCCGAGGTCACCTCGTCGAACAGCATCAGTTGCGGCTCCATGGCCAGCGCCCGGGCGATCGCCACGCGCTGCTGCTGACCGCCGGAAAGATGTGCGGGATAGGCGTCGAACTTGTCGGAGAGTCCAACCTTGGCGAGGTATTTCTCCGCCCGTTTCACGCAAGTGGCCCGGGTCAGGCGCAGGACGGTTCTCGGTCCTTCCATGACATTTTGCCGCGCCGTCATATGCGGGAACAGATTGAAGTGCTGGAACACCATGCCGACATGGGTGCGGATCGGAATCAGCGAATGTTCGCGATATTCGGTTTTGCCGTTGCGCTCGCGCCCCACCGCCTCGCCGTTGAGCCAGACCCGGCCGTCGGAGGGGATTTCCATGAAGTTGACACATCTCAGCAGGGTCGATTTGCCCGATCCCGAGGCGCCGATCAGGACCACTGCCTGGCCTTTTTCAACGGTCAGGTCGATGCCCTTCAGGACGTGGTTCGGCCCGAAGGATTTATGCAAATTCTCGACGCGAAGTACCTCGCCCATCATTGGCTCCTACCCAGGCGCGCTTCGAACCGCAGCACGCCAAGCGCCAGCGGGTAGATCAAGACGAAGAAGATCAGCGCCACCACGGTAAAGGTCTCGATCGGGTTGAAATTATAGGTCGCAATCGCTTTGCCCTGGTGCATCAGTTCGCCGAATGCGATCACCGAGGCCAGCGACGTCATTTTCATCAACTCGACCGCCCGGTTCATGAATGCCGGGACCATGCGGGTTATCGCCTGGGGCAGGATGATACGGCGCATCTGCTGGCTGTAGCTCATCCCGATCGCCTTGGCCGCATCCCATTGCCCGCGCTCGATCGACTGGATGCCGCCGCGATAGATCTCGGCGCAGAACGCCGTGGCGTTGAGACTCAGCGCCAGCGCCGCTGCCGTGAACGCATCGATATTGAAGGGCGAGATAATCGGAAAGGCAAAGAAGAACCACATGATTTGCACGAGTGCCGGTGTATTGCGAAAAACCTCGACAAATGCGCTCGCCGGCCAGTTCACCAACCGGTTGCGGGAATAACGCGCCGCCCCCACGAACAGCCCGGCGGTGAGGCCGATGACCAGGCAAGTCACACCCAATTTGACAGTGTTGCCAAGACCCACCAGCAACAGTTCCCGGCTGGCGAACACGGACGAGAAATCCCAAATGCGGTCCATGCGTCTAATGCGCCGTCGTCGCGCCGGACCGCGCCAGGTGCCGTTCCAGACGTCGCACGCCGAGCGAGGTTGGAAACAGCACCGCGAAATACATCACGGCCGCGACCGTGTACACCTCCAGCGGCCGAAAGGTAGACTGCGCGATGTTGTTTGCTTGATACAGCAGGTCCGCATAGGAGACCGTCGCCACCAAGGTCGTCGTTTTCATCAATTCAATGACCCGTTCCAGGAAGGCCGGGATCATCCGCGTAACCGCTTGCGGCAGAATGATCCGCGCCAAGGTCTGATTGCGTGTCATGCCGATGGCTTTGGCGGCATCCCATTGGCCGCGCTCGATGGACACGATGCCACCCCGGAACACTTCGGCGAAGAACGCCGAGGACTGGATCGAAAAGGTCAACACCGACGCGCCGAAGGGACTGATTTCGATCCCGGTGAGCAATGGCAGCGCGAAGAAGAACCAGAACAGCTGCACGATCGGCGGCGTTGAGCGGAAGAATTCGATCAGGAACCCCACCAAGCCGCGCACCAGGCGGTTCGACGACAGCCGCAGCAGGGCCGCACCGAGTCCCAGCGGCACCCCGAACACCAGCGCCAGGATCGTCACTTTCAGAGTGTTGACCAGTCCCAGAAGTAACAGGTCGGAATCCCGCAGGACGACGGCGAAATCCCATTCGTATCCCATCTCGGCCGTCTCCTGGAGGTTCCTGGCGGTCGTCGGAACGGCCAGGCGGGCGATTGCCGCCCGCCTGGCCTATTCCAGTCGATCTCTTTAGTTGCTCCAGTCCTCGCGGCGGATCGCCGGAACCGTCGCCGGATCGACGCCGAATTCGCTTAAGAACTCCTCGTACCACACCTGGGTTTGGCCGGTATTGTAATAGAACGCGATGGCCGTGTTCACCCAGTCGCGCCAGCGCTTGTCGCTTTCCTGGCGCACCCCGGCCGACGAGGCCGACTGGCGGATCGGGCTCGGCAGCACAATCTGTCCGCGGCCGATCTTTTTGCGCATGGCGATCAGTGGCGGGTGGAACAAGGAGACCGCGTTCACCCGCCCCGACTGGAACGCCGCCACGGATTCGCCGTTCGAGGGGAACCGCAGTATCTCGGCATTTTCGAGCCGCGTGGTCACATACCGGTCCATGGTCGTGCCCTGGGTAACCGCCAGCTTCACCCCCGCTTTATTGAGG
>QIGO01000101.1 GCA_003230015.1 Alphaproteobacteria bacterium | reverse complement strand
CGCATCGCCGAGCAGTATTTTCAGGCCTATGGCGACAAATCCGATGCCCTGGCGATGATCGCGGCGAAAAACCACAAAAATGGCTGCGGCAACCCCTACGCTCATTTGCAGAAGGATTTGGGGTATGAATTCTGCCGCACGGTTTCAGACAAGAATCCGAGGGTTTCAGGGCCCCTGAGGCGCACCGATTGCTCGTTGGTGTCGGACGGCGCGGCGGCGCTGGTGCTGGCGGATCTGGACACCGCGCTGGCCCTGGACAAAGCGGTGTATTTTCGCGGGGCGCAACAGGTCACCGACTTTCTGCCCATGTCGCGGCGCAATATTATCGAATTCGAGGGACCGACGGAGGCCTGGCGGCGGGCTTTCGCCGAGGCGCGCGTGGGACTGGAGGATTTGAGCCTGGTGGAAACCCATGACTGCTTCACGATCGCCGAACTGATCGAATATGAGGCCATGGGCCTGGCGCCGCGAGGCGAGGGAGAGCGGGCGATCATGGAAGGCTGGACCCAGAAGGATGGGCGGCTGCCGGTCAATCCTTCCGGGGGGCTGAAGGCCAAAGGGCACCCCATCGGCGCCACAGGCGTCTCGATGCATATTCTGGGGGCCATGCAGGTGACCGGCGGGGCCGGGGAGATGCAGATCGACGGTGCGAAAATGGCCGGCATCTTCAATATGGGCGGGGCGGCCGTGGCCAGCTATGTGTCGATCCTGGAACCCCTGCGCGGCTAAAATGCCCGTGAAATGGGCGAATCCGCGCCTAACCACTCCTTAAGCCGTGACCGGCTATTGTCGCCGGACCATGGTTCGTACTCGCCAAATCCTGCTGACAGCGGCCGCCGGGCTCATTCTGGCCGGCTGTGCCGCGACGCCATTGCTGGGCGTGGTGGCACCGGTTGTGGGCAAACAATTGGCCGACATGGATTGGTTCATGGGACCAGCGCCGGAGATGCGTGCCGAGCCGGTGCGCTATTGCTACGGAACCCTCGGTCAGATCGAGTGTTATGGCGCGCCTGTGCCGGCCGATAATGGCCGCCTTGTCGGCTTTGCCGGCCCAGCGCCCGCGGGACGCCAGCCCTAGCCCCGGGGGCCAGGTGCCGTGACTTGCAACTGCGGCGAATTTATGGCGCTGTTGCGCCCGGCGGCTTTATGAGTCGCTAAGTGGCGGTTTTTTGGAGCTTTTTCATGAGGTTCGTCAGGGTGGTCGCGGTTGCCTTGGCTGTCATGGCGGCGCCGGCGTGGGCGGAAACACCGGCACCGGGCGGTAACTATGGCGATGCTTTGCGCTGGTATGTGAGGGCCGCCGAGGCCGGAGATGCGCGGGCGCAGTTTCTGCTGGCGATCAGATTCGAGAAGGGGATCGGCGTCGATACGGACCTGGTCCAGGCGGCGGCCTGGTATCGCCAGGCGGCCGAGGGCGGCCATGCGGAGGCGCAATTCAAACTGGGAACTCTGCTGGAACAGGGCCGCGGTGTGGCGGTGGATCTTGAAGCTGCCTTTGGCTGGTACCGTTTGGCGGCGGAGAGCGGGTTGGCAGAGGCGCAATATAATTATGGCGTCGCCTATTTGAATGGCAGCGGGACCGAGCGCGATGTGGTGGAAGCCTTGGCCTGGATCGACCTGGCGGCAGAGCAAGGGCTGGATGTGGCTGTCGCCCTCAGGGACAGGCTGTTGGACGTGCTGCCTGAGGAGATGCTGAGCGAGGCGCAGAGCCGTGCCGATACCCTGAGAACAAGACTGACGGCGAATTGAACCGGCCCGCAAAGGGGGCCAGCGGATCCAGGGAAAAGGAGCTTTGCAATGGCAAAAATCACACTTGAGCAGGCGGACCGGATCATCGATGCGGCGTTGGCGCGCGGCAAAGAGACCGATTGCCAGCCGCTGACGGTCACGGTGTTGGACGATGGCGGCCATCTGGTGGCCTTCAAACGTCAAGATGGCAGTGGGATCATGCGGCACCAGATCGCGTTTGGGAAAGCCTGGGGGGCGCTTGGGGTGGGCCGGTCGTCGCGTGGATTGGAGCAGATGGCCAAGGAGCGGCCGCATTTTATCTCGGCGGCCGTGGCGGCGGCGGAAGGACGGATGATTCCGGTGGCGGGCGGAGTATTGGCCATGGGCGAAGATGGCCTCGTCGCCGGGGCCGTCGGGATTAGCGGCGATACATCGGACCGCGACGAAGACTGCGCAAAGGCGGGGATCGCGGCGGCGGGACTCTCGGCCGGGCCCGACTAGGCTTGCCGGCGCCAGGTGGGCTTAACCAAAAAGACGAATGCAGCGAGGGCGGCAACCATGGAGCCGCTGATGAGCACGGCCAGAGGAAAGGCGGACTTCAGGGCAACGGCGGCAACGATCGCGGTGATGATGCTGCCAAGAAACATTTGCAGGAAACCGCCGACCGCGGCGCCGGCGCCGGCGACGCTTGGCTCGACCACGTTCAAGGCGCCGGCGAGAGACGTGGGGAATACGAGGCCGCTGACGATCGCGTAGACGACGACCAGGGCGAGCGTGGAGATCAGACCGCCGCCGGCGGCGGTGGTTAGCAACATGATCGCCCCGGCGACGGTGCCAGCGGCCAGGGCGACCAAGATAACTCTGTCCATGCCAAAGCGCGTCGCCAGCCGTCCGGCACTCAGGTTGCCAATGGTAAAACCAATGGGGATGGCGACCGTATACCAGCCGAACAGGTGAGCCGGAACACCGAACAGGACAATCAAGATGATGGGCGCGGCGGCGAGGTAGCCCTGAAAACCGGCGGACAGGAACGAAATCAACAGGGAATAACCCATGAACGCGCGCATGCGGGCCAGTACGAGATAGCGGCCGGCCAAACCGGCAAAGGCGGTGGGCTGACGCTGGGCCACGGGAAGCGTCTCAGGCAGCAGGCGATAGGTGGTGACCAATACCAAGATGCCGGCGATGGCGGTGAAGTAGAAGCTGGCACGCCAGTCGAACCAGGACTCCAACTGGCCACCGACAATCGGGGCGAGGGCCGGGGCGACGGCGAGGGATATACCGAGATAGGCATTGGCCCGAGTGGCTGCCGGACCATGGGCGCTGTCGCGGATTACCGCGCGGGTGACGACGAGGCTGGCGCAGCCGCCAAGGGCCTGGAAGATGCGGGCGGCGAGGAGGACCTGAATGTTGGGTGCCAAGGCGGCGGCGAAGCTGGCCAGGGAATAGAGACCGAGCCCCGCCAACAAGACAGGCCGGCGACCGAGACTGTCGGAAAGCGGGCCGGTGACGAGCTGGGCCAAGCCGAAAGTCGCCAGATAAACCGTGACGACCAATTGTACCCATGTCTGGGTGGAGCCGAGATCCTCGGCCATGAATGGCAGCGAGGGCAGATAAATTGTTACGGCCAATTGGCCGGAGCTTACAATCGCCGCGAGAAGCCAAAGTGACGGCGCGCTAGGGGCGGTTTTCATACAATGCCGCAGCGGGAAAATCGCTGGTCACGCCAGGGGCGAACACGCAAACTCTCATGGGAGGAAATCCTGAAACAATGTGGGCGTGCGCAGACTAACTCAGGTGGCCAAGGATGCTAAACATCTGCAAGGAATGTGCGTGGGCATGCTTGAGAGTCAAATAGGGGAAGGTTTGTAACGGTGGGCAAAAAAGAGCTGGCGACGATCGAGGCGCGGACCCGGCCGCGTCACATCAGCGCGGCTGAGTGGGACGCGCGGGTGCAGCTTGCGGCATGCTATCGCGTGTTCGATTACCTCGGCTGGACCGAGCTGATCTACAACCACATAACCTTGCGGGTGCCGGGGCCGGAGCGGCATTTCTTAATCAATCCGTTCGGCTTGCTGTACAGCGAAGTGACCGCATCGGCGCTGCTGAAGATCGATGTCGAGGGCAACTTGGTTGGCGCCTCGGAAGGCCGGGTCAATCCGGCCGGATTCGTCATCCATGGGGCGATCCACGGCGCCTGCGGCCAAGCGCATTGTGTCATGCATACCCATACCACCGCCGGGATGGCGGTGGCCTGCAAAGGCGGTGGGCTTACAGCGACAAATTTCTACGCCGCGCAAATCATCAAGGACGTGGCCTATCATGATTTCGAGGGGATCACCGTCAATCGCGGGGAACAGCCGCGCCTGCTGGCCAGCCTCGGCGACAAACGGATTCTGATCCTGCGTAACCATGGCCTGCTGGTGCATGGGGAGACGATTGCCGAAGCTTTCGTGCGCCTATGGACGTTGCAGAGGGCCTGCGAAGTGCAGCAGGCGAGCGAAAGCATGGCCGGCGCCAATATTGCCATTGCCGAGACAGTTGTCGACCTGGCGCATGAGCAAGCCCTGCAATTCAATCCAGACCTGGGCCGCGGCCAAGATGTCTTCGACGCGATGGTGCGGATCATAGACGCAAAGGATGCGGGTTACCGTCTCTAGCGCGGGGCCGGAAAAGGAGGAGCCGAGTCGGGGGCTCAGCGCGGGATTGCCGGCAGCGTTACTACCGATGCGTTCGGCGCTTTGTCGGTTGATATTGCACCTTTCTGGCCGGAAAATAAGGCGAATGATCCAGCCAATGCTGGCGCAGCGCGTTGTAGAATAACATGTCGTAACCTGACGGCGTTCAGCATTCCCCCTCGCAGCCGAAACGCCGGGGTGACTTGCGACCTTTGCGTATCCGGGGCGGTGGACCAGGTTTGCCGCCCCGGTGCCATTTGCTGAATATTGATTAATTCATGTGCGGGTCGGGTGATGATGTCGGTCCGGATTGTTCACCGCTACGGCCGATTGGTGTGTTATTTTCTTTGTATTCCGTAGCCGGGCCGATCTATGTGGCACATTCGGTTCGATGGGTTAGCCCATCGGGGGAAAGTGCATCGAGGTGTTAGCTGCTTTGCGGTCTGCCCTAGTTCTTGAGCGTGTCTTTAGGCAGAGGGTGGATGCGGTATATGCTTTGAACATTGAATTGGAGGCGATTAGCCACCTGGAAGAGTGGCGAGACTAGGTCGGATTCGGGGCGTGTTCAGACGAATTTACGGGGTAAAGGCCGGGCCGTGCTGCGTTGTTTCGCGGTTCGGCGGAGGCAAATGTATCGACCGTGCCGTAGGCGCTCCCGCGGCCGTCGAAATGCAGGGCATGAAAGTTGGGGCGCATGGAAACAAACATGGCTGACCGGACGGAGACACGGACATTTGCGCGTGTACTGGTTGCAGTGAATGAAGGAAAAGAACGCAGAGACCTGTTGAGACTGTTGGGGGGGATGAAACATCTGGAGATCGATGTCGTCGATGACCTCAGCCTGGTATCGCCGAACGATATCCGCCGCACCGATTTTCTTATTGCCTGGTATGCCTCGTTGCAGAAACTTCGTGAGTCAGGCGCCAACGCCTATGTGCAAATCTCGCGACGCGCCCGGGTGATCGTGGCGCTGACCAGCGACCGGCTGCTCGAGGCGGCAGGGACGCTACATCTTGCCGATTCATGGCTATTTACAGATTTGACCATGGAGCATCTTTCCGAGGTGATCGAACTTAGCAGCAGCGGTTATACGCTGATGCCACCGGAGTTGGGGGCTACATTCGGTTTGGACGAACTGCGCCTCAATCTGGTGCAGCGGTTGAGTGAGAGCGAGATGCAGGTCTTGCGGGAGTTGGCGGTGGGACAGCGGAACCGCGATATTGCGCGCGCCATGGACGTGTCGGAGGCGCAAGCCAAATCACTGGTGCGCAGTGTGCTGGGGAAATTGCATTTTCGAAACCGCACCGAGGCCGGCGTCTTCATGGCGCGACAACAATGGCGCGATACGATCCCCAGCGTCGAGGTACATTGAAGCGCATATGAAACTGGCCGGCGCCAGGCGCCGGCCAGAAGATGAAAATCGAAGCTGCAGGAAATAAGTGCCGGGCGCTATTCGGCCGCGTCGGGCGGGTTCATGCCGGCGTTGAGGCCGTTGTTCAATGCCCAAATGGCGGCCTGGGTGCGGTTGCTCGCATCGATCTTGCGGAGCAGGCTCTTCATGTGAACCTTGACCGTCGCCTCGGTGATGTTCAACCGGTTGGCGATCATCTTGTTGGAATCGCCCTGGACGAGGCATTGGAGTATCTGCACTTCACGCTCGGACAGACCATGGGCGTTGGTCGTCGAAATTCTGGTTGGCGCGGTACTCGCCATGCCGTTTACCAGCAGTGCCGCGAGGTGGGTGGGAAATACTTTTTCGCCGAGCATGACCAGGCGCAGAGATTGCAACAGGGCGTCGACGGAAATGTCCTTAATCAGATAACCATGGGCGCCGGCGGCCAAACAAGCCGCCAATGTCTGCGAGCAAAGGGTCTCGGTAAGAACGACAATCTGCGCGCCGGGCAATAATGAACGCAAATGCGACAGGTCTTCGGCGGCGTGTTCAGGTTCGGCGGAGAAATCAAGCAATATAATGTCAGGACTGGCGATTTGAGCGAGATTGGCGTGGGTCTGGCCGACGTCATCGGCCTCGCCGACAACGTCAAATTGCGAGTCCTTCAACAGACTTTTCAAGCCCTCGCGGAAGAGTTTGTTCCTGCCAACCAGGAAGGTTTTAATTATATTCATATTTGCCTCCGGACGTCGCGGCAGTCCAAACTATCAATCCGATTTTGATCAAAATCTTGGTGACCGCTTATTATTTGGGCTTACTCAGTTACCCCTCTCGGTTCACCAGTGTGATAATATTGAAAACTTTAGAAGCTTCCCATTACTCAGAGGGATAGTTTTTGCAAACAGCGGAGGTACGACGGTGGCGCCACTATGATACCGATGACGCCAATACTATTGGGGTAGACTCGCCTAATTCCCAAGCTGTTGAGCCGACACAAGGGCTAGTCCCAGTATCGCTTTCCCCCTCTGATATTCTGATTCGATAAATATGCGGTAATGCTCCCGCGAAGGCATGTATTAATATTTCCAATGGCAAATTTATTCGCTGGTCGGTTTGGCAATCTTATTGTCGATAGGCGGCAGAGACAGGAGGTATTGGGCAATGGCCTCCAAATCCTGATCGAGTAGCCTTGAGGTCGTTTCTTCAACGACTTCGCCCATCGATGCGCCGACAGAATCAAAATCCGGCGTCAAGCCGCTTTTTAACAATTGTACGATATCGGCGATGCTCCAGGAGCCGATGCCGGTGTCAGGATGGGGGGAGATATTGGGAAAACTCGGGCCGTCCGGCCCGACGATGGCGCCGGCCATGTTGAGGTCTGCGATGGTGGCACCAAGGGCGTTGCGGGGGGTATGGCATTGGCTGCAACGGCCGAGTGCCTCGACCAGATATCGTCCGCGGTTCAGAGTGGCGTCTTGGCTTGGGTCATCGGCGAGGGTGCCGGGCTCAAAGTTCAAGAAGCGCCAAGGCCAAAGAAGGAGGCGAAAATTGAACGGGAATCGAAGCTCGTGGGGGCGGTTGGGTTGGCTGACCGCCGGCAGGGAAAAGATGTAGGATTTTAGGTCGAGAAGGTCTTGACGCGTGGCCTTGGTGAAGGCCGTGTAGGGAAAAGACGGGTAGTAGGGTTTGCCCTGAGGCGAGATGCCGGATTGGAGGGCGGTAATAAATTGCTCGTCCGTCCAAGAGCCGATGCCGTACTCGAGGTCCGGCGTGATGTTGGGGCCGTAAAAGCGGCCAAAAGGCGTATCCATAGGGCGGCCGCCGGCGAGCAAAGGGCCCTTCTGTTTGATATCAGTGTGGCAACCAGCACAACCGCCGGCGTTGAAAATATATTCCCCGCGCCGGATGGCATCGGGGTCGGTTGCAGAGATAGCGGCGGCGGAGGCGACTAGGGCGAAGAACGGGACGAGAGCGGCAAGGACCAAGGGTCTCGGCATGGCAGTGTTCTGGTGTCATGTGGTGGAAACAGGTTCGGTGCCAGCGCGGCAAGCCGCTCCGGTGAGCAAAATTATGACGATAATTGTGACGCCACCATGGCAAGTCAAAGGTGGATTATGGGGCGTGGTTACCAGGACCCAATGGTTTGAGAACCGAAACAGATAACGCGGGCGATGCCCCATTTGCGACAAATAAGCTCAAGCCGCTGGGCGGCGTAGTCGTTCCAGTCCTGTTGCCCTGTGACATTCTCGCGCCGGGCCGCGGGGGGGAGATATTCGAAAACAAATCCATAGCGGCGGAAAAGATGGAAGGCGGTGTCGCTGGTTAGGAATAGCGGTGTGAAATCACGGGTCTTTCGTTGCTGGTCGGCAATCAGTGCGAGAATTTCGGCGAGCCTTTGCTGTTCAACGCCGAAGACGGAGATGCCGAGAACCTTACCGGCCTGGCCAGTGAGTTCGTAACATCCCCAGCCGGGCGCCGGTGTGAGGGTGGGTGCCGTGGCGTTCGGGCGTGGCCACCAAGAGGGGTCCGGGGTCTCGGGTTGTGGGGTCGGCGGGGCGAGCGGGCCGGGTGCTACTTTCTGCCATACCCGTTGCTGGTACTGGGTGATGGGGCGCCGGGGCAGGGCCGGCAGCAGTTCGACCGTGACGCTGTGCAAACCGGCATCGTCCATGGTTTGGCGCAGGCGTTGCTCGATAATCTCAATATGGCGCGCCTGGGTTTCGACGCGACTGCGCAGATTGCGCACGGCAGCAGGGATATGTGGCGCGCGGGCGGGAGCGTTCATCGGCAATAAACCTTCTGCTACAGCAAGCCGTCGGCAATGGCGCCGGCGGCCTGGGCGGCGCCGTTGTCGCGGGTTAGGCGGGCGCAGTTGGCAATCAAGTGATTGCGGACGTCCCGGTTGAGCAAGATTTCAAAATATTGCTTGAGGTCGGCGGCTTCGGGATCGTCAAGACACAAAGCCGCGCCATTGGCCTCGGCATGGTTGGCACGGGCCCGCTGGTCGTCCATTTCCGGGTGATCGTTGGGAACGAAAATGGTTGGCAGGCCGTGGCTGATGGCCTCGTTGAAAGCATTGTAGCCGGCCGCGCCAATGGCAAAATCGAAGGCTCTGAAATAGCGGCTGAGAGGATATCCGCGCAGGCGCTTAACGCCCGGCCACAGATCGAGGCGGTTGGGGGCCATGAGCCATTCGGCGATGACCGGTTGCAGGTCGGGCCATTGGCCGGCGGTCCGCAGGACCTTGTCGGTCAAGGCGACGACGTCGCGGTTGGCGCCGGCGCCAAGCTGGATCAGCATGGCCGGCCGGTCAGGGTCGAGGCCGATTTCGGCCGCGGCGGTTTCACGGTCCAGCAGTTCGTCATCGTCAAGCAGGCGGATCGGTGCCACAGGCAAAGCCATGTGCCGGTTCTGCGCGGTCAAGCCGTTATCTAGGGCGGCGGCGATGTCATCGGGCTCGATAATCAGGTCGAAATACTGCTGGCGGGCAATAATGCCGTTGTTATCCTGCTCGGGCCGCCACATACCGCGGCGGATCCAGGCAAGCCGGCAATCGGGGTCGGGGCCAACGGCGTTGATGAGGCCGGAATAGGGGATCGAACCGTCGAACACAACGGCGCGGGCACCGTAATATTCGATAACCTGGCGGAGCTGCTTGGAGAGCCAAAAGTTCCAGTCGGCGACGTTGCAGCCAGCATATCGGTGAAAGGGGATATGTTCGGCCGGGAAACCATGTTGCTCGACGATTTGAAGGGCTTGGCTCATGGTGGCGAAAACCGGCTCGACAGGCTCTGGCATGCGGCGGGCGACAGCCAACAGCCGGGTTAGATGGCCGAGGCCGACACCGTTCGAACTGACAAAGAGGACGCGGTTGTTGGCCTGGCGGCCCGGCCTGGCCGGGAGAGGATTGGCGGCATCGCCGATCAAGTGGCGCAGGCGCGCCTTGTGGATGTTGGCGCCGAAGCGCTGACGGGCCTGACGGGCCGCGTGAGTGGCCAAGTCGTCATAGGCGTCCCGGTTGGCGAAGAGATCGTGGATCGTGGCAGTGACCCGGTTGGGCCGCACATAGGATGCGCCGGTGCCGAATTGTGCCTTGAGATGGCGGGGCAGGATAGTGACGACGCCGCGCCCCATAGCCTCGACGACCGCGTGAAGGGGCAGCTCCTTGAGGCGAGGAGACGGGTAATAGACGAAGAAATCGAGATTCTCGATGAATTTACCATGGTCGATGTCGCCGCGTTGGAAGAGCTGCCAGGCCGGCGGCGGCGGGTTGCCGGCGATGGCGCCCAAGGCCGGCGAGGAAGCGACACGGACAATGACCTGGCCGTCATGGGGATAGATTTGTGCCAGCTCCTCGGCACTCTCGGGCCATTGGGTGTCGCCGGCGAGGCTGCTGCGGCCGATGATGGGCGCGGCATGGTTGCGCGGGCGAGCCCGCCAGGCGGGAAGGGTGAGGGATGGTGTCCAGGTGGCGTCAAGCAGCCGCACGTCGGCGTTGTATTCGACGATGCTTTGGCGGACCTCGTCGTCCACCGGTGCCCACAGAATCTCGCCGCCAAAGTGAGCGCGGAAGAGCCGATCCTTGTGGGCGAGATCATAGGGCGGGGGATAGTCGACGGGCGAGCGGTCGACGACCACGACGACTTTGTCGGCGAGGATATGAGGAACCGGCTGGCGCTCGCCGACAAGGACGTTTTCGGGACCGTGAATAATCAATAGGCGGGTATGGATCAATGACGCGGCAGGATCCAGGGGGACGGCCAGGCCCTCGGTTACACAAGCATCGATCGCGGGATGGATAACCGGGCCGGCGTCGGGATTGTCGCCGGGCAAGTGAAGCAGAGCGGTGCGATATCCGGCCTCGGCCTGGATGCGGGCCTCATGCGCCACACGCCAGGATGTTTCGCCGTAACGACGGAAATCGCCGATCAGGGCGATTTCGGTTTCCTGGATCGCCGGCTTGTGACTCTTGCCGGGCGTTGCGGGGGTCAGAATGCCTGCCGGGCCATCGATCGCGGCCGGATGGGCGGGTGCCGCGCTGATAAGACGGCGGATACGTTCGATATGGCCGTCCGGTCCGCAAAGCCGGGTGATGAACCGGCGGCCAACCTCCGATTGAATCCGGTAGCGTTCCCAATCGGTGTAGAATTCGAGAATTGTCGACATGACCTCGCCGGCTTCGCAATAGATCGCGGCTTCCTTGAAGGTGGGCCGGAAGTGGGGCGGCAAGATAACGACACAACCGCTGGCCAATGCCTCGGCGATGTTGCGCCCGAAACCCTCGACCCAATCCTTGTGGTGGTAGTAGACAAAGAAGTCGATGGTGCGCAGGAACTGCGCGGGGTCGAGTTCGTTAAAGCCGTAGGTCTGCCAATTGGCGGGAAAGTCGCCGATCTGCACGCGCAATTTATCGGCAACACCGAGCAGACGGACATGGATATCGTCGCGGTCGGGGTAGATCAGCAGGGTGTCTTCGCGGGTGTCGGGCCATTTTTCCCATTCGGGCCGGCTGTGGCGGCCGATGACCGGGATCGGGCCAACGGCGCGCGGCCGGTCGGTCCGCCAGTGATCGAGGTCGATAAGATTGCCCCAATCTTCGTCGAGGATCGGGTGGGGCAAGTTGGCGGCGAGGAGGTTTGCGCGGCTGGTCGCCGATATGGGCGCCCATTGGATGCCGGCGCCAAAAAGATCCTCGCAAATGGCGTTGACGCGGGCGGCATCGTAATAAGGAACGCTGTTGGTGTCGATGATGGGCTGGTGGGCGACGAGGATCTTGGTGGTCGCGTGGATGCGCGGCCGCTGCTCGGGCATCTCGGTGAAAACATAGGGGTTGTGGAGGATCAGGAGATCCGTTCGCAGCGGGTTCTCACTGGTATCCACCAGATCGCAGAGGCCGTCGTCCAAACAGGCCTGGAGTTGTCGGTGGAACGGTTTGGCGCGGCTGAAGCGGCGGGACGGTATGTGGACCAGTGCTAAGCGATAGGAGGCGCTGGCCAGGGCCCGGATCTCTTGCGCCGTGCAAGTCGATGTGCCACCGGGGAAGCGCAGGTCCCCGACTATCGCGATGTCGTATTGCTTTGAGGACATGCCCCCGAATCGCTCCTTGAACTAGCGTGGCCGGCGCTCGAGGCCGGTTGGTGGTCGCATCAATAGATCGTTGTCGTCGGCGGGTCGCCGGTGGTCAGATTGATCGCCGGCAGGCGCTGGGTGGGATCCAGCGGGGTTGGCACATAGGGTTGCTGGGGCGCTGAAATGAGCGCGTTAAGCGCCTCGAACGCCCTTGCCGCCAACTCGCTGTTGGGGAAAAGGATTAGAAACTCCTGCAACGCCTCGACTGTCCCTTGTGCCATTGCGGCGTCAAAAGCGGTTTGCTCCTCTGGCGTTTGGGCGACGGCCTGTTCGGCATTGACAAAACCGGTGCCGGCCGCGAGGCCGCTGAGAGCCGCAATTAATAGCTTCTTATCCATCCCGCCAAGTACTCCGCGGGCAATGCAGGGGCATCGCCTCAGGCGCCGAACCGACTGTCATATCTAGTGATATTTGGTTGACGAGACCTTAATCGGCGGCGATTGGCGCGGACTTGCGAGATCCGGTCGAGGCTAAATTTTCGGGCCGTAGAGACCATCAGGGGTGACGACAAAATCGACACGGCCGTCGGTGAGGGCGCGGCAGCACTCTTGCGGCGTGTTGATGATGGGTTCCTCATGGACATTGAACGAGGTGTTGATCAAAGCCGGCAGTCCCGTGCGGGCCTTGAAGGCAGCGAGAATGTCGAAATAGAGGGGGTTGGTTTGGCGCTCGATAAGCTGGGGGCGGGCGGTGCCGTCAACATGGACGACCGCGGGGATGCGCTGGCGCCACTGTTTGCGGACGGCACAAGTGATGGTCATGAAATAAGCCGCATAACGGCTGACCGAGGGCAGATGAAATACCTCGTTGGCGTCTTCGGCGGCGATGACAGGGGCAAAAGGCATGAATTCGCTGCGTCCCAGGCGATCATTGAGAGTGTCGTTGATGCTGGCGTCGGCGGGGTTGGCAAGGATCGTGCGGGCACCCAAGGCCCGGGGGCCATGTTCCATCGCTTGGGCGTAGAGGGCGACGGCGGCGCCCTCGGCCAGGCGGTTGGCGGCCTGTTCGGCTGGGTCACCGGGAAGCTTGTGGATGCCCGGCGTTTCCCGCAGACAAGGATCGGCCGACCAGGCGCGGCCATAATAGAGATGCTCGAGGCGGTGACGGCGGTCGAGCCAGTGCGCCAGCCCGTCGCGGGCAAGCAGGAAATCGAGAACGCCGCCGGCGGCGAGGCCCTGATCGCTCATCGCCGGATAGATAAATATTTCGTCAATGTCGGTTTGTTCGGCGAGGCGCTGGTTGAGCAGGACATTGGCAAAAACACCACCGGACAGCGCCAGATGGCGAACATGATGGCGCTCGAGCAGGCGATGGACGGCCCGCAGAATGGTGTCCTCGAGCAGCCGCTGTATCGAGGCGGCCATATCCTCGCGGGATATTTCCGAGGCGAGCCCGGCAATGAAGCTGCGCATATCTGCGTAGGTGGCGAAGTCGCTATCGATCACGCCGTCGTCGTCGACGGAGAAATGCGCCGCCAGGCGATCCAAGGCCGAAGGCTTGCCGAGGGCGGCGAGGCCGGTGAGTTTTCCTTCATGGCGATTGATCTTGTAACCGAGAGCCTGGGTGGCGAATCCGTAAGCGAGGCCAAGGCTGTCGATACGCGTGGGGGCGGTGAGGCCCTCGTCGCCGCCGAAGAATTCTCTCAAGTCGCCGTTCTGGAGGACGCGGTGGCTGTATTGCACATTGTCGCCGCCGCCATCGGCGGTATAGATCAGCGCCTCATCCCAGTCGGTGTGGAACAAGGCGGCCAGGGCGTGGGCACGGTGGTGGTTGTAGAAATGCACCCGGCATTGATGGGAGAAACCCAAGTCACCGGTGAGTTGCCTGGTATCGAGGATGCGTTCGGCCTGGGTGTGGCCGGCGCGCATGAGTTCGCGCTCGAGGCTGACCATGGGAACACGGCCCTGAAGCTCCTTGGCGTGGCGGCCGAGGCGGCGGCCGGCACTCATATGGGTGCAATAACGCCATGGGAAGGCGGCACGGCTGAAAGCGACGGCATCGACGTCGCTGGGTTGGGCGCCGGCGATGGTCAGGCATTCGTCGATGGCTTCCCGGGGGATGCGGCCGCCATCGATTTTTTCGCGGGTGAGCCGTTCGAGCTCGAGGGCGACCGCCGCGACCATTTTATAGTCCTCGAAGACGGCGGCGCAGCCGTCGTGGAAACCTGAATGTACGCCGAGAATAAGCATGACCGCAGCATCGCGGAGAAAGCCTAGGGGTCAAGTGCCTAGTGTGGTGGAACAGAGATTCGTCACATCTAGGACGTCTTTGCAGGTCGCCCGAAGGGTCGCTTTTCCGGCCCTCTGGAGGGCGTCATCGCCGCTTGCCGATGCTATGGCATCGGCGGCGCGACGCTTCCTACCCAGAGGACCGGAAAATCGATCCTAGATGTCACGAATCTCTGTTCCACCACACTAGTGGCAAAAATCGGGCAACGGCGGCCTTAACAATTGCTAAGTGAAGCCAGGGGATACTGGCAGGCTGATAGATCGGTTTTCATGGGTGTGCCAGGATGGACAAAATGACGAAGGACCGGGGCGTTTTGGTGGTGGATGACGATCGGGCCTATGCCCAAACCGTCGTCAGCTATCTGGCGCGACAGGGGGTCGAGGCGGTGGCGGTGGGGAGCGGCGAGGCCGCCGTATCGCTGGCCCGCGAGACCCATCCAGCGGTCATTCTGCTGGATATCGGCCTGCCCGACATGGATGGCATGGAGGTGGCGGCCCTGGTCCAGGAGGCCTCCTACAAACCGCGCATCATTTTGCTGTCCGGTTGTATCGAATGGCTGCAGCTGGGTGCCATGTCGCGGATCGACATTGTCGACAGCGTGGCCAAACCGACGCGGCTGAGCGTGCTTGCCGAACGGATCCGGGCCTGGCTGCCGGAGCCGGTGGGACCGGCGCCGGCGCTGTTGGGACGCACCAGCGGATAAATATCGCGACCCGCGACGGCGATTGAGCTTTTTCAAGGTTAATGTTTTGTTGTACTTGCCGATAAGGCGCGGCGGGCTAGACTCATGCCATGTGCGAATTGCTGGGCATGAATTGCAACACTCCAACGGATATTCGGTTCAGTTTCTCCGGGCTTATTCAACGGGGCGGGCGGACGGGGCCGCATCGCGACGGTTGGGGTATCGCCTTTTACGAGGGGCGGGGCTGCCGGACATTTCACGATCCACTGCCCGGGGCCGCCTCGGAGGTCGCCAAACTGGTGCAGAGCCTTTCGGTCAAGAGCCTGACCGTCATCTGCCATATTCGAAAAGCCACCAATGGGCGGGTGTGCCTGGAAAACACGCATCCGTTTACGCGCGAGCTGTGGGGGCGGCAGTGGGCCTTTGCTCATAACGGGCGGCTGAAAGGGGTCAAGCGCTGGGACTTGCGCTTTTACCGGCCGATCGGGACGACGGATAGCGAACACGCTTTTTGCTGGATGCTGGATCAGATCCGCATGCGCTTCGCCGAACCGCCGAAGCGGGAAAAAGACTTGCGCGACCTGGTGGGGGAACTCGCCGAGACCCTGGGCGGCTGCGGCAGCTTCAATATGCTGCTGAGCGACTCACGGCAGCTCTATTGCCATTGCAGCACGCATTTGAGCTGGTTAACCCGCCGGGCGCCGTTTGGCGAAGCCCGCCTTATCGATAAGGAACTGGCGGTGGATTTTGCCGAGGAGACCAGCCCCAAGGATGTGGTTTCCGTCATCGCCACACGGCCGCTGACGGATAATGAACCCTGGCGGATCATGGAACGGGACAAGATGATGGTGTTTCGCGACGGCTTGGCGCTGGGTGAGAGTCTTGGCGGGTAACCTGCTGCCGCGCGACGGGGCCGTTTATCTGTTTGAAGATGCGGTCGGCGCCAGGGATGGGACGCTTTTGCTGGAGCGGCTGCTGGCGGAAATGGATTGGCGGCAAGAGTGGCTGCAGGTGATGGGGAAGCGGGTCGCGGTGCCGCGGCTGACGGCCTGGTATGGCGATAAGGGATATCGTTATAGCGGCATCGACCACCGGCCGCGGCGTTGGTGCGAGCCCTTGCCGGTGCTCAAAGACATTGCCGAGGCTTGCGCCGGTCAGGTTTTCAATGGGGTGTTGCTCAATTTCTATCGCGATGGGCGCGACAGCGTGTCTTGGCATAGCGACAATGAAGCGGAACTAGGCCGGCATCCGGTGATCGCCAGTGTGTCGCTGGGGGCAACACGCCGGTTCGTGCTGAAGCACCGTGGGGATGGCGCGCGCGTGGTGCTGGATCTTGGCCATGGCGGCTGTCTGGTCATGGCCGGTGCGACCCAAGAGCATTGGGTGCACAGCATTGCCAAGAGCCGCCGGGCGGTTGGCGCGCGGGTTAATCTTACGTTTAGGAAGATCGTCGCGACCGCTTAGCAGGCCGGAGTTCACCGTCTGTTAGTGCGAGGGCGGTTATGCTGCCGGCAGTCCAATGGCGGGGTTAACAGGGTCATGCTGGCTGTTGTCGGTGCTATGCAAGAAGAAATCGACCTGCTGGAGCAGGCGAGCACGATCACCGAGCGGCAGACGCGGGCCGGTGTCGAAGTGCTGCGGGGTCAGTTCCGTGGCGTCGATCTGGTATTGGCGCGCTGTGGCATCGGCAAGGTTAACGCGACGATTTGCACCCAGATGCTGATCGACCATTACCCCCTGGACAAGATGATTTTCAGCGGTGTCGCCGGCGGGCTGTTGCCGAATATGCAAGTGGGCGATCTGGTGATCGCCAGCCATGTCATCCAATATGACATGGATCTTACCGCTTTTGGGCGGCGCCACGGGGAATTGCCGGACAAGGGCCGGACCATCGAATCCGATCCAGCCCTGGTACAAATGGCGGCCGATGCCTATGACGCGGTTTTTAGCGGCGAGGCCGGCGGTCCCAATCTGATGCTGGGCACCGTGGTCTCTGGTGACCGTTTTATTCAGGACCCGGATACGCTGCGCTGGCTGCAACGGGAGTTTTCCGCGCTGGCCACCGAGATGGAAGGGGCGGCGGTAGGCTATACCTGCGATTTGAACGGGATTCCGTTTGTGGTCATCCGGGGCTTGTCGGATACGGCGGGCAGCGAGGCGGCGTCGGACTTCTCGGCCAACCTTTCGGCCGTGTGCCAGAATAGTTTTCGGTTGCTGGAACGCTTGATCCCGATGGCGGCGCATGAACATGCGCCGGCCATGGTTCGGGTCGCGGGTGCCAGCTAAAACTCAGACGCTACAGAAATAATCCGGCCGCTACACACTCACATAACCGCGTGGGCGGCGCTTTGGGCGTTGCGTCTGCGGCCGCGCGGATTGTGGCGCCGTGGGCGCTTTTGAGGCGATGCGACGCGGCTGCGAGGCGCGTTGCCGCGGCGGCCAGAGTCTGCCATGGCGGGGGGCTCTTCACCGATCACCGCCAGGCGCTGCTGGATCAGGCGTTCAATGTCGCGGAGATAACCACGTTCGGCCGGGGCGCAGAAAGACAATGCGGCGCCGCCGGCGCCGGCGCGGGCCGTGCGTCCGATGCGATGGACATAACTTTCCGGTTCGTTGGGAAGTTCGAAATTGATGACATGGGTTATCCCGTCGACGTCGATGCCGCGGGCGGCGATGTCCGTGGCCACCAGGATCCGCGCATCGCCGTTACGGAAGCGCTTGAGGGCCCGTTGGCGGGCACCTTGGGACTTGTTGCCGTGGATGGCTTCGGCCGTGTGCCCGCGCTTGCCGAGCTGTTCGGCGACGCGGTTGGCGCGGTGCTTGGTGCGGGCGAAAACAATCACGCGCGACAGGGCAGGGTCGTCGAGGATGCTGGCGAGCAGGGCGCCTTTGCCCGCCGCCTCAACGTGGTAAATGCTTTGTTTGATGCGTTCAATGGGTGTCGCCTGGGGCGTTACCTCGGTGCGAACCGGGTTGGTCAGAATGTCGGCCGAGAGGCGCGCTACCGCCGCCGGCATGGTGGCGGAAAACAGCAGGGTCTGGCGCCGTTTCGGTATGGCGGCGATGATCTTCTGGACGTCTCGCACAAAGCCCATGTCGAGCATGCGGTCGGCCTCGTCGAGGACAAGGAACTGGACCGCGTCGAGGGTCAGGCGCCGTTGCTGCATCAAGTCGAGAAGGCGGCCGGGGGTGGCGACGACGATTTCGACGCCGCGGTTGAGGGCGTTGACCTGCGCCTTCTGGCTGACGCCGCCAAAGATCACGGCCTGGCGCAGATGGAGATATTTGCCATAGGCGCGAAACTCGTCGCCGATCTGGATCGCCAGTTCGCGGGTCGGCGCCAGGATCAGGGCGCGGGGGCTGCGGGGGCCGTTATTGCCACGTCCTTGGGAAAGCCGGTGGAGTATGGGCAGCGCGAAAGCCGCGGTCTTGCCGGTGCCGGTCTGGGCGATGCCGAGCATGTCGCGGCCGTTGAGCAGCTCGGGGATGGCTTTGGCCTGTATGGGCGTTGGGATGATATGGTTTCTGGTATTCAGTGCACGTTGAATCGGTTCGGCTAAGCCGAGGTCGGAAAAACTGCTTTCGGTCACGTAGGTAT